>JANLOX010000268.1:0-8180 GCA_031366795.1 Candidatus Eiseniibacteriota bacterium | reverse complement strand
GCCCCTCGCGCTGAATACTCCCGATGCGCCCACCGCGCAGCGCCTGGACGTCTGGCCGAATCCGGCTCCGGGGGCGCTGTCCGTGTCCTTCACGCTGGCCCGTCCCGAAGCCGCGACGATCGACTTGTTCGATATCGGCGGGCGACACGTTGCTTCCATCCCGCTCGGAACACTCGGCGCGGGAGCCCACTCGATGACGCTCGCGCAGACGCGAAAGATCAGTGGCGGGATTTACTTCCTGCGGTTGACCCACGGCAGCACCACGGAGACTCGCAGAGTGTGCTTCGTGCGGTGAGGGGGACAGCCGCGCGATGAGCGCGGTGGTGACACCGGGCATGCGCTCCCCCGCTACACCACCAGCATCGCGTCGCCATACGAGTAGAACCGGTACCGTTCGATCACGGCGTGATCGTAGGCCTTCCACATCAGCGCTTCACCGGTGAATGCGGCGACAAGCAGCAGCAGCGTGGTGCGCGGCAGGTGAAAGTTCGTGACCAGCGCGTCGACGGCGCGGAATTCGTAGGACGGCGTGATGAACTTGCGCGTCCAGCCGCTCGCCGCGGCCAACGCGCCCGCGTTCGCATCGCACGCGGATTCCAGCGCGCGCACCGCGGTGGTCCCCACCGCCACAATCCGACCGCCCTTTGCGCGCGCGGCGTTCAGGCGCTGCGCGGAATTCGCCGGCACCTCGAACCACTCTTCATCCATCTTGTGCTTGAGCGGATCCTCGGCGTTGATGGGGCGAAACGTTCCGGGGCCCACGTGCAACACGACGGGCACACGTTCGATGCCGCCCGCCTCCAGCGTTCCCAACAGCGCATCGGAGAAGTGCAATCCGGCCGTGGGGGCCGCGACCGCGCCATCGACGCGGGCGAACACGGTCTGGTAGCGCTCGCGGTCCTCGGCGTCCGCGTGCCGCGAGATGTAGGGCGGCAGCGGGATCTCGCCGCGCGCGTCGAGCACCTTCGCGAGATCGCCTGCGACGACACGGACGATGCGCTCGCCGTCGTCATCGACGCCCACCACTTCGAGCGTCAGCTCACCGCCTTCCGAGAACAGCTGCGAGCCGGGCATCACCCGCTTGGCGGGGCGCGCCAGTACGCGCCAGTTGCCGTGCGGCTCGGGGCGCACGAACAGCAGTTCGATCTTGCCGCCACTGGGGCGCCGCACATGCAGCCGCGCGGGGAACACGCGCGTCTCGTTCAGCGCCAGCGCATCGCCGGGTTCAAGCCATTGCCCCAGCTCCGAAAAACGCGAGTCGTGCAGGACACCCTTCGCGCGATCGACCACCAACAGGCGCGCATCCTCGCGGCGCGCGGCGGGATGCTGCGCGATCAGCTCGGCCGGCAGGTCGTAGTCGAGGTCCTCGATCCGCAGTGGCGCCATCGGAGCATCGCTACCGGGCCCAAGTCCCTCGCTCACGACAGCGGCAGCTCGGGCTGGCCGCCCGCGCGCGTAGCCTCGAGCGCGGCAGGCGGCTCCAATCCGAGGTGCCGGTACGCCTGCGGCGTCGCCTCGCGGCCGCGCGAGGTGCGCTTGATCAGGCCCAGTTGGATCAGGAACGGCTCGTAGACATCCTCGAGCGTGTTGGCCTCCTCGCCCACCACCACGCCCAGCGTGCTCAGGCCCACCGGCCCACCCTGGTACTTGTAGATCAATGCTTCGAGCAGCCGGCGGTCCATCTCATCGAGCCCCAGCTCGTCGACATCCAGCATGCGCAACGCCTCGCGAGCGACCGGCAGAGTCACTCGGCCATCGGCGCGGATCAGGGCGAAGTCGCGCACGCGGCGCAGCAGGCGGTTCGCCACACGCGGAGTCCCGCGCGAACGGCGCGCGATCTCGAGTGCGGCATCAGGATCGAGTTCGCAGCCGAGGATGAAGGCGGAGCGCGTCACGATCCGGGTCAACTCCTCGGCGGCGTAGTAGTCGAGCCGCAGCGTAACACCGAAGCGCGCGCGCAGCGGCGAGGACAACAGGCCGGAGCGCGTCGTCGCACCCACCAGGGTGAAGCGCTCGAGGTTGATCTTGAGCGAACGAGCGCTGGGGCCGCGATCGAGCATGATGTCGAGCGTGAAGTCTTCGAGCGCCGGGTAGAGGTATTCCTCGACGACTGCGCTGATGCGATGGATCTCATCGATGAACAGGATGCCGCGAGGCCCCAGGTTCGTGAGCAGACCGGCCAGGTCACCGGGCTTCTCGATCACCGGGCCTGAGGTGTGCGTGATCTCCACTCCTAGCTCCTCGGCGAGGATCGCGGCGAGCGTCGTCTTGCCCAGACCCGGCGGCCCGTGAAACAACACATGGTCGAGCGCTTCGTTCCGGTGCTTGGCGGCATCGATGAAGATGCACAGCTGTTCGCGGATCGACTCCTGACCCACGAACTCGTCGAGCGCCAACGGACGCAGCTTGGGCTCGTTCAGCGAGTCTTCTTCGATGCGGTCCGGGTCGGCCAGCCGCTCGGCATTCAGGGGAATGGGCTTGGGCGTACGGCGTCCGGGAATATCGGTCATGGGCCCTCCCTGGTGACTCGGTCGCTGGAAATCCGCGTTCGCGGGCGGCGCTTCATGAATTGCCCGCGCTAGCGGCTGGTGACGACCGCCTTGCCCAGCATCGACAAGGCGCGGCGAACGAGATCCTCGAGGCTCAACGACTCGGCTTCCTCGCCCAACCGGCGCAGGACGTCCTGCGCCTGCGGTGCAGTGTACCCGAGGCTCGTCAGCGCCGCGACGGCATCCTGCAGCCGCGCCGAACGCGGCAGCACGCCGGCCTCACGGGCGGGCCCGGTGAGCTGCTCGACCTTGTCGCGCAATTCGACAATCACCCGCTCGGCCGTCTTGCGGCCGATCCCGGGCACCGTCGTGAGCAGGGCCACCTGCTCGCCGCGAATCGCCCGCGCCACGGCGGCGGGTTGCAGCCCCGACAGCAGGGCGAGCGCGAGCTTCGGCCCCACGCCGCTGACCCCGATCAACAGGTCGAACAAACGCAACTCATCGGGATCTGAGAAGCCGAACAATTGCTGCGAGTCCTCGCGCACGATCTGGCGGGTGCGCAGGAAAGCTGTCGCGCCACGCTCGGGCAGCGCGGCCAGCGTGTGCGATGACACGAGCACCAGGTAGCCGACACCGCCGGCCTCGATGACGCAAGTCCCGGCGCCCTTCTCGGTCACCGCTCCGCGCAGCGAGGCGATCATGACTTGCGCACCTTGCGCGCCAGCAGCGCTTCGAGGCCGCGCGTCGCAGCACCCAGCGTCGAAGCGCCCAGCGTCGAGGCCCCGACGGGGCGGCGCGCGCGGTTCAGGTGGCACACCGCGACGCCCAGGGCGTCCGAGGCATCCGCCTGAAGGGGTCCCTTGATGTCGAGCATGCGTCGCACCATGAATTCGACCTGCTCCTTGGCGGCGGACCCTGAGCCCGCGACGCTCAGCTTCACTTCGCGCGGCGAGTATTCCGCGATCTCGAGCGAACGCGCTACCCCGGCCACCAGCAGCGCGCCACGCACATGCCCGAGCACCAGCGTCGAGCGTACGCTCTCGTGGTAAAACGCTTCCTCGACCGCCATGCAATCCGGCGCATGCTGCTCGATCATCTGCTCGACCTGCTGCACGATCTGGTAGATACGGTGCGGCAGGTCGAGCTTCGCAGGAGCACTCGCGATGCCGTGGCCCAGGCAGCGGTAGACGTTCCCGTGCTTCTCGACCACTCCCCAGCCGGTCTTTCGGCTGCCGGGATCGATCCCGAGTACACGCAACGTCCCGTTCGCCGGCACGTCAGGCGTGAGCGCCCGCCTCCCGTTCCGCCTTGGTCGCGGCGATCACCTTGTCGGCGATTTCGCGCGGGACCTCTTCGTAGTGGGAGATCTTGACACCATGCACCCCGCGGCCCTGGGTGAGCGAGCGCAGGTGCGTGGCGTACTTGTAGGTCTCGGACATCGGCACCGACGCGCGAATCACCTGGTGGTGCCCGTCGGCCTCGGTCCCGAGGATTTTGCCGCGGCGCCCCGACAGGTCGCCCATCACGTCGCCAAGGAATTCCTCGGGCACGCGCACCTGGATCTCGCCGAACGGCTCGAGCAGGGCAGGTTTGGCGGTGAGCATGACTTCGTGGAAGCACGACTCGGCGGCGATCTTGAACGCCATTTCGGACGAATCGACGTCGTGGTACTTGCCGAAGAACACCGCCACGCGCAGGTCAACCACCGGGCAGCCCGCCAGCGGACCCTTCTCCATTGCCGCGATCACGCCCTTCTCGACGGCCGGGATGTACTGGTTCGGGATCGTGCCGCCCTTGATCTCGTCGACGAACTCGAAGCCGGCGCCATGCTCGCGCGGCTCCAGCCGCAGGTGGACTTCACCGAACTGCCCGCGGCCGCCCGTCTGCTTCTTGTGCCGGTACTCGCCCTGCGCCTTGGCCCGGATCGTCTCGCGGTAGGGCACATGCGGACGGCTCAGGATGACCTCGACGCCGAAGCGCTTCTTCATCCTGTCGACCATCACCTCGAGCTGCAGGTCGCCCATGCCCTGCACCAACGCTTCCTTGGTGCTCACCTCGTAGTGACGGGTAAAGGTGGGGTCTTCTTCGTGCAGCCGCGTCAGCGCCTGCACCATCTTCTCTTCGTCGCCTTTGTTCTTGGCGCGAATGCACTCCTCGGTGACCGGCACCGGGAAGTTCGGCGGATCGAGCTTCACCGGGCGCAGCTTGTCCGCCAGCGTGTCGCCCGTGTGGGTCTCCTTGAGCTTGACCGCGGCGACGATGTCGCCGGCGCGCGCGCTCTTGCACTCGATGCGTTCCTTGCCGACCAGATGGTAGAGCGTGCCCAGCTTCTCGTGGCGGCCGCGCGTCGTGTTCAGCATGTCGTGCCCCGGCGTCGCGGTGCCCGAGTACAACCGCAGCAGCGACAAGTCGCCGAGATGGTGCTCGGACAGCGTCTTGAACACGAGCGCAGTCAACGGCTGGCCGGCGTCGGGCTTGCAGTCGGCGACCGTGCCATCGGCGGTCGTGCCGCTCTGGGGCATGACGTCGAGTGGTGAGGGCAGCACGTCGACGATCTCGTCGAGGATCTCCTTGACGCCGTGATTGTTGAACGCCGAGCAGCAGAACGCCGGGGCCAGGTCGCCCTGCACCACGCGCTCGCACAGGCCGCGGCGGATTTCGTCGACGGTGAGATCGCCCTCGGCGAGGAACTTCTCCATCAGGGTTTCATCGCCGGTCGCCGCCTCTTCGAGCAGGCGCGAGCGCGCCGCGGTGGCGGCGGTCTTCATGTCATCCGGGATCGGCACTTCCTGACTCTTCTCGTCCGCGCCCTTGCCCGTGAAGGTATAGGCCTTGTTCTCGATCAGGTCGATGATGCCGTGGAAGCTCTCGGCCTGGCCGATCGGCAACTGCACGGGAATCGCGTTGATGTCGAGCTTGTCGTGCAGCGAGCGGATCGAGCCCTCGAAGTCCGCGTGTTCCTTGTCCATCATGTTGACCACGACCAGCGTGGGCATCTTGTCTTGCTTGAGGACTCCCCACGCGACTTCGGTGCCGACTTCAGCGCCGGCATTGGCGCGCACCAGCAGCACCGCGGAATCCGCCACACGCAGGGCGCTGTGCACATCGCCCACGAAGTCCATGTAGCCCGGCGTGTCGATCAAGTTGATCTTGTGGCCTGACCATTCGAACTGCGCGAGCCCCAGATTGATGGTGATCTGGCGGTGGATCTCATCGGCCCCATAGTCGAGCGCCGTGGTGCCCTCGGCGATGCGGCCCAACCGGTTCGTGGTCTTCGCGAGGAACAGCATCGCCTCGGCCAGCGACGTTTTACCCACGCCGTGATGCGACACAAGGGCGACATTTCTGATTTGCGAAGTGGCGTACTCCTTCAAGATGCACCTCCCAGCCTGGCGGGACGGTGACGCCCGTCAGCTCCAGAACGGGCGCAAGCGAATACCAAGTGACACGCCGTAACCTGCTGCAAAATCTCACGCTACCACTTCACCAAACGACCGACAATAGCACCGTGCCACCGCGCTTCAACGAATCGTGATGCTCCACGGCAACACCGCGAGCATGCGCCCCGCCGGGAATGACGCGGCGGCCAACCAGGCGCGCATCACCGGGGAAAAGCTGCGCACGAGCAGCTCGGTCTCCGAGTTATCCGAGTCCGCGTCGCGCATCCAGGTCTCGAACAACCGGTCCATGAACGTGTGCCCCGCGCGTGGGTACTCCTCTACATCAAGCGGCTTATCGAGCGACGATCCCGCCTGCGCCAGTGCCATGCGGCACGCGGTACGAATGCCGCCCAACGAGTCGACGAGCCCGCGCGTGCGCGCGGCTTCCCCCGACCACACGCGGCCGCGCGCGACGGAGTCGGCCTCGACCAGGCTCAGGCTGCGTCCCGCCGAGACGCGGCGCAGGAACAACTGGTAGCTCGAGTCGATCTGCGCCTGGAAATGCGCGCCCTCGGCCGGATCGAAGTCGCGGATCGAGGACAGCATCTGCGCGTTCTTGCCGCGAGAGACCGTCTCGACGTTGAGCCCGAGCTTCTGGTAGAGCCCGAGCAGGTTGAGCTTGCCGCCGAACACGCCGATCGATCCCGTCAGTGTTCCCGGCTGCGCCACGATGCTCGTGGCGGGTGCGGCGATGTAGTAGCCGCCCGAAGCCGCGAGATCGGACATGCTGACGATGACGGGCTTGCGCGCGTTGAGCCCCTCCACCGCGTGCCAGATCTCATCGGAGGCCTGCGTTTCTCCGCCCGGGCTGTCGATGCGCAGCACCACCGCCTTGATCGAGTGGTCGTCGCGCAGGTCGCGCAAGGTTTCGCACAGCGTCTCCGAGCCGAGGATCGCACCGCCCATCGGCTCGAAGCGGCTGCGGCCGCCGGAGATCGTGCCGACCGCCGTGACGTAGGCGACGTGCGAGTCGCCCCATGTGCCACGCGCGTTGTAGCTCGTGAACGACTGCGTCTCGATGTCCTTGCCCGCGCGATGGAGCGCCAGCGAATCGAGTTGCTCGGTGTAGGTGACGGTGTCGACGAGCCCGCTGGTGCGCGCCACCGCGGCCGGGAACGGACCTTCATCGATGAGCCGGCGCACCGAATCCGCGTCGACGTGACGGCTCGTGGCGAGCGAATCGACGAGCACCGAATACAGGTCGTCGAGCAGCGACGTCAGCGCCTCGCGCGCGGGCTCCGACATACTGGTGCGCGTGTAGGCCTCGGCGGCCGATTTGAACTCGCCCGCATGCGCGTAGTTGGCGTGGACGTCCAGCTTGTCGAGCGTGCCCTTGTAGAACATCGCCGAAGCCATCAGGCCATCGACCCACAGCACACTCGCCGGCGGCACCGCGACGACGTTCGCGGCGGAGGCGAGGAAGTACTCGGCGTCGCCTCCCCCTTCGACGATGGCGTAGACCGGCTTGCCGAGCCGCCGCACGCGCGCCACCGCGTCGCGCACCTCCGACAACTTGCCCCAGCCCCAGTCGAGCCCATCGATATGCAGGACGAGCGCGCGCACATGGTCATCGCCGGCGGCGCGATCGAGGGTGCGCACCACGTCGAACACCGTGGGGTGCGAGCGGCGGAACCAACCGTAGCCGAACAGGCGATGCGGCGGTTCACCATCAACGATCGTGCTGGGGACATCCCACACCAGCACCGCAGGGGCGGCAGGCCGCGGCCGCGGACCGCGTAACGCCAGGGCGGCCGAGAACACCGCCACTCCGGCCAGCGAAATGATCAACACGAACGCCCAGACGCCCCGGCGTGACGACATTGAAGAGTCCTCCTGACCCCATACGGGTAACCCAAGTCAGGTGAGTCTACGCACGTCGAGCGATATGTAAAGGCTGCGGGCGGCTGGCGCGGGAACCGAGTGGTTGAACGATGCGTCCCGGCGCAAACCACCGGCGGCGCTTCCGCGGCGGCCTAACGGCCGCGGCCGGCGACGCGCGTGGCGCGGGCCGCGAGCGCGCGCGCCGACAGCGTCAGCCGTGCGCACGCTTCGGAGTGCTGACCGCGGAAACCCGGGCGACGTTCGTCCAGCGGCGGCTTCTGGCCAACCCTCAGCTGCCGACCGCGCTGCTCCGGCGCATGATCAGCCCCAAGCTGCTCATGGACGTCTATAAAATCGCGATCAACCGCGAGATCCCCGAGCGAACGCGCGTCATGTCGCGTGAGCTCCTGCAGAAGAAGTTCATGCTTGG
>JANLOX010000194.1:0-4750 GCA_031366795.1 Candidatus Eiseniibacteriota bacterium | reverse complement strand
GTCATTCGAGGGTCCCGCCGTGACTTCGATCCAAGCCGGCTGCTTGTCGTGCGCGTTGAGCGCATTGGAGATCAGGTTTTCGACCGCCCACTCGAGCAGGTCGGCGTTCAACTTTACCTGCGGCGAGGGCTCGTAGCGCTCGCGCAACTCCACCTTCCCACCGCCATGCGGCAGCCGCTTGCGCATGTACCCGGCCACTTCACGCACCACCGCAATGGGGTCGGCGAGTTGGAGGTTGGGCTCCGAGCCCACACTGCTGAAGCGCGAGGCCACCTTGGTAAGCCTGTCGATGTCGCGGCCCATTTCGGTGACGGTCTCCGCCAACTCGGCCGCCGGCAGGGTCACATCGCCGGTCGCGGGCGATGGGACATGCGCCTGCAACATCTCGCTCCAGCCCATCAGCGAGGACAGCGGCGTGCCCAACTGGTGCGCGGTCTCCTTGGCCATCCCGACCCAGATCGTACGCTTCTCCGACTGCCGGATCACCGCAAGGCCCCACAGCCCGAGCGCCAACAGCAACAACGTGCCGCCCAGCGAGAGGTAAGGCGTCCAACGCAGCACCTCGAGTACCTGCGGCTCGCCGTAGTGAACCGCACCGAGCGTGTCTGGCGTGAACGCGCGCATCAGGGGGGCGGGGATGCTCCGCGTGATCGGCATGGGCGGGCGCTGTGTCAGCGGGATCGGCTTGTTCTGCGCGTCGAGCACGTCGACAGCGTAACGCACCAGCTTCACGCGCTCGGCGATCACTGGCGCGATCGTCTGGCCGGCCGCGAGACTATCGAGCGACTCGGCGGAGACGAGGTCGGATGCCACGCCGATGCCGCGCCAGGCGCGCGGGATCCCCTCGCGATCCGTAATGACCATGGGGAAGTCGAGATTCGAGACGAGGCGCATGAACACGTCCTCGACCTGCGGGTTGCGCACCACCGGATAGGACGCCTCGGCGCAGAACTGCGCCAGCATGTGCGAGGTCGCTGCGACTTCGCGCGACAGGCGGTCGATCGTCCAGTGCGCGAGCAGGAACACCGTCGCCGCCAGCACGCTGGCGCCCAAGAACAACACCACGCGCAGCCCTTGCGCCAGGGTCATGCGCGAACCGGCGGTCAGGCGGGCCACGTCGGCGCTCAGCGTCTAGGGCTTCAGCTCCTCGAGCCCGCCGAGGTAGGGCCGCAGGGCCAGCGGGATGCGCACGCCTCCCTCCGCCGTCTGGTGGTTCTCGAGCAGCGTGGCAAACGTGCGCGGCAGGGCGACGCCCGACGCGTTGAGCGTGTGCGGGAATTCGACCTTGGCGCCGATCTCGCGACGGAAACGCATGTTCATGCGGCGGGCCTGGAAGTCCTCGAAGTTGGAGCACGACGAACACTCGAGCCACGTCTGGGTTCCGGGCGACCATACATCGAAGTCGTAGCACTTGGACGCCGCGAAGCTCATGTCACCGCTGCACAGCAACATCACGCGGTAGGGCAACTCGAGCGCTTCAAAGATGTCCGACACGTCTCGCGCCAGCTTCTCGTGCTCCTCGTAGCTGGTCTCGGGTGCCACCATCTTCACCAGCTCGACCTTGTCGAACTGGTGGACGCGCACCATGCCGCGCGTGTCGCGGCCCGCGGCACCCGCTTCGCGCCGGTACGAGGCGCAATAGGCGGTCAGGTAGCGCGGCATCATCGAGGGCTCGAGAATCTCATCGCGATGAATGTTGGTCACCGGTACTTCGGCGGTGGGATTGAGGAACAAATCGTCCTCGCCGATCAGGTACATGTCCGATTCGAGCTTCGGCAGCTGCCCCGTGCCGAACAGCGACGCGCGGCGCACCACGTGCGGCGGCCACACTTCGTGATAGCCGTGCTTCTCGGTGTGGAAGTCGAGCATGAAGCTGATCAAGGCGCGCTCGAGCTTGGCGCCCATGCCGGTGAACAACAGGAACCCGGCACCCGAGATCTTGGTGCCGCGCTCGAAGTCGAGCAGGCCGAGACTGGTGGCGAGGTCCCAGTGCGGCTTGGGCTCGAAGTCGAAGGCGCGCGGCTCGCCCCAGGTGCGAACGAGCTGGTTCTGCGAGGCATCGCGTCCCGGCGGCACGGACTCGTGCGGCAGGTTGGGGATCCACGCGGCGAGGCTCTCGCTCTCTTCCTCGAGCTGGCGGATCTCGGCGTCATGCGCCTTGATGCGGTCGCCCACCTCGCGCATCGAAGCGATGTCGGCGTCGGCGTTCTCGCCGGCCTTCTTCTTGGCGGCGATCGTCTCGCTCTCGGCGTTGCGGCGCGCCTTCAACTGCTCGGTCTCGTGCAGCACCGCGAGGCGGCGCTCCTCGATGGCATAGAAGCGCTGGAGATCGACGGTGACGCCCTTTAAGGCGATCCCCGCCTCGACACGTTCGCGATTCTGCCGCAAGAACCTCAGGTCATGCATCGCAAGTCCTCAGAGTGACCGTGATTAGGGGTGGTGCGCCTGTGCTCCCGCCGAATCGCCGCCCGCGCCCAACGCGAGATCCCGCGCGCGCTGGTACGCCGCGCGCGCCTCTTCATCGCGGCCCAATTTGGCCAGCGCCATCCCCATTCCATAGTACGCGGCGGGATCGTCCTTGCGCTCGACGGCGGCCGCGGCGTAGCGCCGCACCGCCAGCCGATAATCGCCCTGCCGGTAGGCAGCGTTGCCCGAATCGATCAACTGCTGCGAACGCGCAGCGCGCGCCTCCGCCGTCTGGGGCGCCTGGGGCGTGCAGCCCCAGCCCAGCGCGCACAGCAGCACGAGCACGCAAGCACAATGCCCCGCATGTCGCACCACCCTCGCGCGCGCCACGGCCGGTTGTTGAGCCGGGCGCACTGCCGCTGCACCGATCCGCGTCATACGCAACGCGTCCGCTACTTCTTCTTTGCCTTGGCCACCTTGGGCTTACCCTTGCCGGCCTTGCGAGCCGCGCGCGCCTTGACCTTGCGATCTGACGGCGTGTTCTTGACGGCGCGCTTCTTTGCGGCCTTCGGCTTGGCGCCCGCCGCGGCCTTCGCCTTCGGCTTGCTCGCGGTGCCCATCTTGATTCCCGCCTGCCGCAGCAACGAGGCCACCTGATCGGACGGCACGGCGCCGTTCTGCAGCCACACCGCGATCGGCTCCTGCTTGAGCACCAGCGTGTGCGGGTTCTTCAGCGGGTCGTAGTGACCGAGGATCTCGAGGAATCGCCCGTCGCGCTGACGGCGCGAGTCAGCTGCAACGATACGGTAGAACGGCCGCTTCTTCGCGCCCGATCGCATGAGACGAAGCACTACTGCCATGAATCGTCCTCCTGGTTGATGTCCGCCCGCGAGGGTAACCCGCGCGGCCGGTATGCCGCTATCGCATCTTCCCGCGCAACGCGGCCAGGCCGCGCGGGCCGTGGCGCAGCCGCTTCATGAGCGTCCGCGCCTGGTCAAAATCTCGCATCAATTGGTTCACATCGGAAACGTGTGTCCCGCTCCCGGCCGCAATGCGGCGGCGGCGGCTGCCATCGAGGACCTTGGGATGCCGCCGCTCGCGCAGCGTCATGCTCAGGATGATCGACTCGAACCGCTTGAGCCGCGCGGTATCCGGCTTGTTCTTCTCCAGCATCGCCGGCGTCACGCCCGGCATCATCTTCAAGAGGTCCTCGAGCGGGCCCATCTTCTTCAACTGCCGCAGCTGCTCGAGGAAGTCCTCGAGCGAGAAGTCCGACTTGCGCAGCTTCTCGGCCAGTTTCTGCGCCGACTGCATGTCGACGGCGTCACGCGCGCGCTCGACCAGGCCGACGACGTCGCCCATGCCGAGAATGCGCCCCGCCAGCCGCGCGGGATCGAACGCCTCCAGGCCATCGAGCTTCTCACCCACGCCGAGAAATAAAATCGGCTTGCCCGTCGCCTGCCGCAACGACAACGCAGCACCTCCGCGCGCATCGCCGTCCATCTTGCTGAGTACCAGGCCATCGATGCCGATCTGCTCGGCGAAGGTCTGGCCGATCTTCACCGCCTCCTGCCCCGTCATGCCATCGACGACGAGCAGCACCTGGTGCGCCTTGAGCGTGCGCTTGATGTCATTCAGCTCGCCCATCAGCGCTTCGTCGATGTGCAGGCGGCCGGCGGTGTCGAAGATGAGGAAGTCGAAGCCGCGCGTGCGGCCCTGTTCGAGCGCCTGCGCCGCGATGTCGGCCGGAGTCGTGCCATCCGCGGCCCGCCAGAACGTGGCGCCCGCCATACCGGCGACGCGCTCGAGCTGGTCGATCGCGGCCGGACGGTAGATGTCGGCACTGGCGAGCAGCACGCGCTTTTCCTTCGCCTTGAGCCACTTCGCGAGCTTGCCCGCGAACGTTGTCTTGCCCGAGCCCTGCAACCCCGCGAGCAGCACGACCGTCGGCGAGTGCGGCGAGCCGGCCAGCGTCACGGGCGTCTTGCCGAGCAGGGCAATCAGCTCTTCATGGACGATCCCTACGACCTGCTGGCCTGGCGTCAGGCTCTTGAGCACTTCCTCGCCGACCGCGCGCTCCTCGACCCGCGCCACGAAATCGCGCGCCACCGCCAACTGCACGTCGGCCTCGAGCAGGGCACGCCGGACCTCGCGCAGGCTCTCGCGGACATTGTCGGGCGTGAGCTTGCCCTGTCCCGTGAGGTTGCGGGCGATGGTCTGGATACGCTCGGCGAGATTCTCGAACACGCTGGAAGGTTCCGGGTGAGGGCAGGCAGCCGCCACGGCGACCTGTTGGCCGGGCAGCACGATGCGCGGGACCCCCGAAAGGGCTCCCGTGGAAAGC
>JANLOX010000184.1:0-1811 GCA_031366795.1 Candidatus Eiseniibacteriota bacterium | reverse complement strand
CGCGCCGTGGTGCGGCGTTACCACGACCTCGGCTTCGAGCAGATCAAGTTGTACGACCTCGTTGCGCCGGCTGTCGTTGGGGCCATCATCACCGAGGCACATCGACTCGGCATGAGCGTTACGGGACACGTTCCCCGAGCGCTCGGCCTCCTGGCGTCGGTCGATTCGGGGATGGACCAGATTGCCCACCTGCCCATCCGCGGCGACACGGCATCGGACAGCGTGAAGGCACAGATCGCCTCGCTTCGCCGGCATGGCACCGTGGTGGATCCCACTGCCGCGTGGGGAGAGTTGCTGCAGCACTCGACGGCGGAACCGGTATCCGCCCTCATCCCCGGTGTCGTCAACCTGCCCCCCATTCTTGCGCAGCGCGTGAACGCCATGGGCATCGCGACGGTGGACACCGCCACGGCGCACGCGCGCATGCGGCGAACACTCGGCGCCCTCCATGCGCTGCATGCTGCCGGCGTGCCGCTCGTGGCGGGCACGGACGAGGGCGTACCCGGACTGAGCGTCTATCGTGAGGTGGAGCTCTACGTCGCCGCCGGGATTCCGCCCATGGAGGCGCTGCGTGCCGCCACCGCCGTGCCCGCGAAAGTGATGGGGCTCGACCGGACGCTCGGGACCATCGAGGTGGGGAAGCGCGCTGACCTCATTGTCCTGGACCAGAACCCCCTCGAGGACATCAGGAATCTTCAGCACGTGCGGCTCGTCATGAAGGACGGTGTGCTGTACCGGTCTGACGATCTCTGGCGCGCCGCCGGGTTCAAGACGCCCGCAGTGGCACCCGTGGCTCCGCAGCCTTCGGCGGATCTCGTCCTCCTTCACGGCACGATCCTCACGGTGGATCCTGGTGACCATGTTGCCGAGGCGGTGGCGATCAGCGGGGACCGGATCGTCGCCGTGGGCAACGATGCGGCGATTGCGAAATTCATCGGGCCGCGAACCCGGCGCATCGATCTTCATGGACTTGCGGTCACACCGGGGCTCATCGACGCGCACGCGCATTTCAGCACGGGAGGAGCCGACCGACTCTACCTCCTCGACGTATCCTACCCCGGAGTCAAGACAGTCGGCGACGTGGCGAGACTCCTTCAGGATCGCGTCGCGAAGACGCGTCCCGGCACATTCATCTCTGGCCGCGGCTGGGACGATGGCAAGCTCGCCGAGCGTCGCCTTCTGGTCGCGCGCGACCTGGACGCTGCGTCACCAGCGAATCCAGTCTACCTCGTGCACACGACGGGACACTTCGGCGTGGCCAACAGTGCGGCGCTCGCGCTGGCGCACGTCACGCGCGAGACGCCGGATCCGCCGAACGGCACCATCGACCGCTATCCCGATGGCACCCCGACCGGGGTGCTGAAGGAGTCCGCCCAGGAGCTTGTTCGCCGACTGATCCCTTCACGCACGGCGGCGCAAGTGGAGGCGGGAATGCGCGACCTGGCGAAGGGGTTCAATGCGGAGGGCATGACGTCGGTCAAGGATCCCACGGTGACTTCCACGACGTGGGCGTCGTACGGGAAGGTGCTGGCTGAGGGAGCGCTGACGGTGCGGGTGTTTGCGTTGTGGCTTGGCGGGCGCACCGAAGCCGCGGCGCAGCAGTTGATTTCGGAGCGGGCAGCGATGTCGCGACCCTACGTGAGCACGGGAGACGATCGCCTCGTGTCGGGGGGCGTCAAGCTCTATATCGACGGGAGCGGCGGAGCCCGCACCGCGTGGCTGTACGACGACTGGAACAAGGACTACACAGGCGTCGATGCGGGCAATCGCGGATACCCTGCTTCGGATCCCGACACCGTCCGTCATCTCAT
>JANLOX010000166.1:0-8785 GCA_031366795.1 Candidatus Eiseniibacteriota bacterium | reverse complement strand
CGCTCGAGGCCGCGCATCTGGTTGAGGTTCGTCACCATGTCGATTGACGCGGGCGGCCCGGGCACGATCACGATCACGCGCAGCCGTACCTGCAGGTAGTTCCAGGCGTCGACGGCCGCGCGGTTCGGCGGCCAGCCGGGGAGGATGGCGACGACCTCGACGCCCTCGGGGGCCTGGTTGAGCACCTGCAGCGGCGCGTACTCGGCGGGCCACGCCTCGAAGCTCAGCACCAAGCGCGCGAGGCCCGGCAGCTGGGAAAGGTCGTGCAGCTCGGAGGCGTTCGGGATGTGGCGGAACTGGACGGTGGTGCCGATGCGCATGTCGGTCTTGTCGATCATCAGCGGGGTGTCCAAGGCATTCGCCCGGGCTTGGGTTTCGGCGAATGGACTGCCGAGCGGGGAGGCCACGGGAGCGCCCTCGGGGTGTGCGGACGCAGCTACCGCTGAGTTCTGCGGGGCGCCGCCTGGAGAGGCGGCCAGCGGGGTATCTGGGATGTGGGCACAGCTGCACGAGGCGGCCAGGACGGCGAGGACCACGAGGCGGAGAGGCAAGCGCATGGGTATATCCTTGGGGTTTTTGGGCCGAACTGCCGTTCCGGCCGTGACTTGCGGAGTGGTTTGGACTCTACCCCTAAGTTGACACCCCAGTGTAGGGCATGGTAGAAATCCGCGCTTGCTGTTGGCATCTACGGGCCCCTTCTGGCCCACCGCCCGGTCGCCAGGCAACACGTCCTTCGCGCCGGCAGCCTCCGGAGAATCATCCGCATGTACGCGATCGTCAACATTAACGGTATCCAGACCCGCATCACCCCGAACGAGGTGCTCGACGTGCCTCGCCTGACGGGTGAGCCGGGAGCGAAGCTGACGTTTGACCAGTTGCTGATCGTCGGTGATGGAAGCAAGATTTCCATCGGCCAGCCCTACATCAAGGGAGCCGTGGCAACCCTCGAAGTCGTGGAGCACCTGCGTGGGCCGAAGCTGCGCATCTTCAAGTTCAAGCGTCGCCGTGACTTTCGCCGTCGCCGTGGTTACCGCGACGAGCTGACACGCCTTCGCGTCACCGGCATCACCGGGTAGGGAGACATCAATGGCTCATAAAAAAGGCCAGTCATCGACCAAGAACGGCCGCGAATCCAACGCACAACGGCTCGGCGTCAAGAAGTTCGGCGGCGAGCGTGTGCGCGCCGGCAACATTCTCGTGCGCCAGCGCGGCACCCAGTTTTACCCCGGCCAGAACGTTGGCATGGGCAAGGACGACACGTTGTTCTCCATGATCGATGGCGTGGTGCAGTTCTCGACTTTCCGCGGCACGCGCCGCAAGGTCAATGTGCTGCCGCCGGTTACCGCCGAGACCAACTAGGATCGTCAGCGGCATCCTACAGCGCCTCGTCGCCCACGATTGGTTCGGGCGTCGAGGCGCTGGGTGTTTGTGCAGCATGACCCCATAGCGCGGCCGGTTCAGGATCGGGCTGGATGCGAGGAGGATGTGAGATGAGTCGCAAGGTGACGGTCATCGGAGCCGGTAACGTCGGCGCCAGCACGGCCCTCTATATCGCGGAGCGCGGACTCGCGAATGTGACGCTGGTCGATATCCTCGAAGGTATGCCGCAGGGCAAGGCGCTCGACATGCAGCAGGCAGCGCCGCTGTGGCACCGGGGGGTGACGATCCGGGGCTCCAACGATCTCGCCGAGGTCGCGGGTTCGGATGTCGTGGTGATGACTGCGGGCTTCCCGCGCAAGCCGGGAATGTCGCGCAGCGACCTGCTCAAGGCCAACGCCGACATCATCCGTCCGTCCGCCGAAGCGGTGAAGAAGCATGCGCCTAACGCCTTCGTCGTCGTGGTCACCAATCCACTCGATGTGATGGCGCACCTGTTCTGGAAGTTGTCGGGCTTCCCCAAGCACCGCGTGATGGGTATGGCCGGGGTGCTCGACTCCGCGCGCTTCCGCGCCTTCATCGGCATGGAGCTCAATGTCTCCGCCGCCGACGTGCAGGCGATGGTGCTCGGCGGGCACGGCGACTCGATGGTGCCGCTGCCGCGCTTCACCACGGTGGGCGGCATCGCCGTCACCGAGTTGATCGCCAAGGACCGCCTCGATGCGATCATCCAGCGCACGCGGGAGGGTGGCGCGGAGATCGTGAAGCTGCTCAAGACGGGTTCGGCGTACTACGCGCCGGCGATGTCGGCGGTCGAGATGACCGAGGCCCTGCTCACCGACCAGAAGCGCTTGATCCCCTGCTCGGTGCTGCTCGAGGGCCAGTATGGCCTGCAGGGCCTGTTCATCGGGGTGCCGGTGATGATTGGGGCCAACGGCGTCGAGAAGATCATCGAGCTCAAGCTCGCGGCGGACGAATTGGCGGCGCTGCAGAAGTCGGGCAAGGATGTCGCCGACATGATCGCGGAGCTTTCGGTCGCGGTGTAACGCTGCGGTGTAACGCTGCGGTGTAACGCTGCGGTGTAACGCTGCGGTGTCACGCTGCGGTGTCACGCTGCGGTGTAGCGTCGCCGTGTAACACTGCGGTGTAACTTCGCGGTCTACGCGGGCCGCAGCGGCATCGCGCGCAGCCAGTTCGCGCGCATGTAACACAGCTCGAAGCCGTGCCGCAGCTGGTTGCGGAACGATGGGGCGGGTTTGGCGGGAGTGTCCTCGGCGGTTTCGACGACCGCGTGGGTGGCTCCCGCCGCCGCCGCGTCGTGCAGGCGCCGAATGATCAACGCTCCTTGCACGCCGCGACCGCGGGCGTGCGACACCGTGCCCGCCGTGCCGAACGATGCGAGCCCGTCGCACAGGAACATCGCCGCGCAGCCGACGGCCTCGCCATCGAGCGTCGCAATGTAGTGATACCACCCCGTGCGCCCCACGAGCGCGCCATGCCATCCGTGGACCTGCTCCGGCATGGTGAACGTGTCGATCACGAGACGCCCGAACTCCGCGGCGCGCGCGGGGCCGATCTTGTCGATGCGCACCCTATTCTTCACCGGCGGGAGTTCATCGAGCGCGCGCGCGAACTTCGCCCAACGGTTGTGGGGCGTATAGCCGAGGTCGCGTGTCCACGTTTCAAGCTGGGCAGGCTGCGCGCCGGGCGCGATCTGCAGGAAGGAGCGCGGCACCGCTTCCGCATCGAACCGGGCGGCGATCGTCTTGAGGTGCGCGGCGGTACTGGGGGCCGACTGGCCGACGCCAAAGGCGCGATTGAACATCAGCACGTCCGCGCGCGAGCCCCAAGTGATGAGCGTTCCCCCGAGCCAGCGGCTGCCCAATCCCAAGAATGCGGAGACCTCATCGGGCGCCGCCGCGAACAGGTCGGCGAAGGCGAGCGTTTCGATACGCTCAAGCTGGGCGGGCGTGGGGAGGGGCCGGGACATGGCGGGGAAATTAGCGGCTGAAATCACAGGGAACAACTCGCTCCGTGCAGGGTGCACGGCAGTGCGTCCGGCCAGAACGTCACCGGGTTGCCCTGAAGGCGCGAAGTTCCCCGTGGTGTGGTAGATTGCCCTTCCATGCTGACCACGCATGGTTCGCGCGCCGTTCTGGGTGTCATTCCTGCCCGGTATGGCGCGTCTCGATTTCCGGGCAAGCCACTGGTTCCGCTATGGGGCAAGCCGCTGGTGCAGCATGTATGGGAACGCGCGCGATCGATCGCGGGGCTCGACCAATTGGTGGTCGCCACGGACGACGAGCGCATCGCGGACGTCGCCCGCGGCTTCGGCGCCGAGGTCGAGATGACGCCGCTCGATTGCGCAACAGGCACCGACCGCGTCGCACTCGTGGCCGCGCGACATCCGGACTGCGACATCATCGTGAACTTCCAGGGCGATGAACCTGAGCTCGACAGTACCGGGGCGGAACGGTTGATCGCGGGGATGCGCGATGATCCCGGCATCGAGATGGCGACCCTGGCGCATCACGAGCCTGACGCACGGGCGCTGGCCTCGGAGCATGTCGTCAAGGTGGAGTTGGACGCCGGAGGATGGGCGCTCTACTTTACGCGTCAGTGGCCCGCGCCAGGGAGGGCGGGCGGCGAGATTCTCCGCCACATCGGCGTGTACGGCTTCCGCCGCTCCTTCCTCAGCGAATTCGCATCGTGGCCGCCGGGGCGGCGTGAGCAGGCTGAACGATTGGAGCAGTTGCGCGCCGTCGAGCGTGGCGCGCGGATCAGGGTGTTTGCCAGCGGGCGGCCGGCGCAGGGTGTGGACACACCCGAACAGCTGGCGGCGCTCGAGCGGCGTGGACCGCGGGGTTAGATCGCTGGATGCGTCAGCCGAAAGGAACCTAAGCACATGGCCAAGTTGGTGATCGTTACCGGGGGCGTCGTTTCCTCGCTCGGCAAGGGGATTGCCGCCGCTTCGCTCGGCTTGCTGCTGAAGGCTCGCGGGCTGCGTGTGACGCTGCAGAAACTCGACCCCTACCTCAACATCGATCCCGGGACGATGAGCCCGTTCCAGCACGGCGAAGTGTTCGTGACGGATGACGGCGCTGAGACGGATCTCGACCTCGGTCACTACGAGCGCTTCACCGGTATCTCCGTCACGCGCAGCCACAACGTGACCGCGGGCCAGGTCTACGACTCGATCCTGTCGAAGGAGCGGCGCGGCGACTACCTCGGGCGTACCGTCCAGGTGATTCCGCATGTGACCGACGAGATCAAACGCCGCATCATGTCGCTCGGGCTGGCGACGCAGGCCGACGTGCACATCATCGAAATTGGCGGCACGGTCGGCGACATCGAATCGCTGCCGTTCCTCGAAGCGGTGCGCCAGCTGCGGCTCGAGCACCGGCGCGAGACGCTGTTCGTGCACGTGACACTCGTGCCCTACATCAAGGCGGCGGGCGAGGTGAAGACCAAGCCGACGCAGCACAGCGTGAAGGACCTGCTTGAGATTGGCATTCAGCCCGACATCCTGCTGTGCCGCAGCGAAGTGGCGTTGTCGAGCGAGGTGCGCGAGAAGATCGCGCTGTTCTGCAACGTGCCCACCGAGGCGGTGATCGCGGCGACCGATGTCGAATCGATCTACGAAGTGCCCGGTGTGTTCCATGAAGGCGGCCTCGACGACATCGTGGTGCGCGAGTTGAACCTCGAAGCGGGGGACCCCGACCTGCGTTCGTGGAGCGAGTTCGTGGCGCGCGTTAAGGCGCCGAAGAAGTCGTGCACCATCGCGGTGGTGGGCAAGTACACGCATGTGCGCGATGCCTACAAGAGCATCTCCGAGGCGTTCGTTCATGCCGGTGCGGCGAACGATGCGCGCGTCAACCTGCTGTGGGTCGAGAGCACCGATCTCGAACAGCCGGAACGACTCGCGCAACTGGCGGAAGTGGACGCCATCCTCGTGCCGGGCGGCTTCGGTGATCGTGGTATCGAGGGCAAGATCAATGCGATCCGCCATGCGCGCGAACGCGGCATTCCGTACTTCGGCATCTGCCTCGGCCTGCAACTGGCGACGATTGAATTTGCGCGCAACGTCGTGGGCTGGCTGGACGCGAGCTCGAGCGAATTCGAACCGGTGTCGGACCACATGGTGATCGACTTGCTGCCCGACCAGACCGGGATCTCCGACAAGGGCGGCACCATGCGGCTGGGTTCGTACCGCTGCGCGCTGCGCCAGGGCAGCCTCGCCGCGCGCGCCTATGGGAAGACCGAGGTCGAGGAGCGTCACCGGCACCGCTTCGAGTTCAACAACAAGCACGCCGCACAGCTGCAGTCGCGCGGGCTCGTGTTGTCGGGCAAGTGCGTCGGGCGCGAACTGGTCGAGATCGTCGAGTTGCCGGACCATCCGTGGTTCCTCGCCGTGCAATTCCATCCTGAACTCAAGTCGCGGCCGCACGATCCGCACCCGCTGTTCAAGGACTTCGTGCGCGCCGCACTCGACCGCCGCCGTGCCCGCACGGGTGTCGACACGAATCCCGCGGCGCAGGCGGAGGCGGCCCACGGCGCCGCCAAGAGCAGCGCGGTGAGTGCATGAACCGCTTCATGATCGGTAACGCCGAAGTGGGTGGCCCGAAGCTGTTCGTGCTCGCGGGCCCGTGTGTCGTCGAGAGCGAAGAGTTGTGCATGACCGTGGCGAAGCGGGTGGCCGCGGCGTGCGCCGCGCGCGACCTGCCGTACGTGTTCAAGGCGTCGTACCGCAAGGCGAACCGCTCCAGCGGGCAATCGTTCGCGGGGTTGTCGCCGGAGCGCGGGCTTGCGGCACTCGAGCGCGTGCGGCGTGAACTTGGGGCTCCGGTCATCACCGACGTGCACGAAGTGGTGGACGTCGCGGAGGCGGCGAAGGTCGCCGACTGCCTGCAGATTCCGGCGTTCCTGTCGCGCCAGACGGCGTTGATCCAGGCGGCCGCCGCCAGTGGTCGCGCGGTGAACATCAAAAAGGGGCAGTTCCTCGCTCCGGATGACATGCGCCAGGCGATCGACAAGGCCGTGCAGGCAGGGGGCAAGCGCGTGATGGTCACCGAGCGCGGGACGACGTTCGGCTACGGGGACCTCGTCGTCGACATGCGCGGTTTGGTCCGCATGCGCGAACTGGGGGTACCGGTCGTGTTCGACGCCACCCACAGCCTGCAGCGCCCGGGAGGCGGGGTGACCGGTGGGGACAGGCGCTTCGCGGTGCCGCTGATGCGCGCCGCGGTGGCGTGCGGCATCGACGGGTTGTTCTTCGAAACGCACCCCGATCCGGAACACGCCCTGTCCGATGCGGCGACGCAGTTGCCGCTCGACCAGGTCGAGGCGTTCCTCGACGAGGCGATCGCCGTGCGCCGCGCGGTGAGCGAGCGCTCCCATGCCTGAGGCGGGATCGCGAGGTTCGCTGGCGCGCGGTCCGGCGCGACGCACGGCGGGGCGTGGTTCGATGCGCGGAACGGCCGCTCCCAAACCGGTGCGCATCCTGTTTCTCGACGTCGACGGTACGCTCACCGACGGGGTGATCGGCTTTTCCAAGACGGGTGACAACGTGAGTTTCTGGGTGCGCGATGGGCTTGCCCTCGAATGGGCGCGCGACTCGGGGATGCTGCCCGTGGTGATCTCGGGACGCCAATCCGCAGCCGTTGAGGGGCGCATGAAAGACTTGAAGCTCGAGTACTATCTCGGTGCCAAGGACAAAGTTGCGGTGGCCGAGCGCGTCATGCGCCGCGAAAAGGTGAACTGGGACCAGTGCGCCATGGTCGGGGATGACCTGCCGGACATTCCGTTGCTCAAGCGCGTCGGCTGGCCCATCGCGGTGCTCGGCTGCTCGCCCGAATTGCGCCGCTACGCGCACACCGTGACCAAGGCCCGCCCGGGAGCAGGCGCGGTGCGTGAAGTGGTCGAACGGTTACTCCGCCACAATGGCACGTGGGCACGCGTGCTGGAGCGCTACGGCGCATGACTCCGTCAGCGAAGGGAGACGCCACAATGAGCGCAGCCGGTATCCCGCCCGCGGGGATGGTCGAGCGCGCCCGCGAAGTCGTACGCATCGAGGCCGCCGCGGTCGCGGCACTCGAAGCGCGGCTCGATGCCTCGTTCGTCAAGGCCGTCGAGTTGCTCGCGGCCTGCCGCGGCAAGGTGATCGTCTCAGGGGTAGGCAAGTCCGGCCTGCTCGCGCACAAGCTCGCCGCGACCCTGACCAGCACCGGCACGCCGGCCGTGTTCCTGCACCCGACCGACGCGCTGCACGGCGACGCCGGATTGTTCACGGCGGGCGATGCGGCGCTGTTCGTCTCGAAGAGCGGCGGCAGCGACGAATTGCTTGCGCTGCTGCCGTACCTTGAGCGCCACGGCATTCCTCTGGTCAGCATCGTTGCTGTCGCGCAATCACCGCTCGCGTCGCGCAGCCAGGCCGTGCTCAACACCGGTCCGGTGCGCGAGGCGTGCCCGATGGACCTGACGCCGACGACGAGCATCACCGTGGCGCAGGTGATGGGGGATTGCCTTGCCGTGGCACTGCTCGAGCGGCGCGGCTTCAAGGCGGAGGACTTCCGCTTCCTGCATCCCGGCGGCGTGATCGGCCGCGCCGCGGCGCGCCCGGTGGGTGAGCTGATGCACGCGGGGGCTGAGCTGCCGCGCGTCGCGGAGTCGACGCCGTTGCGCGACGTGGTGCTCGAAATCATGGCGAAGCGCCTCGGCATCACCACGGTCATCGGTGCCGGCGGCGAGCTCGCGGGCGTCGTGACCGACGGCGACTTCAAGCGCATCCTGCTCCGGTACTCCGAACCCTGGACGCTGACCGCCGCCGACGTGATGACGCGTTCGCCCGCGACGATCGAGGCGACCGCGCTGGTCGCCGCCGCCGTGCGGGTCATGGAGGAACGCGCGAGCGGCGCCATCACCGCGCTGGTCGTGGTCGATGCGCAGGGGCGCCCGGCCGGCGTGCTGCACCTGCACGATTGCCTCAGGGGCGGCCGGTAGCTCGCGCGGGCTGCTGCAAAACCCCGATTGCTGCGTCGGCTCGTCGCGCCCCCGCAAAGCCCGACCTGACGTGGACACTGTGGTCCCAAAGGTGACGTCTCGGACGTCAAGCCGGGTAGGGCAAAGGCCGATAACCTCATAGAACTAGAAGGTGGTGGCATGCTGGCACAAGCCGTGCTTGAGGGTGCCCACACCATTTGTTAGCGTGGGTTCGAAGCGCATGCGATTCAAGGCGACATCTCCCGAGGGAGCCCCCTCATGTTCCGCCCGTTACGACCGAGGCACTTCTGGCTGTTTGCCCTGCTGTGTCTCGCGGGCGCGATCGGGGCCGGCGGCTGCGCACAGCGGCGGCCGGTGGGTCCCGGGGGATCCTCGGTCGAGCTGCCCGACCAGGAAATCAACGACTTCG
>JANLOX010000161.1:0-3928 GCA_031366795.1 Candidatus Eiseniibacteriota bacterium | reverse complement strand
GACACGGCATTCCTCGACGGTGGAAGGCACGAAATGATAGTGCCTCGAGAACGAATCGTTGTAGGACTCATTCCAGCCTGCCAGCGCTTGCTCGCTTCCGTCGAACAGCCGCGTCTCGATTTCCGCGGGCCATTCGGGCG
The DNA here is from genome assembly GCA_031366795.1 of Candidatus Eiseniibacteriota bacterium. Classification (GTDB taxonomy): domain Bacteria; phylum Eisenbacteria; class RBG-16-71-46; order RBG-16-71-46; family RBG-16-71-46; genus JANLWK01. The sequence continues at coordinate 3,788 of JANLOX010000161.1, read as the reverse complement.
GTTTCAGGCCCTCGACTGGCCTCTCCATCACCCAGAATGTTCGCACCTGCTGGAAGCCATGGTGCCGAGCGAAGGCCCCCGATTCGGGACAAGGTTCAAACGCACTCAGGCACAATTCAATGTGGAGGTCCATGGTGCGAACCCTAGGCGGCCACCAACTTCGGCGTCAACGCGCGCGGGCGAGGCCGAGACGCGGTTCATGAGGCTCGCCCCGATGCCGCCTCGTTCCATTCGCGCATCGCCTGGCGCGTGCCTCACCCAGCTTTGACCCTCGTCAAGCGCGCGGTGTAGCGTCCCGCGCGCATGAATCCTCCTGAGATCGACCTCGATTCGCTGCGCGCCATCGTCAGCCGCTTCAGCGGCCGGCGCGTCGCTGTGCTGGGTGATGTCATGGTCGACCGCTACCTGTGGGGGCGGGTCGAACGCATCTCGCCCGAAGCGCCGGTACCGGTCGTCGAAGTCGAGCGCGAGACCATCTCGCTCGGTGGCGCCGGCAATGTCGCCGCCAACCTCAGCGCGTTGGGCGCCTCGCCCGCGTTGATCTCGGTGCGCGGCGACGATGAGGATGGCCGCGTGCTGATGCGCGAGCTGGAACAGCGCGGCGTGCGAGCCGACAGCCTGCTCGCTGACACTTCGCGGCCCACGACCGTCAAGACGCGCATCGTGGCGCATTCGCAGCAGATCGTGCGCGCCGATCGCGAATCGCGCGCCGATGTCGATGGCGAGCTGTTCGAGCGGCTACGCACCGCAATCCTGCGCGAGATGGAGACCGCCGAGGCGCTTGTGGTGAGCGACTACGGCAAGGGCGTCATTCATCCCGGCACGCTCGAGACCGCGTTGGGCGCTGCGCGGCGGCGCGGCATCCCGGTGTGCGTCGATCCCAAGGACAGCCACATCGATTCCTATCGCGACGCCACCCTCCTGACGCCCAACCAGCATGAAGCGGGCTACGTGCAGGGGCGGCGCATCGTCGATCAGGTGAGCCTGATGGAAGTGGGCTGGGGCCTGCAGAAGCGCCTCAATGCCGAAGCCGTGTTGGTGACGCGCGGTCCCGACGGCATGAGCTTGTTCGAGCGCGGCGGCCGCTACACCAGCCTGCCGACGGTGGCGCGCGAGGTGTATGACGTGACCGGTGCGGGCGACACGGTCGTCAGCGTCGTCGCGCTCGCACTCGCGAGTAAGGCGGACTTCGTCTCGGCGTGCCGGTTGGCCAACCATGCCGCGGGCATCGTGATTCGCGAAGTCGGCACCGCGACGTGCAGCCCCGCCAAGTTGCTCGCCGATATCGAGGCGTTGAGCGCGTGAGTCACGACCGGCTGCCCGATGCGCTGGTCACCTCGTTGGCCGCGTGGCGCGCGGCAGGGAAGCGCATCGTGTTCACCAACGGCGTGTTCGACCTGCTGCACCGCGGTCACGTCGAGTATCTCGAAGAGGCGCGCTTGCTCGGGGATCGTTTGGTGATCGGCGTCAACGCCGACGCCTCGGTGCAACGGCTCAAGGGTCCCCAACGCCCGATTGTCCCGGAGCACGAACGCGCCGAGATGCTCGCCGCACTCGAGTGCGTCGATGGCGTGGCGATCTTCGGCGAGGACACGCCCGACCGCATCATCCACGAGGTCGCGCCCGATGTGCTGGCGAAGGGCGGCGACTGGGCGCTCGACCAGATCGTGGGCCGCGAATTCGTCGAAGGGCGTGGCGGCCGCGTGGCGCGCATCCGCGTGCGCGAAGGCTGGAGTACCTCGCGCATTATCGAACGCGTTGCGGCGGGCAAGGGCGCGCTGGACGAGTAGGCCGCAACCGCGCATCCCATCGTGCGTTGCCGTTGCGCTTCCCGCTCCGCTTGCAGCGCCGCGAACTCAGTCACATAGTCCGCATTGAAGTCCCGCGCGCCTGTCGCGCGCGGGAATGCCGGGAGGTGTGGCGAATGGGTTCGGGAATCACGTGGAACTGGCTGCTGATCATCGGCGGCGCCTTGATGATCCTCGCCGAAGTCATGCTGGGCGGGTTCGCCGGGTTCGATCTCGTGCTGGTGGGGTCGACATTTGTCTTGGGCGGCGGACTCGGTCTGTTGATGGGGTCGACGACCGTGGGATTCGTCACCGCGAGCGTCCTGTGTCTCGCCTACGTGGCGATCGGGCGGCAATTCCTGCGCCGCCGCATGCAGACCACACACGTCAAGACGAACACCGATGCGCTGGTCGGCCGCGAGGCGATCGTACTGCAGCGCATCGCTCCGCATGCGCCGGGGCAGGTCAAGGTGAACGATGAAATCTGGCGCGCCGATGTCGCGAACGATACTGTCACGCCCCTCGAGCCTGGACAGCGTGTGACTGTCGCCGGCATCGACGGCGTCACCCTTCAGGTGAGGTAGCGATGCAACAGTTCGGGTTCCTGCTGATGGTCGTGGTGCTGTTCATCGCACTGGTTTCGCTGGCCCGCTCGGCGCGCGTCATCGCGCAGTATGAAAAGGGGCTGGTGCTACGGCTCGGGCGCTATCGTCACACCGTCGATTCGGGCCTGACGTTTCTCGTACCGATGATCGAAGGCGTCATCAAAGTCGACATGCGCGAGCGCGTCATCAGTGTCGAGCCGCAGAAAGTGATCACCAAGGACAACGTGTCGGTCACGGTGGATGCCGTCATCTATTACCGCATCAGCGATCCCGTGAAGGCCACGTTCGAGGTGCAGAACTTCGGCTATGCCGCCACCACGCTGGCGCAGACCAACCTGCGCAACCTGATCGGCGACAAGTCGCTCGACGAAACACTCACCGCGCGCGACACCATCAACTCCAACCTGCGCGCCGTGCTGGATGAAGCCACCAACACCTGGGGCGTCAAGGTCACGCGCGTCGAAGTGCAGAAGATCGACCCGCCGGCAGACATCACCGAAGCCATGTCCCGCCAGATGAAGGCCGAACGCGACAAGCGCGCCAACATTCTTGAAGCCGAAGGCGTGAAGCAGTCGCAGATCCTGCAGGCCGAGGGCATAAAGCAATCCGAGATCCTGAAGGCCGAAGGCGACGCGCAAGCGCGCATCACGCGGGCGACTGCGGAGGCGAAGGCGGTCGAGATGATCTCGAATGCGGCGGAGAGCTTCTTCAAGGAGCGCGCAGAAACCAGCAAGCGGTTGGACGTGCTCAATCACGTGCTGGCGCAGCAGACCAAGTACATCATTCCGGCGGGGTCTGATTTGGTCAACGTTCTCGGGTTGGACGACGCTCGCGTCATTCCGCTGAAGAAGGCGTAAACCTCCAGCGTTCGGGCGGCGCGGCTGATATTTTGCGCGGCCGAGCGTGCCCGCGAGGAGCCCCGGCCGCGCCGTCCCTCCGCTACGCGACGTCACCCACTCACGTCCCCAACGCCACGATTTCTCAAGAAGACCCGCGTCCTTGCTAACACGACGCCCGTCCCCTTAGTCTGTTCCGTCCATTTTCGCTCAGGTCATCCGTGCTTCGGATGCCCTGCAGCGCCTTCGGCGCGTTCCCCGCGAGGTCCTCGCAGGCGGGCGCGTCCGAGGCCATCTCGCACCCCATTGCGGAGACTCACGCCATGTCGAGCACCTTTCATAACTACATCGCCGGACAGTGGGTCAAGGCCCGCTCCGGCAAGACGTTCTTCAACAACAACCCTGCCACCGGCGAGACGCTCGGCGAGTTTCCCTCGTCCGATGCGAGTGACGTCGAAGCCGCCGTGGACGCGGCTGCGAAGGCGTTCCGCAGTTGGCGGCTGACGCCAGCGCCCAAGCGCGCGGAGATCATCTATCGCGCGGGCGAGATCATTCGTGAC
>JANLOX010000151.1:0-2469 GCA_031366795.1 Candidatus Eiseniibacteriota bacterium | reverse complement strand
GGCGAGCACCGACACGAGTGGCACAGGTAGCTCCAACGGAACGGGCGGGCTGATGGCCGTCGATCTTGTCGACATCCTGGGAGAAGACAAGGGCGGCGCGCTGATCTCGTTCTATGCGGCCGGCATCGCGGTGATGTTCCTACTGTTCAGCTGCTCCGCGGGCGCCGGAACCATGCTCGATGAACTCGAGTCCGGCACGCTCGAACGCGTGATCTCGACGCGGCTCGGCATGAACGGCCTGCTCACGGGCAAATGGGTCTACCTGACCGTGCTCGGCTGCGTGCAGATCTGCGTGATGTTTCTCTATGCCATGCTCGTGTTCCACTTGGACCTGGTGCATCACCTTGCCGGCTTTGCGGTGATGACGCTCATCACCGCGGCGACGTCCGCGGGCTTCGGCATGGTGCTCGCCACCGCGTGCCGCACGCGCGCGCAGCTGTCGGGCATCTCGACCATCATCATTCTCACGATGTCCGCGCTCGGCGGCAGCATGTTCCCGCGCTTCCTGATGAGCGCCGGCATGCAGAAGGCCGGCCTCGTGGCGTTCAACGCCTGGGCGCTCGACGGCTTCGTGAAGGTGTTCTGGCGCAACTCACCGGTGAGCGGGCTGATGCCGCAGATTGGGATGCTGCTTGGGTTCCTGACGCTGTTCTTGGGTCTGGCGCGGCTGTTCGCGCGGCGGTGGGAGCGGGCGTAAGCGAATGGCCGGGGCATCGCGGGACGCCCCGGCTCCGCTACCGAACCCGCGCGATGCGCATGTTCGCTGACTCATCGCCGAGTCGCGCGCGCGCGTAGTAAATCCCCGCGGGCATCAGTCCGTCGCCCTTCGCGGGATCCCAACGCAGCTGCATCGGTCCCGCGCGCGAGGGACCGTCATGCAACGTCGCGACGCGCCGGCCACCGATGTCGAACACCTCGACGACCAGCTTGCCCGCGCGCGGCGAATCGAGACCGAGCGTCACCGCGCCCGAAGCGGGGTTCGGGATCGGCGCGCGGAAGCGCAGCCGTGGCGACGCGGATGCGGCCGGCACGTTCAAGATCAAGGTGGCGTCGTCGTACAGCGAGACATCGTCGATGGCAGCCTCCACAACCGACGGCGCGCCCATGTCCGCCGCCACGAAGCGCACACGCACCTGCGCGGTCGGCGTGACAAAATACTTCACCGCGATGGCGTCTTCGTGCCAGTGGTTGTGCAGGCCGCGCAACGTATCGACCGGCGCCCAAGTCGCGCCGTTGTCGTTGCTGATCAACACCGCCAACCAATCATCGGGCGAGGCGAACTGCGTGTAGAACCAATGCCAGAAACCGATTGTCGGCTCCGCCATGCCGAGCGTGTTGTAGGCGGGCGAGGTCAGCGTGGTCTTGCCGCCCACATTGCCCGGGCCATCGACATCCGCTTCCTCGATCGAAGTCGGCGAGGTGCCCTGGCCCGTCACCCAGCACAACGATTCCGGATCCGCGCTGCGGTCGTATTCCGGCTGCACCTGTCCTGGGTTGGCGCCTTCGCTTTCACCGCCGCCATGCAGCGGTCCCACGCGCGGCCGCACTACGTTGAGCAGCGACAGCGCGTCGGCGCCCGAGCCACGCACCGGCGGCGCACCGAGTCCCAGCAACGCATCGCCCACATTGTCGCGGCGCGACAGCACGGGCTGCGTTCCGCCGATGCTCGTGCCGAGCGGCTCAACGCGCACCCACATGCCGCTCACCGCGTTGTCACCGGTGGTGGCGCCGCCCACCGTCCAACCGAGATCGGTCTGCATTGGATCATACATCGCTGCTGGGACCATGTAGATCGCCTGCGTGCTCGGCGGCTGGCCGATGGCGCGATCGAATGCGACAGGAATGTAGCCAGGGCGATTGGCTTCGAGGCGATAGGTGCCGAGCGGTACCGCGCCCAGGTCGTAGGCACCGCCGGCGTCCGTGTGATCGTGGACGGGAGTGTAGGCGAGGTTCACCTCTGCCGCGGCGAGCGGTGCCAACGTGTTCGCGTCGACGACGGTGCCCGAGAACGCTCCCGTGGGCTTCAGCGTGAGCGGCAGCTCCACGGTCTGGTGATCGCCCTGCGCGAGTGTGATGCTCGCGGAGGCGTCCGTGTAACCGAACTTCGTCGCGCGGATCGTGTAAGCGCCGGGACTCGGGGCGAACGCCACGGTGCCATCGGCGCTGGTGCTCGCCGAGTCGCCCGGCCCATCCACGAACACTTTGGCGCCCGCCAATGAACTCGCGCCGTCCGTCACATGCGCATACACCACGCCGTAGTTGCGCGCCGCGCGGTAGACGAACAGGCCCGACGTGATGTCGCTGGCGATGATCGTCCCTGAGGGGAAATAGGGATAGACCTCCCACACGCCTTCGTATCCGCCCGAGGCGCCAGGCCACGAATCCGCATAGCCCCATTCGGCGGGATGCGTCGGATCGGAGATGTCGAGTGCGCGAATGCCTTCGGTGTAGTTCGCGAGCCACAGGTCA
>JANLOX010000150.1:0-4777 GCA_031366795.1 Candidatus Eiseniibacteriota bacterium | reverse complement strand
CCTTCGCGGCGCGTGGCGCCGGCGCCGCTGCGCGAGCGCGCACTGGCCATGCTCGTCGCCGGTATCCTGTTCCTCGCCACCGCCATCGACCTGCTGCCCGAAGAGCCCGGGATGATGGCGTTCTTCTCGTTGCCGGTGATGCAGTTGTTCTCGACCGCATTGTTCTTCGCCTGGCTGAGTACGCCGTTCTTGATCGCTTACCTGATCGCCAACGATCCCGCGTTCGATCCACGCCGGCTGGTCGTCCGCAGTTTGCCCTACGCCATCCTGTCGGGACTCTCGGCGGCCGTGTACCTGGGGTTGGTGTTGGTGGGCCAGCGCCTGTTCGCCGCCGCCACGGGCGAAGAGACGCTGCTGTTCAATGTCATCGCGGCACTCGCCGTGGCGTTCTTGTTCCTGCCGCTGCGCGATCGCGTGCAGGGCGGGCTCAACCGCCTGTACGGCCGCGACCCGCTGGCGCTGCGCCGCGCGTTCGACCAGTCGGGACGCGAACTGTTGTCGGCGCTCGATGCCGATGAAGTGCGCCGCTCGGTCGAGGGCGCCATCCAGCGCGGCATGCGCCGGCCGGTGGCGATCGAGTGGCCAGAAGCCGGCATGCCGCGGCTGGCTGAAGAGGTGGATGGAGAATCGCGGGGCGCCATCGAGGCGTTGCTCGTGCAGGCCGGCATCCGCCTCGAGAACCTGTCGCTGCAGGCGCAGCGCGCCACGGCCGAGCGCCGCGCCGCCGAACTGCGCGAGGCAGCGACGCGCGCCGAGCTGCGCGCGCTGCGCTCGCAGGTGCACCCGCACTTCCTGTTCAACGCGCTCAACGCGCTGGCCTACTTGATTGAGACCGAGCCGAGCGCCGCCCAGCGTTTCACCGAACGGCTCGCCGACATGTTGCGCTACACGCTGGAAGCGGGCGACCGCCCCGCGGCGCTGTTGAGCGAGGAGATTGGGTTTGTCGAGGACTATCTCGGCGTGGCGCGCGAGCGCTACGACAACGCCATCAGCTTTCGCTATACCGGGCCTGAGAACTTGTTGACTAGCTCGGTGCCGCCGTTGCTGCTGCAGCCGCTGGTGGAGAACAGCCTCAAGCACGGCTGCGCGCCGGATGGGCGGCCGTTGCACCTGGCGCTGGTGGCGGAGCGCGACCCCGACTGGCTGACGTTGCGCTTCGAGGACGATGGCGCGCCGGATGGGCGCAATGGCAAAGGGCTCGGTGTCGGGCTCGAGAATCTCGAACAGCGCGTCCGCCATTTCGGCGGCGCGGACGCGAGTGTTTCAGCAGGCCGGGTGGATGCGGGCGGTTTTGCGGTGACGCTGCGATGGCGCGCCGCGGCTGCCCCGGAGCTGGTGGAGAGACGTTCATGATCCAGGAGCGCAAGGACACGCCACGCCGCATGCGTGCGGTGGTGGCCGATGACGAACCGCGGGCGCGGCAGTTCATGCAGAAGCTGCTGGGCGAGGACGACAGTGTCGAGGTGGTGGCGGTGGCGCGCGGCGGCGTCGAAGCGCTGCAGCGCATCAACCAGCACAAGCCCGACGTGGCGTTCCTCGATATCCAGATGCCCGATCTCTCGGGCCTCGAAGTCGCGCGACACCTGCGCGGGCCGAATGCGCCCGTGATCGTGTTCGTCACGGCCTACGACCGCTATGCCGTCGAGGCGTTCGAACTCGCCGCACTCGACTACGTGTTGAAGCCGGTGCGCCGGGACCGCCTGAGCGAAACGGTGCGTCGCGTCGCCGACGAACTGCAGTCCGGCCGCCGCTCGACTCCCGTGCGCGCGCTCGAGCTGGCTCTCGACGCTCCGGCGCTCGAGGCGCAAGCGGGACCCCTGCGCCGACTGCCGGTGCGGCACCGCCGTGAGATCAAGCTGCTGGAGCTCGACGAAGTACCGATCGTGTTCTCGCGCGACCGGCTGGTGCTGGCGCGCTCGGGCGGCCACGAGTACCTCGTCGACTACACGCTGCAGGAGCTGGAGCGCCGCCTGCCGGCGGACCAGTACCTACGCGTTCACCGCGGCGCGCTCGTCAACGTCGACGCGATCGAATCGTACGGCGGCGAGGACGGCGTGCTGGTGCTGCGGCTGCGCGATGCCACGCGCGTCGAGGTCAGCGAACGCCGCGCTGCCGAGGTGCGGCGGCGGTTGAAGTGACCGCCGCCGTGTCGCCCGGCTAGGAGCCGGGCTGCCCCATCGCGCCGGGGTTCAGCGGGATCACATTCGGCCCAGGCCACACGATCCGCTTGAAGCGTTTGCGGTCGACGATGACCGGAACCACGGTGCGCAGCGAGTCGGTAAAGGCCTTGAGCCGCCGTTCGCTGGCGAGCTCGAGCGACTGTTGCTTGATGCCGTTCTGTTGCTCAGGCGTGAGGTTCGCGAAGGCCGGAATGGGCGCGTCGCGGGCGATGAGCTGCACGATCCGCCAGCCGTCCGCGAGCTGCACCGGCCCGATCATGCCGCCGACGCGCTGCTGCGTGAGCGCGGGCTGTAGCATCTGCCAGAACGGATCGGTTGTGGGGAAGTGCAGCACTTCCTCCTTCACGCTGAAACTCGCGGACGACAGCATCACCGCGTCCTTCAACGTGCCCGATCGCGCCGCCTGTTCCGCCGCGCGCACCGCCAGGGCGGACTCGGGCAGCGTCATGTACTGCACGTTGACTGACTTGAGTTGTGCGAAGGCCGGGGCATTGCGCTCGTAGACCTCGTAGATCTCGGCGTCGTTCGGTTCCGCACGCTGGCGCACTTCGGTCTGGAGGACGGCCTGCAGCTGCACTTCCTCGATCGCCTGCTTGATATGTTCGGCGGTCTTGGGCTCTTCGTTCAGGTGCCGCCGGCGCGCCTCGATGATGGCCACGCGCTGCAGGATGATGTTCTTGACCCATTCGTCGTAGGCGTCGAGCCGGGCCGGGTTCAATCCGCTGGCGCGTCCGTTGTTGAGGTCGTCGATCGCCTCGCCGATCGTGAGGGCTCCGCGATGCGGCGCACCGCCATCCCAGCGGCCGATCACCGTGGCGCGCTCCTGCGCTCCAGGCGGCGCGATGTCCGGCGCGACGCCCAGTTGCTGTTGCGCGCGCATGGCATTGAGCCGCTGGTACAACACGTTGAGCCCCTGCGGATCGGAGACGATGTTGTACTGGTTGCGCAGGCTGGCATATTGCGCGCTCAGCGCGATGCGCTGTTTGCGCTGCTCGAGCATGCCGCGCAACTGCTTCTCCATCGTGTCGAACGACGCTTGTTCGTGCGGCTGGCGGGCTACGATCTTGACGATGAACCATCCCTGCCCCGGCGTCTCGATGGGGCCGGCGATCGCGCCCACCGGCGTCTCGCGAACGATGCGGTCGAGCGGATCGACCAGAGCGCCCGCTTCGATAAAGCCCAGGTCGCCGCCGGGCGGCAGCGTGGACGTCACATCGAAACGGTTCGCCACCGCGCTGAAGTCCTCGCCGGCATCAACGGCGGCGCGAGCGGCCCCCGCGGCTGTCGGCTCGGTGGTGAGGATCAGCTGGCAGTGCGTCGACTGCTGGCGCCACAGATACAGTTGCTTCACTTCGGCGTCGCTGACACCCACCGTCGCCGGGGTGAGCTGCGCCAGCAGCGCGCGCCACAGCGCTTCGTCTTCAATTTCCTTGCGCCGGCGCGTCATATAGGAGTCAGGCAGGGCAGGATTGTTACGCGCCGCGACCAGCAGCAGTTCGCGTTGTTCGAGGTTGTCGAGCAGCACCGCCTTGGCCGAGTCCGCGGGCAGGAAGATACGATCGGCGATCGTGGCGGCCGCGGCCTGGAACTGCGCCTCGGTCACAATGCGATCGCCGACATGCGCGACGGCGCGGGGCTGCGTCTGGCATCCCGGCAGTGCGACAAGGGCGAGGCTGGCGACGGCTGCGGCCAGCAGGGCTCGACTCAATGGGCGGTTAGCAGGCATGTCGCGGGTCGCTCCGATGGTCAGTGTGGGACGATTGCCGGCCACGGTAGCGGGAACCCTGCTCGAACGGAAGCCGCCGAGGGTGTGGAGGGGCGCCTGCCGAGGGACGCCGGTCGGAGCGGGCTCGCAAGCAGTCTTGGCCCAAACAGCGACGGCCGCCCGCGGCGGATTCGCCGGGAGCGGCCGTGCGGCTTGTTGCGCGAGTCAGTTCTTCGAGATATGCACGCGGCCGTCCGTGGTCGTGACCGTGGCGTCGATACCCGCGGCGCGCAGCTGTGATTCGACCTGCGCGGTGATGACCGCATCGCCCACGGTGTCGGCATGCTGCACCTCGATCGTCGCGGACTTGCCTGTATCCTGCACGATTAGCGTCAGCGTGGCGCCATCCGGCGTGCGCCGCATCTCTTCACGCACCGTGAAGCCGCCCGCCGCCCCGATCGGCGCGCCGCCCTTGTTGAACACGAACTTAGGGATAGGCTCGCTCGCGGCCGCGTCACCGGGGTCACGGAGCTGCTTCTGCGCCTCGACCGTGAGCTTCAGCTTCTCGCCGGCACCGCTGCCGTCCTTCGAGACGGACACCAGCGCATTCGTCACGCCGGCGTCGGCCAGCCCCTGGCGGATCTCGTTCTCGATCTGTGCCGCCGACTTGCCCTCGACGTTGACGTTGATGACGCGGTCACGGGCGTAGGCGTAGACCGAGCCGCTCGCGCGCTCCTTGACCGGCGCGACGGTGGTGCTGGCCGTGTAGCCGAGCCGCGTCAGTTCGGCGGCGAAGCCCTTCGCCGTGGCGTCGGCGTCGATGCCCGACGCATTGCTCACGGTCGAGGTCAGGGTGAAGGCCAGCGCGCCATTCGAGTTGTCGGCCTGCACC
>JANLOX010000109.1:0-1639 GCA_031366795.1 Candidatus Eiseniibacteriota bacterium | reverse complement strand
CTCATCCACAACAACCATGTCCATCCGGCGAACTTCAATGCGACCGGCGCCAACACCTCGTTCGTCGGCGAGAATCACGACGACGGCACCGGCGTCCACCTGCGCGTGAAGCTCAGCGTCAGCGACCCACAGGGTGCGGTGAGTGACACTGCCAAGGCGGACATCTGGCCCGAGATCGACCTGACTGCCTCGGCCGTCACCGTCGCGCCCGCGTCACCGGTCGCAGGACAATCGGCGCACTACTCGATGACACTCAACAACAGCGGGCGCATGCCGGCGCCCATCTCGCGCTGGGTGCTGCGCGCGGGCAATACGGTGGTCGCGCAAGCGGACACGGTCGTCCCGGCACTCGGCAGCGTCGCCATTGAGCGCGATGCGATCCTGCCCACCGCGGGAACATTCACGCTGCGGCTGACCGCGGACTCGCTCGCGGCCGTATACGAGACGGTTGAGTCGAACAACTACTCGACGCGCGCGCTGACGGTTGCCACACCGCCGGTCAACCATGCGCCCGTCGCCAATGCGGTCGCGCTGCCGCGGAGCGGCGTGGCGCCCTTGGACGTCAGTTTCTCAGGCGCCACTTCCACGGATTCCGACAACGACTCGCTCAGCTTCGCTTGGAGCTTTGGCGATGGGGGCACCGCCACAGGCCGTCTCGCCCGCCATAGCTACTTGAACGCCGGCAATTACGCTGCACTGCTCACGGTCACCGACGGTCGCGGGGGTAGCGACACTGCGAGCGTGGCCATCTCTGCAGCGGTGCCCGGCAACAACCCACCCCACGCCGACGCCGTCGGCGTGCCGCAGAGCGGCGTCGCCCCGCTGACCGTCAACTTCTCGGGGGCCAACTCCTCCGATGCCGACAATGACTCCTTGAGTTTCGCCTGGGCCTTCGGTGATGGCAGCACGGCCGCGGGCCGGCGCGCGAGCCACACCTACACGAGCGCGGGCAACTTCGCTGCTATCCTCACCGTCAGCGATGGCCGCGGCGGCAGCGATACGGCGAGCGTGGCGATTTCCGCGACGGCGCCCGCCAACAGCTTCCCGCAGACGCCCGTGCTAGATAATTTCAACCGCTCCAATGGAGCGCCCGGTGCGAACTGGATCGACCAGCCCACGATGTTTGCGATCACGACCAATGCCCTGGTTCCCATGACGGGGGACAACTACCTCGAGTGGAACCCCACGGTATTCGGGGCCAACCAGGAAGTCTTCGTCAAACTCAGCACCGTCGGCACCACGGCACCGGAACAGAACCTGATGCTCAAGACACAGGGCACCACGTGGACGGCAGGGCACATTGAGGTGAGCTACAACGCGCCGGCCGCCAAGGTCATCGTGTACACCTTCACCCCACCCGCGACCTGGGCGACGCGCGGCGCCATCAACGGCGTCACCCTTACCGCAGGCCAGCAGTTCGGCGCGCGCGCGCTGGCGAACGGCGACGTGCAGGTGTACCGCAATGGCGTCCTGCTCGGCACCGTGGCGGTGGCGGGTTGGGCCTACGCAGCACTCGGTGGGCGCATCGGGCTGTCGTGCTCTAACGCGACCGCGACCCGCTTCGATGACTTTGGCGGCGGCAACGTGACCCTGGCGCTGGCGCTGACCTCGCCTTCCCCGGGCAGCGGGGCAAGCCTGG
>JANLOX010000100.1:0-2493 GCA_031366795.1 Candidatus Eiseniibacteriota bacterium | reverse complement strand
TGGACGAGGCTGCGGCAGTGGAGGCCGTGATGCGCAAGGAGATGGAACAGTGCTTCCCCTTGCGCGTTCCGCTCGAGGTCACCGCCGGGCGGGGCGGGACGTGGCTCGATGCCCACTAGGCCGCGGCGCGCGCCGGCGGGCGATGGCCTGTTCATCGTCGGACTGATTGGGCAGGCAGGCAGCGGCAAGAGCACGGTCGCGCGCGTGTTCGAACACGACGGCGCCCGGGTGATCGACGCCGATGGGTTGGGGCACCGGGTGGTCGATGAAGACGCGGCGGTGCGCGCCGGGCTCATCAACGAGTATGGCAGGGACATCTACACTCCGGCCGGTCTCGACCGCGCGCGCGTGGCGGCCGTGGTGTTCCGCAATCCCGCGGCGCGCGAGCGCTTGAACCGGCTCGTGCACCCACGGATTGTCGAGCGCCTCTACGCTGGCCTTGAGTCGTTGCGCGAGCAGGGTTATCGCGGCGTGGTGATCGTGGACGCGGCGTTGTTGCTGGACTGGGGATTCGAGCGGGAGTGTGACGCGGTGCTGGCGGTGACGGCGGACCGCGCGACGCAGCTCGAGCGGCTGCAGCAGCAGCGCGGCTGGAGCGCGGCGGACGCTGCGCTGCGACTGGCCGCGCAGCGCGAGCCAACGGTGCTCGTGGCGGCGGCCGACGCCGTGATCCACAATGCGGGCGGCACAGGCGAATTGGAACAGGTGGCGCGGGACACGCTCGAGGCGTTGCTCAAGACATCACCTGCCGGACAAGGGAGCGAATAGAACTCATGCTGACCGCCGCCGACATACGCAAGAAACACGAAGGCATCCGCACGCGTCTCGACGACCTGCGGAGGTACCTTTGACGTCGACACGCGCACCCGCGAGATCACGGAGTTCGAACAGCGCATGAGCGCTCAAGGCTTCTGGGACCGTCCGGAAGAGGCTCAGAAGACCGTGGCGGCGATGAAGCGCGCGCGCAAGACCGTCGACGAATGGACGACGCGGGATACCGCGCTGCGCGGCGCGGCCGAGCTGATCGAGCTGGCCGAGTCCGAAGGCGACGAGGCCATGCTCGTCGAGTTGAACAGCGAACTCGATCGCATCGATACCGAGGTCGGAGCACTCGAGCAGCGGAGCCTCTTGTCGGGGCAGTACGACAGGCTGGGCGCCATCGTTTCGATCCATCCGGGAGCGGGCGGCACCGAGTCGCAGGACTGGGCGGAGATGCTGTACCGCATGTACCTGCGCTGGGCCGAGCGCCACGGCTATCCCGTCAGCCTCCTCGACCTGCAGCCCGGCGATGAGGCCGGTCTCAAGGACGCCACGATCGAAATCAACGTCGAGTACGCCTACGGCTACTTGAAGTCCGAGAGCGGCGTGCACCGGCTCGTGCGGATTTCGCCCTACGACGCGAACCAGCGGCGGCATACGTCGTTCGCCTCGGTGTTCGTCTACCCGATGGTGGACGACACCATCTCGGTCGATATCGCGCCCGGCGACCTGCGTGTCGACACCTTCCGCGCCAGCGGCGCGGGCGGGCAGCACGTCAACAAGACGGAGTCGGCGGTGCGCATCACGCACATCCCGACCAACCTTGTCGTGCAGTCGCAGGCGGAGCGCAGCCAGCACCGCAACCGCGAGTTCGCCATGCGCATTCTCAAGGCGCGGCTGTTCGTGCACCTGACGGAACTCGAGCGCAAGAAGACCGAAAACCTGACGAATGCCAAGAAGGATATCGACTTCGGCAGCCAGATCCGCTCGTACGTCCTGCACCCCTACACCATGGTCAACGACCACCGCAGCGAGCTGAAGATCGGCGATGCCTGGGCGGTGCTCGACGGCAAGCTGGACGAATTCATCGACGCCTTCCTCAAGCTCAAGGACGAATAGTGATCCCGGCGACCATCTTCCGTGAGTACGACATCCGCGGCTTCCATGAATCCGAGCTGACCGATGCCACCGCAGAAGCGGTGGGGCGCGCGTTCGGCACGCTGATCCGGCGCGAGGGCGGCAGTCGCATCGCCGTGGGCCGCGACGTGCGCCCGAGCAGTGTACGGCTGGCCGCCGCGATCACGCGCGGCGCGGTCGCCACCGGGGTTGACGTGGAATCGGTCGGGCTCGTTCCGACACCCGCGCTTTACTACGCCGTCGTGGCGCGCGGGTTTGATGGCGGGCTGCAGGTGACGGGCAGCCACAACCCGCCCGAGTACAACGGCTTCAAGATGGCACGCCGGGACAGCCCGGTGTTCGGCCCCGACATCCTGGCGATGCGCGGTTGGATCGAGGCAGCTGACTTCGAGCGCGGCGAGGCTCTGGCCACAGAGCGCCCGATCCTCGACGACTACCGCGACATGCTGGTGGAGCGGCTCAAGAGCCCCAAGGGGCTCAAGGTCGTGATGGACTGCGGCAATGGCTGCGCCGGCACCGTGGTGCCGGAGGTGTTCGAGCGCATGGGGCACACCGTGATTCCGCTGTACGCGGAGCTCGATGGCAACTTCCCCAATC
>JANLOX010000095.1:0-24602 GCA_031366795.1 Candidatus Eiseniibacteriota bacterium | reverse complement strand
CCGCGATGGGCGATAGCCTGAACGACCTCTCGCTATTGCGGAGCTGCGACTACCCCGTGCTCTACCGCCCAGTCGAGTCCCTGCGCAGCGAGTTCCCGACAGCACCCATGGCGGTCAATCTCGACGACGCCCTGGCGCTACTAGAATCCGCCTGGCGCCGCGACGAGGACACGACGCAGAACACGCGTTAGGGCGGCTCAGGGGCAAGGAGGCCAGGATTGAGCACGTTCCGTTGGCCCGGGTGGTGGGAGTGGGATCTCGAGCTCAGCCCACACCTGCTCAAGAGAATGGAAGATAGACGGTTCACCGAGATCGACCTGCGGGCTATGCTTGGTCGAGCAACGGTGCTTGAGAGAGAAGCACTGCCCGGCCGTTGGCTCGTGACGACTCGGCACCGCGGCCGCGGATGGAGCGTAATTGTCGAACCGGATCCGATTCTCGAGGTGATTGTCGTAGTGACAGCATATCCGGCCGAGAGGAAAAAGAAATGAAAGACTCCTATTTGGAAGTGACGTTTCGCCACGGCCGAGCCATGGCGGCGTACTACTATCTTCCACGCCTGCCTCGCCAGCGCAGCTACCGGACAGAGGAAGTTGCGACAGGGATTTTGGTGGACTACAGCCGAGGCGGGAAGGCAATTGGGATTGAGATCACGGCGCCGCGAACCGTCTCGCTCTCCAAGATGAACCAAGTGCTTCGCAGCCTCGGTCAGCCGGAGTTGAAGCGGGGCGAATTAGCTCCTCTCCGGGCGGCTTAATCCGTTCCGCTTAGTGCTCAGGCTCCCGCCTCAACACCCCGCGCCCACTCGAGCAACTCCTCGCGCTGCGTGAGATCGTCGAGCGCAAGATCCGGCGCATGCGCTTCGAGTTCCGCGCGCGATTGCGAGCCCGTGGCCACTGCCACGACGAGCGCTCCAGCCGCGCGTGCGCAGGCGATGTCGTGGATCGTGTCGCCGACCACCACACATCGCGTGGGCTCGACGCCATAGCGCTCGCGGATGCGAGCCACCGCCAGCCGCGCGAGCTCGGGGCGCGATTCCGCTTGCTCTCCGTAAGCACCCATCGCGAAGTGATGCGCGATGCCGAAGTGCTTGAGCTTGATCGCCGCCATGCGCGTCATGTTTCCGGTAAGCAGCGTGCGCGCCCACGCGGACTCGGCGGCGACGGCGTCGAGCATCGCGGGCACTCCCGGCAGCAGCCGGCCGCGGCCGTTGTGGATGGCGGTGTCCATGTGCGCCACCACGTTATCGTAGAACCGCTCGATGCTTTCAGGCGGCGGCGTGAGCCCGTGCTTCTCGAGGATTTCGCGCAGGATCTCGGGGTCGATCCGCCCCGCGAAGCCGATGTCCTCGAGCCCGTCGTCCAGGCCGAACACCTCCCGGGCGGCGCGGACGAACGCCTCCCTGGCGGCCCCTCCGGTGAGCAGCAGGGTGCCGTCGATGTCGAACAGCCATGCAAGCCGCACGGGTGGGGTCATGACTCCGCATTTTGCATCTTCCCGACGCCCCCGGCGAATCAGCCGGGGGCCGGAATGCGGCTCCGTGCTATGATTTTAGGGCTCACTTCCTACCGGCTAGGGGAGGCCCATGACACCTCGCTGTTCACGCTTGAGCGCCTGCGCGCTGATGCTCGCGAGCGCACTCGCTACGACGTTTGCCCGCGTGAGTTCCGCCGCGGTTGCGCCGACGCCTGAGACACCGCCTGCGTCCGCGTCCCTGCCTGAGCCGCGCATGGTCGAGATCGCGCTCGGCGGCAATGTCACGCAGCTCGCGGTGATTCACACCGGGCTCGACATCGTCAGCACGCGCGAAGACGCGCTGGTGATCCTCGAATGGCCGGGCGACGAACTGAAGCTCAACGCGCTGGGCGCCACGACACGGGTGCTCGACGCGCACCCGGGGCAGACCGCGGCGCGCATCGCTCGCGCCGACCTCGCGGCGATGCCGGCGACGAAAGCGATAAAGACTTCAAGCATCGCGACGCCGCCGTTCGGCTCGGGCAGCATGGGTGGCTACTGGACCACCGCCGAGATCAAGCAGAAGCTGGACGACCTGGTCGCCAATGACACGCATGACATCGTCGCCGATAAGATCGACACCGTGGGCTATTCGCGGCAGGGCCGGCCGATCTGGGGGCTGCAGCTCGGCAAGAAGGTCACGGGCACCGACACGCGGCCGGTGGCGTTCTACAACGCGCTCACGCACGCCCGCGAACCCGGCGGCATGCAGTCGATGCTGTACTTCGCGGACAACCTGATCGCCAACTACGGCAGCGACCCGTTCGTCACCTACCTGCTCGACAAGCGCCGCATCTACCTCGTTCCGCTGGTCAATCCCGACGGCTACAAGGTCAACGAGGACACCTACACCAACACGGCCGGCTTCGGGCTGTGGCGCAAGAACACGCGCGACAACAACCTCAACGGCAGCTTCGCCGCCGACAGCGACGGCGTCGACCTGAACCGCAACTACGGCTTCAAGTGGGGCTTCGACAACACCGGCTCGAGCCCGGACGTGACGACCGAGACCTACCGCGGCCCCTCGGCGTTCTCGGAACCCGAGTCGCAGGCCCAGCGCGATCTCGTCACCGCCCTGCATCCGGTCTCGGGATTGTCGTTCCACACCTACGCCGACCTGATGCTGCATCCGTGGGGCTACACCAACAGCCAGCCGGTCGATGCCGCGGCGTTCCACGAGTGGAACGACCTGCTCACGCGCGATAACGCGTTCCAGTCCGGCCAGAGCGGCCCGCTGCTCTACAACGTCAACGGCGATTTCAACGATTGGGCTTATGGCGACACGACCTCCAAGGCGCGCGCCTTCACCTGGACGCCCGAGATCGGCAACGACAATGACTTCTTCTGGCCGCCGCCCTCGCGCATCGTGCCGCTGGCGCAATCGACGCTGCGCACGAGCTACATGGTCGCCGCGATCGCCGGCGCATTCGTGCAACAGGACGGCTGGACCATCGCCGAAGGCAACTTGAACGCCAGCTACGGCGCCCACGTTTCGGTGCGCGCGCGCAACGTCGGCGCGGGTGCGGCCGCAGGGCCGGGCCTGACCGGTACGCTGACGCCGCTCGATCCGGGAGTGCGCATGCTGCTCAGCACCGTCACCTACCCGACACTCGGCTCGCGCACCAGTGGTGACCCGCTGGGTGGCGCCACGTTCGAGATGGTGGTCAACGACACCGTTACGGTGGGCCGGCTCGTGCGCTTCCAGATCCAATTCGGCGACGCTTCCGGCCTCGTGTCGCGCGACACGCTGACGATTCCGCTGGGCACGCCGACCGTGCTCGCATCCGACGACGCCTCCCTGGCGATGGCCAAGTGGACGGTGAGCCCCGCGGGCACGTGGGGCATCGTGCAGAACGATCCGCTGCACACGAGCCGCTACTTCGCCGACAGCCCCGCCGGCAACTACCCGATCGGCTCCGCCGCCACCATGACACTGGTGTCGCCCCTCAACATGACGACCGGCGTGCACGCCTACGCGGTCTACGACTCACGCTGGGACATCCAGCACGACTATGACGCGGGTGTCGTCGAGGCCAGCTTCAACGGCACGACGTGGGTCAACGTGCGGGGACCAGGCGGTTTTGTGGGCTCGGGGCTCGGTGTCCAGACCGCGGGCAAGTACTTCTACGAAGGCACGCGCTGGGGCTGGCGCACCGAGTGGACCGACCTGTCGGCCTACACGGGCGCTGCGGGCTCGGCGGTGCGCTTGCGCTTCCGGCTGCGCAGCGATGGCAATACGAACTTCGATGGGCTCTCGCTCGACTCGCTCCGCGTGTTGCTGTTCGATCCCGCAGCGCAACCCGCGCTGGTCGCGGTAGGACCGCCGTCGGCGCAAGGAACGCTCGAGCTGTCGAACCCCTGGCCTAATCCCGCGCATCGCAGCGCGCGCTTCGAGTTCGCGCTGCCCGCGCCTGGCGAGGCGTCGCTCGAGGTGCTCGATCTTGCCGGACGCGTGGTGCGCACATTGAGCTCCGGCACCATCGACGCGGGCCGCTACGCGCGACAGTGGGACATGAGCGACACGAATGGGCACCGGGTCAACGCGGGCGTCTATTTCGTGCGGCTGCGAACCTCCGCGCAGCGGCTCACGCGGCGCCTCGTGATGATGCCATAACGCTGCTGCGGCACGGGCAACACATCACAGCCCAACTCCAGCGCACCGCCTAGTTCGGCGCCGGCCCGTGGAAGTACTGGTTCGCCTGCCCGCTCGTCCACGGGTGGTAGCGCTGCGCGAATCGCACGCGGTCGAGCAGCGGCGGGTGCGTGTAGAGTAATAGCCGGATCAGCGCGGGGGGATCGGGATCGCTGCGGTTCTCGGCGCCCAACTTCACGAACGCGCTCGCGGCCGCGGCATTCAGGTGGGTCGCCTCGAGCCCGAACACATCCGCCTCGTGTTCGACCTCGCGCGACTCCGCGTAGATCACGGGCTGCGCCAGCGCCAGCAGCAGCGTGAGCACCAGCGCGTAGAGCGGCAACGCCGCCACATCCGCGCGGTCGCGCACGGCCCAGCGCATCCCCCACCGCGCGATCGATGCATCCACCATGCGCGCGGCGGCGAAGAACAACGCGAAGCTCAGCAGCCACATGAGCGCGATGCCGCGCCACAGATGATGCAGCACGTAGTGCCCCATCTCGTGGCCCATCACGGCAAGGATCTCGTCTTCGCTCAGCCGCTTGAGCGTCGTGTCCCACAGGACGATGCGTTGCGAGGGGCCGAACCCGCTGACGTAGGCATTGACGGTATTCGTCTGGCGGCTACGATCGACTTGGAACACATGGCGCGCCGGGATCCCCGCGCGCTCGGCGAGTGCCAGGATGCGGTGGTCGAGCTGCGCATTACCCAGCGGCTCGAATTTATTGAACGCGGGCTCGAACACGAGCGGTGACAGCAGCACGCCCGCCACCGCGACCGGTAGCATGCCGAGTGCCAACCAGACCCACGCTCGCCGCCCCGCGCGCTCGATGCCGAGCAAGGCCAGCGCGAGCAACCCGGTGCCGCCGATGAAGGCGATGTTGAGCGCGTAGACCTTGAGCTGTTCGACGCTCCAGTCGAGCAGGCTTTGGTTCGACAACCCGTAGCGGTGCTCCCACCAGTAACCTCGAAACAGTTCAACCGGTAACCGCACCGCCCCCGCGATGAGCCCAGCCACCGCGATAAACACGAGCACGCGCATGTAGCGGCTGCGGAATCGCCGCGTCGCGAGATCGCGAATACGCGCCGACAGGCCGCTGAACAACAGCAGGAGCGCCGCAGCGATGTCCCAGCACGGATCGATCAGCGCGAGAGCCTGCCGCACGTGCGCATAGCGCTGGTTCGCAGGCGTGAAGGCGGCGCGGATCTTGGCAACGGGGTGGGGAGCCGCGAGCGTGGCGGTGGCGACCGGTGCGTCGAGCTCCGCGAGCGCTGGCGGGGCAACCGGTGTCGCGGCGATGACGCTGGCCGCGGCCTGCGGCGGTGTTGCTGAATCTGCCGCCGTCGTTACATCCGCGCTGCACCGAAAGGCCAGCGATAGACCGCACGAAATGACATAAATGGCGATCAAAGTTCTCGCAGCGGGACTCATCGGTGCGCTAAGTTTGATGATGGTTTCGGGGTCATGGTTGGGAAGCCGTGGCAGCGGGACCAAGAACGGACCCACCCGTTCGAAGCCAGACGTGCCGCTCCCCGCGGTCAGGCCCACATCCCGAGATGTGACGCCAGGCCGCGGGAAGCATGGCTCCGTGCCCCCACTAGGGGATGATGGTGAGACGCTGCGTCAGCGTCCGGTTCCCGATCAGTGCCTTGATCCAGTATTGGCCAATCCCCAGCCGTACACCATTTTCGTCGTCCAGGTCCCACAGCAGTGTCGTCGTGCCCGCCGCGTAGGTGTCGTAGGCGAGTGTCTTGCGCTCACGGCCGCTGACGTCGAACACCTTGATGTGCGCGAACATCTCCTCGGGCACCGTGAACGCGACGTGGATCCGGCCGCGCGCGGGGCTCGGGAAGGGCGAGGACAGCGAGATCTCGGAGGCGCGTGCCAGCGCCGAGGCATCGGGCGCCGTCTTGAAGGCGACGTTCGAGAGCAGCGACCAATTGCCGGCATCGTCGGCGGCCTTGAGCGCGAAGTAGTAGAGGCGGTTGGCCTCGAGCCCCGTGACCTTGGCACGCTGGCGTACGCCTGCTGCACCCGGATGGGTGACGTTGTCCACGCGCAAGGCCTCGTCGAAGTTCTGCGGCGTGATGGGCGACAGCGAGTAGCGCAGGTCGTACTCCGCCGCGGCACCCTCGAAGCCATCGTCGCCAGGAGCGGTCCACACCAGCGTCACGAGACTCGTCGTGGTACCCGGCAAACTCCTGGGCCCTGCGGTCCCGGCCATTCCTGCGGCGGCCGGCGCCGTGCACGCGGCGAGCATCAGCCCCGCGGCAAGCAGCGCCTTGCGAAACGTGTCCATCCTGGTCACGCCCTTCCATCCCGGTGAGTTACAGCGCGCGAGTCGCCTCATGCGTTCCTGCGAAGAGGCGACTCGCGGTGCGCACGCGGAGCGGCCTCCGCGGCAGCGACTCGAATCGGGCGAGAAGTTAGCCGACGACCATCACGCGACGCAAGAACACCGCATCGCCGACCTGGCTGCGCACCAGGTAGGCGCCGGGATTGAGGCGCTGGCCACTGTCGTCCCGCAGGTCCCAGCGCAGGTCGAAGTGCCCGGCCGAGTACTGCCCCATCGCCAGCGTACGGACCTTGCGGCCGCCCACATCGAACGCCTCGACGCGCATCCACTCGGGCCGCGACAGCGTCACCGAGAAACGCGTGCTGCCCAGCGCGGGATTCGGCAACGGCGCCGAGAAATCGGGCGGCGCGTTGACGGCATCGACTCCAGCCACGTTGCCGGGCAGGTAGGCGATGTTCGAGACCGGCGAGTAGTTGCCGCCATCGTCGATGGCGCGCAATGCGAAGTAGTAGCCCACGCCCTGCGTGAGCCCGACGACGGTCAGGTGTTCCTTGGTGCCCGCGATCCCAGGCAGGAAGGCGATATTGAGCTTCGTTGCGATCGCGAAGGTGGAAGCGCTGATCGGGCTGCGCGAGAAGCGGATTTCGTACGTGGTGGCTTTCCCCACGAAGGCGTCGTCGCCCGGAGCGGTCCATTCCAGGGTTGCGATTCGAGTCTGCGCCGAGGCGCCCGCGGCGAGGGCCGCCGAGAACGCGCAAAGCATGATGAAGCGTGCGATCCATCGGTACATGGGTCGAAGTCTCCTAAGTCAGAGCAATCCATCAGGATGTATGGAGATTCACGACCGACACCGGGGTACTACGCCATCACCTGAAGGGTTCCGTGCCCTTGGGCGATGGTGGCGATCTGGGGCATCCCTGTGCGCCACCCGGCATTGTCAGCTACGTCCAGACCACAAAGGGGAGTTCGGGCCACGGACGATGTGTCGCTGAAGGGCTCTCCAACTCTTCAGGACATGGTCTAGGTAACAGGATTCCCAGAGTCGATCAAGGAATTCCGGCCCGCGCGTGACATTTTTTCCATTTGGTTCACGTACAGAAAACTCCGGGCAAATCAGCGCGTCACAATAACTCGTTGCGAAAAGGACGACTGACCCAGGCGGGCGCGCATGATGTAAACGCCAGGTAAAGCTTTGCGGCCTGCGGTATCGCGCATGTCCCACGCCAATTCTCGCGTACCGGCGGCGAACTCGCCCGCGGTCAACGCGCGCACGGTGCGGCCCTGCAGGTCGAGGATTTCCGCGGAGACAAGAGACCCGCGCGCCAGCGTGAGCCGCGCGCGCACCAACCGTGTCGCCGGCTGCGGCCACGGCGCCGAGAGCTCGACGACGCGCGTGAGTGCGCTCGCCACAGGAACCCCGGTCGGGCTGGTGTTGCCGGAGTGATCGAACGCGACGGCGACCGGCGGCAGCCCGGTGTCGAGTGGACCGGCCAGCGCCGCCCCGGTGGCCGCTGAGAACACATAGAGACCAGGGAGCCCGAAGGCGTCGTTGTCGCAGACGTACAACTCGCCACGATCGTTGAGCACGGCATCCGCGATGCTGAAGCCGCCGGGTGCGAACACCGTTGCGAGCTTCGCGCCCGTCGTGGGATTCCACGCCACGAGCGAGGTGTTGTAGCCGGCATCGCTCACGATGGCGAAAGAGCGCGTCGCACTCCCCCACACCACACCGAGCACGTCGCCACCGAGCACCGGCTCGGTGACCGCGAAACCGCCGCTGGTGAGTGTCTGCGTGTCGATCCATGCGATGCCGCCATCACCCACGCCATAGCTGCCAGTGCAGCCCAGGATCAACCGTCCGGTCGCGGGATCGATGTCGAAACCCGTGGTGGGATTGGTGCCGGGCAGCGCGATGGCCTGGATTCCCGGCAGCGCGGGCACCGCGTCGATCACGGTGTCGGCGCGCGTGTCGATGGCCACGACGACACTCGAATCGGTGGGCTGGAAGTTGGACAGGCGCTCGAGTGCGACGAACAGCGTCGTTCCCACGCGAATCATGTGGTCCATTTCGGGGATGTGGTCGGCATCGGCGAAGGCGCCCAGCGCGATGGCGCCGATGCTGTCGCCGGTGGCGGGATTGACGATCAGCAAGCGCGAGGAGGCGAGCCGCGTGACGTACGCCTTGGTGGAGGAGAGGAACGCGATGTCCTGCGGGTTCGAACCATTGCCGACCGAGAACTGGCGCACGGTGGTGAAGTTGTTGGCAGGGTCAATGACCTGGATGTTGTCCTGGCCAAAACGATTGACGACATAGAGCAGCCCGCCGAACCAACGCATCCGCGCGTCGGAGTAGGCGCTCGCAACGTCGCGCGTGATGACGCGCGTGTCGAGATTCCCCAGGCTCATGCCCCCGCTCGAGTAGTCGGAAGTGAGCACATAGGCGTGCGTATCGGCGGCATGGGCGGACGTGCTGGCGAGCCCGATCAGCGCAAGTGCGACGAGTGCGGCGGTGGCGCGGCGGAGCAAGTTGCGGTGAATCATCGATGGTGCCTCGTGGCGCTCAAGGAAGTGGGGACAGCGCCGCGCGAGCCGTTCCATCCCACTCGCACGACAGGAAGAAGCTACGGCCGGGCAGCGGGAAGCCCGCCACATCGGCCGCGCGAACGTTTTTGAGATTCTTGGCTTCGAACATCACGCGCGCGCCGGGCAACACGCGAGCGCCGATCGAAGCGCCGGTGAAGTTGCGCGCCGCGACGCGCAGGCGGTTGGCGCGATCCATGTAGTCCTCGCCCAGGTGTTCCCACTCGCCCGCCAGCTCAAGCGCGCGCACGTGCCAGCGCACCTGGCCGAAGGCGTGATGCTCGGGGCGCTGCGGCAACTGCCGGCCACGCCAGATCGCGGCGTTGCCCTGGTCGAGCGTGCCCTGCCATGCGTACCACCCCGACAGCGAGACGCCGCGCGGCAAGTGAAGCGATGCGCTCAGCTCTTCGCCGCGAATCCTCGCCCGCGCCACGTTGAGGGCGCGCACGCTGCTGGCGGAGTTTCGCGCGTAGGTGATCAGGTCGCGCGCGTGCTGCTCGTAGTGCGCGAACTCAAGTTGGCCGCGCAGCCCGAAGCGCGCGAACGCGAAGGTGGAGCCCGCGTCCCAATTTTCAGAACGCTCAGGCGCGAGTTGCGGGTTGCCGCGCACGCTGCCTTCGTTGCCAAACAACTCGAGGAACTCGGGCGCACGCGTCGACTTGCTCCAGTTGCCCTTGGCCACGAGCGCGTGCGTCAGCTGCAGTTGGGCGCCCAGCTGAGGCGCGTCGAGTTCGCGAACGAGGTCGGAAGCGCCCGCCTGCCCGAGTGACGTCGTCCAGTTGAGCGCGTCGTGCTGGCGGTCCCAGCGACGGCCCGCGATCAGCAGCACGCGTTCACCCAGCGGGCGCACGAGTGCGCGCACGCTGACGCCGCGCGTGATGCGCCGGCTCGGCGGCGGATCGGCGTGCGTCGCGACCGCATCGTGGAGCTTGGCGCGCTCGTCCCGCCCCTGCGCGGTCCCTTCGATGTGGATGCCACCCGGCAGCTGCGGCGACTCGGCGCGCACTCCGTATTGCTCGCCCGAGAACCGGTCATCGGTGTCGGCGGTGCCGGCGCCCAGTTCCCCCAGGCGATCGCGGAACTTCGTGCGCGCGCGATCAAGCGAGACATTCGCATGCAGCAGCGGCATCACGCGCGACCCCGGGCGGTCGAGATCGAGCGCGGTGATCGCGCGACGGAGCGCCAATCGCGTCGCCTGCGCGGGCACCGCGCCCAGCCCCGGGACACCCTGCGCCTTGCCGAACACGCTCTGCTTGAGCATCAACTGCACGCGCGCGGGCAGGAGGCCCTTGAGGGTGCCGAGCACGCTGCGCGAATCGAAGCGGTTGTTCTGGCGGATCGAGGCGGCGTCATCCGCGGGATTGAGCGGCGTGCCGTTGTCGTCCCAATAGCCGAAGTCGCCGCGCGCGCCCTGGTAACCGCCATGCACCAAAGCCGACCACGCGCCGCGTCGAGCACCCGCGGTGCCCACGCCCTCCCACGTGTCGAACGAGCCGCGCAGCAACTTGAGCCGCGCGAGGGGTGCGGGTGCCAGCGTTACTACATTGATGGCGCCGCCGGGAGTAGCAGGCCCGAGCTCGAGCGGCGAGACGCCGGGATACACCTCGAGGCGCTCGATCGAGGTGACCGGAAGATCGTTGATATTGACCACGCTGCCCGCCGCAGAGGTCAACGGCACGCCGTCGATGTACACCGACACCTGCCCCGCAGGGGCGCCGCGCAGCGACACCGTCGCGAACGAACCAAGGCCGCCATACTGCTGGATGCGCACGGCGGCGCTGCGGCCGAGCAGCTCGGGCAGCGTCTCGAGCGCGTGGCCCGTCGAGCCCGCGGCAAGATCCGACACGAACGCCGTGGGCTGGCGGTGGCGCGCATCGCGCACCGCGCGCTCACTGTCGACGCGCGTCTCGGGCAGCGTCAGTACGGGGTGCACTTGCGCCGAGTCGGGGACAGGGCTAAGCGAATCCGCTGGGCTCCCAAGGGCGAGCGCCAATAGTAGAGTAGCGATCACGGCGTCCAACGCGCCTCAATCGAATGGCCCCGTGCCCTGGAATGAATCCAGGAGACGGGGCCACACGGGACACCGATCCCAGACGCCATTCCGCGTGGCGCTAGAGGCAATGGCATCCGGGCAGGTTTCCTGGCTCTGGGCGCTCCGGCTCCGCCTTCCCGATCGCGAACAACAGTGCGATCAGTGGCACTCTGGAACCGGCCGACCCATTACAGTGGCGGGACCGCGGGGGCGTTTAACCCCTCTTCCCTATTACCCCACACTGTGTGGGCACCCGGATGATGTTGCAGGTAGATTGACTGCTGGAGCGGCATGAGTCAAGACAATGCCTTCGCGGCGGGATCGCACCGCACCGCCCACAATTTTAGCGTTGCACTCAATCGACATTCCGGAGCCGCGCATGACCACGACCACCCAGACATCCGTTCTCGAGCGCTTCCTCCGCTACGTCAAGCTCGATACCCAGTCGATGTACGACTCGAAGACTTACCCGAGCACGCTCAAACAACTCGCGTTGCTCGACCTGTTGAAGGACGAACTGCTGGCGCTCGGCCTCACCGATGCCACACGGGAGCCGCACGGCTACGTGTTCGCGACGCTGCCTGCGACGTCTCCCAAGCGCAATGTGCCGGTGATCGGCTTTGTCGCGCATGTCGACACGTCCCCGGATGCCAGCGGCGAGAACGTGAAGCCGATCATCCATCGCAACTGGGCAGGCGAGGACATCGTATTGCCGGACAATCCCGCGATGGCGCTGGGGCCCAGGAACATTCCCGCGCTCGAGCGCCAGCGCGGCCACGACATCGTCACCGCCTCGGGCACCACCCTGCTCGGCGCCGACGACAAGGCTGGTGTTGCCGAAATCATGGCGGCGGTCGAATACCTGGCGACGCATCCCGAGATCCCGCATGGACCGATCCGCATCGGCTTCACGCCCGATGAAGAAGTCGGCGAGGGCACCAAGTTCTTCGACGTCGCGAAATTCGGCGCCCACTGCGCCTACACGGTCGATGGCGAGGAGCGCGGCGAGGTCGACACCGAAACATTCTCGGCGGACTCGATGGCGGTGACCTTCCAGGGCTTCGTCACCCATCCCGGCTACGCCAAGGACCGCCTCGTCAACGCCATCAAGCTCGCCGCGGAGTTCATTCACGAGCTGCCGCGCGGCGCGTTGTCGCCCGAGACAACCGAGGGGCGCGAGGGCTACGTCCACCCCAACGGCATGGATGCCGGGGTCGACCGCACCACCGTCCACTTCATCATCCGCGATTTCGCCACCGCCGGGCTGAAGGAAAAGGAAGCGATGCTCGAGGCACTGGCGCACAAGGTCGTGGCGCGCTGGCCTGGCGCCACGGTGTCGGTGCAAGTCCGCGAGAACTACCGCAACTTCAAGGAAATTCTGGATCGCGACCCCGCCATCGTCGAGAACGCGCGCGAGGCGATTCGCCGCGCCGGGTTCACGCCGCGCGACGCCGCCATCCGCGGCGGCACCGACGGCTCGCGCCTGAGTTTCATGGGCCTGCCCACGCCCAACCTGTTCACCGGCGGCCACAACTACCACTCGCGCCTCGAATGGGTGTCGGTGCAGGACATGGAGAAGGCGGTCGAGACGATCGTGCACCTGTGCCGCGTGTGGGAAGAGCGGGCTTAAGCAAGCCTGACCACGCCCAGAATTGTAGCTGTGGCGCCGTGGCAACCCCGAATTTACGTTCCGCCCGATGCGGCCAGCGGCGACGGCGCGAGCAGCCGCTTCAACGCATCGCTAAACACTGGCGATTCCCGCGGCCGATGGGCGCGATGCCTCATGGCACTTGTGGTGTGGTCCTTGCTGCAGCGGTCACGGCTGCTGCTGCAATCGCGCAATCCTATCTCGACTTGTGCCACGCAAAGGAGATCACCATGGCTGTCAAGAATCTCAGGGAATTGTTCATCGACGAATTGAAGGATGTGTGTGACGCGGAAACCCGCCTGACGAAGGCCTTGCCGAAGCTGGCCAAGGCTGCCTCCTCGAAGCAGCTCGTCAAGGCATTCCAGGACCACCTCAAGCAGACCGAAGGCCATCTCAAGCGCGTGGAGAACATCCTTGAGTCGCTCGAGGGGAGTGCCGCTAAGAAAACCTGCAAGGCGATGGTGGGCCTGCTCGCTGAGGGTGCGGAGTTGATGAATGAAGGGGCACCTCCTGAGCTCAAGGATCTCATGCTGATCGCCGCGGCCCAGAAGGTGGAGCACTACGAGATCGCGACCTACGGAACGCTGTGCGCGTGGGCCCGCGAGCTGGGCGAGGACAAGGCGGTCAAGCAACTCGAGGCCATTCTGGGCGAAGAATCGGCGGCGGACGCCTTGCTGACCCAGATCGCGCTGCCGCTCACCGCCTCGTGCAACGAGATGGATGAGGAAGAGGATGAAGAAGTCATGACGACGGGCCGTCGCGGCAACTCGAAGCGCCGCTAGACCCAAGATGACAGCGTGGCCCGGAGCGCTCATGGCGCCCGGGCCACGCGTGTGACCGGCGCTCACGCGAGCGCCGGTCCTCAACTGAGCCCCTACCCTCCGGCCGCGTCGACCGCCTCCCGCGCCCGCGCGAACACCGCGTGCCACATCGCGCGCGTGAGTCGCTTGGTGTTCGTGTTCTGGCGGCTCGGGTGGTACGAGGCGAGCAGGAGCGGGCCTCCCTCGAGCCAGGCCTCCGCGCCATGCGCGAACTTCGGCCGCTCACGGGGCGCCAAACGCTCCCACCACCTGGACGCCCGCAGCCAGTGTTCGTGGCCCAGTGAACCGAGTGCGACCACGACCACCACTTTGTCGAGCAAAGTGATTTCCCGGCCAAGGTACTCCCGGCAATTCGAGAACTCCGCCGGCGTGGGCTTGTTGCCGGGCGGCGCGCAGCGGGCGGCGGCGGTCACGTAGGCCCCGGTCAGCTTCAAACCGTCGTCGCGGCCGGTCGACTCCGGCTGGTTGGCCCAGCCATGGCGGTGCAGGGCCTCGTACAGCCAATCGCCGCTCGAATCCCCGGTAAACACCCGGCCAGTGCGGTTGCCGCCATGCGCCGCGGGGGCGAGCCCGACGACGAGCAACCGGGCGGACGGGTCGCCGAAACCGGGCACCGGGCGGCCCCAGTACTGCTGGTCCGCATAGGCGCGCCGGCGCTCGCGGGCGACGCCTTCGCAGTAGCGGCGGAGGCGGCTGCAACGCTCGCACGCCACAATGTCTTGCGTCACCCTGGCAAGCGCGCTCCCCGCCGAACCTTGCGCGCGACCTTGCAACCCCATAATGTCCCCCGCCGTGCTCGAACGACTCCGTGAAATACTGGTGGGGGGTAAGAAAAACCTCCTCGATCCCCGCATCCACCACACGCTGGCCCTGGTCGCCTTCTTCGCCTGGGTAGGCCTTGGCTCCGACGGTCTCTCGTCGTCGTGCTATGGCCCCGAAGAAGCGTTCCTGAATCTCGGCGCCCACCAGCACCTGGCGCTCTACCTGGTCATCGCCATCGTCGGGACGGTGTTCCTCATCTCGGCCTCGTACAGCTACATCATCGAATTGTTCCCCAGCGGCGGCGGCGGCTACCTCGTCGCCACCAAGTTGCTGGGCACCACTCCGGGCGTGATCTCGGGCGGCGCGCTGGTGATCGACTACATCCTCACCATCGTGACCTCGGTGGCCTCGGGTTGCGACGCCATCTTCTCGTTCCTACCGCATGGCTCGATCGGCTACAAGCTGCCCACGGAATTCATGGTGCTGATCTTGCTCACGGCCATCAACATCCGCGGCGTCAAGGAATCGATCGTCGTGCTCACGCCGATCTTCATCGCCTTCATGATCAGCCACGTCGCACTGATCGGCATCGGCATCTTTGGCCATGCCCCGGCCATGCAACAGCTGACCAGCGACACCTTGCGCGACACACATTCGGCGGTCTCGGAGCTGGGCCTGTTCGGTGTCATCATCATCTTCCTGCGGGCGTTCTCGCTCGGCGGCGCCTCGTTCACGGGAATCGAGGCGGTCAGCAACAGCACCGAGATCCTGCGCGAGCCCAAAGTCGAGACCGGCAAGAAGACCATGCTCTATATGGCGATCTCGCTGTCGTTCACGGCCGGCGGCATCCTGTTGTGCTACCTGCTCAACAACGTGCAGCACGAGCCCGGCAAGACACTCAACGCCTCGCTGTTCGCCACCATCACCGCCAACTGGCAGATCGGCGGCGTCAAGACCGGCACCGGGGTGGTGTGGTTCACGCTGATCTTCGAAGGGCTGCTGCTGTTCGTGGCGGCGCAGACGGGCTTCCTCGCGGGGCCGCGCACGCTGGCGGCGATGGCGGCGGACCAGTGGGTGCCCAAGCGCTTCAACCACTTGTCGGAGCGGCTGGTCACGCAGAACGGCGTCATCACCATGGGCATCGCCGCCGCGTTGATGCTGTTGTACACGCATGGCTCGGTGAAGCTGCTGCTCATCATGTACTCGATCAACGTGTTCCTCACCTTCACGCTGACCCAGCTCGGCATGGTCAAGCACTGGCTCAACGTGCGGAAGCAGGTCGCGCACTGGCGGCGGCGCTTCCTGATTGCGCTGGTCGGCACACTGGTCACCGGCGGCATCCTCATCATCACCACGGTGATCAAGTTCAAGGAAGGCGGCTGGGTCACGCTCGCCGCGACCGGCGCCTTCGTCGGCGTGTGCTTTCTCGTGCGCAATCACTACCAGCGCGTGCGCAAGATGCTGTCCACGCTGGATGACGCGCTGACGAACCTGCCGTTCCCCGAGCCCAAGGAATACCAGGAGCTGAGCCCCGATGGCCCCACCGCCATCGTGATGGTCGAGTCCTATGCCGGGCTGGGGATCCACACGCTGCTGTCGGTGCAGCGGTTGTTCCCGCGCCACTTCAAGAACTTCGTGTTCATCTCGGTCGGCCTCGTCGACTCCAACAAATTCAAGGGCGTCCAGGACGTCGAGGCGTTCGAGCAGCAGGTGCGCGAGGACTTGATCAAGTACACAGCACTGGCGCAGCGCATGGGGTACTACGCCGAGTACCGCTACACGCTGGGCACCGACCTGATCGAGGAACTCGACAACATCAGCACCGATCTCATCAAGGAATTCCGGCGCTCGGTCGTGTTCGCCGGGCAGCTGGTGTTTGAGCGTGAAAACGTGCTGTCGCGCACGCTGCATTCGGAAACCTCGTTCTCGATCCAGCGCCGCCTGCAGTTCTCGGGCGTGCAAGTGATCATCCTGCCGATCCGCGTCTGGGAGACGCAGCGGCTCGCCTAGACTCCCGGCGCCCGATCGGTCCTGGAGCAGGGCGCCGCACCACCGACCTCACGGAGGCCCGATGTACACCATTGATCTCAGCGGCCGTCACGCGCTCGTCATGGGAGTCGCAAACCACCGCAGCCTGTCCTGGTCGATCGCCGAGCACCTGTCGAAGGCAGGGGCGAGCGTGTGCCTGACCTACGCGGGCGAGCGGCTCAAGTCGAGCGTCGAGGAACTGGCCGCCAGACTGCCGGACGCGATCGTGCTGCCGTGCGATGTCACGCTCGACCATGAGATCGACGCGGTCGCCAAGGAGCTCGAGACGCGCTGGGGCTCGCTGCAGATTCTCGTGCACGGCATCGCCTTCGCGCGGCGCGAGGACCCCGAGGGCAGCTTCCTCGCCACCCCGCGTGAAGGCTTCCAGCTGGCGCTCGAGGTCAGCGCCTACTCCTACCTCAACGTGACCAATCGCGTGTTGCCGTTGCTCGAGCAGCAGGGTGGCAGCGTGGTGACGCTGTCCTACCTCGCCGCCGAGCGCGCCGTTGCGAACTACAACGTGATGGGCAGCGCCAAGGCGGTACTCGAGCAGATGACGCGGCAGATGGCGCTCGAGCTGGGACCGAAGAAGATCCGCGTCAACTGCATCAGCGCCGGCCCCGTGAACACGCTCGCCGCGCGCGGCGTGCGTGGCTTCGTCGACATGCTCAAGCAACACGGCGAAGCGTCACCGCTGCAGCGCAACATCACCAAGGATGAGGTCGGTGCGGCGGGATTGTTCCTGTTGTCGGACCTGGCGAGTGGCATCACCGGCACGACGCTGTATGTCGATGCGGGATCGCACATCCTCGGCACGTAGGCCGGGCCCGGGACGGCTGGGGGTGACGGCCAACCCCTGTGTCGCGGGAGGTGTGGCGGGGTTGCGACGCTTACGCTCGCCCTTGGCGGCAACAAACCCTGCATATGCTGGCGTTTCTGGGTTTGGAATAACCTTCCTGTATCTGGCGTAGTTCATGCGAAGGCAAGTTGACTAGGACGCATGACCACCGACACGAGGAGGACGCCATGAACACCGCCACGATCAAGACCCACTCGCCGCTCGCCCTTGCAGCACTGGGGTTCATCCTCACGATTGCGGGCTTCGCGATGGCCACCACCGCTTCCGCCGATCCCTGGACCTATGCGCGCCGCGGCAGCTACGGCACGCCGTCGCACACTGCGGTCGAGGGCAACGTCGTCGATGTGCTGGTCAAGGTCGATGGCGCCAGCGCGCCGTTGTTCTTCAAGCCCAGCACCTCAGACCGCCATTATTTCCAGGCGTACCAGGGCCGCAACTACTCGCTCGTGGTGCGCAACACCACTGGCCGGCGGATCGGCGTCGTGATCTCGGTCGACGGGCTCAACGTGGTCAACGGCGAGCGCTCCTCGCTGGACCGTCACGAACAGATGTACGTGCTCGATGCATGGGAGAGCGCCGAGATCCAGGGCTGGCGCAGTTCGCTGGATGACGTTCGCCGCTTCGTGTTCGTCGATGAGCAGCGCTCCTACGCCGAACGCACCGGCCAGGCCAACGGCGACATGGGCTGGATCCGCGTGGCTGCCTTCCGTGAAATCGAGCAGCAGCCGTGGTGGGGCAGGGTGAGCCCGAAGCAGCGCCCGCGTCGCAACGACAGCCGTGACTCCCGTGACTCCTATGATGGTGGCGCCGCGGCGCCCCAGGCGACGAACGAAGCCGCTCCGGCGCCGAGCATGCAGGACGCCCCGCGCGGCGTGGGTGAAATGAAGGCGGTGCCGCAGTCCGATCTGCGTTCGATGACGAGCAAGGACATGGCGCGTGACGAAGTGCAGCAGTCGGCGCCGGGAACGGGCTGGGGCGACCGTCGCTACGACCCGGTGCAGCAGACGAGCTTCGAGCCGCAGAAGTGGGCCGCGGACCAGCTGACGCTGCGCTACGAGTACGCCCAGGGCCTGCAGGCCCGGGGAATTAACCTCCGCCGGCCGCGGGTGTTCGAGCGGGAACGGGGCGAGTTGGGATTCGCGCAGCCGCCGCGCTGGTAACGCGGGCGACACGCAGCACGCAGGGCACGGCCGTGGCGGGATCGACGCCACGGCCGCGGCATTGTAGGCTGGTTGCGCGAACACCTGCGCGCGCTCTTCATGCCCATCCGGCCCGCGCGCTCCACGCCCACCTTCGACTCGAGGCCACCATGGAAGTCACGCTCGCCCTGCTCGCCGATGCCGCCAACATCTCCGGCGACGGCAAGCTCAATATCCTCGGCATCTTCAATGCGCTCGGCGCCCAGAGCTTCCCGGTCGTGCACCCGCAGATGGCGCTGGTGCTGCGCTTCGAGGCCTCGCGCGCGGAAGAGGGCAAGGGCCGCCAGATCGAACTGCAGCTCGCCGACAGTGACGGCCAGAAGCTCTTCAAGATCAGCGCCCAGCTGATGGTGCCGACGGGAACGCCGCCGGGCTCGCCGATCCGGCTCAATCACATCCTGATGGTGAACAACATCCAGTTCACCAAGCCGGGCGATTACATGTTCAGCGTTTTGATCGGCGACGACGAGAAGGCGTCCATCGACCTGAAGATCGTCGAGGTGCGGCCACCGCAGGGCGGCCCCCCGATGCCCCCGCCGCCGCAAGTCCACTAGCGGGCTGCTGCAAAACCCCGATTGCTGCGTTGGCCTGCCGTGGCTAGTTGCTGGGGTTGAGGTCCTCTCGCAACGTGGGGCCGGGCTTCTGGGGTACGGCGAAGTACCACCAGTTTTGGTCGGCGGTCCAACCCTCTTGCTCGGCGACACGCCTGCCCCACAGGCATTCATGGATGATGCGCGCCACGCGACGCATGCGCGCATCGGCTCCCTCGACGCGCACGCGCGCGGCGGCCCTATCCAACTTCGGCGCCACCTCGAGCGCATCTTCCAGCAACTGGCGGCCGTCGAGATCGTTCAGGTAGTCATCGAGCCCGAGCGGGTACCCGCCCTCGACCTGCTCCACCGCGCGCTCCCACGCATCGAGCAGTCCCCGCAAACCGAGCGTCACCACATCGTCCGGACAGCCACGCGAATGCAGGAATTCGCGCACCGTATCGTCCCCCATCATCGCCCCCCTTCGTTACGCATTGCCTGGCGCCTGAAGTAACGCTCGCCGTCCCGCGGCTTGAAGCATGTCCGTATCGTGCCGTTGCGGTTGAACGCGATGAACGTGCCGCTTCCGCGGTCAAGCCGCGTCGTGACCCCGTCGTCGCGCACCATCTCGAGTACGTTGCCGCCGCTTGGCCCGTCGCGCAGCGCCTGCGCTTGCGCCAGGTACTCCGACGGCGAGATGTCGCCGAATTCGCGCCCGTGTTTGGCGTAGTGCTCCTTGAACAGCGCCATCGTGCGGAAGCCGACATCGCGCCACTCGCTTCGCGGCCGGGTCTTCCGTTCGGGCGGCGTGGAGCGATCCGGCGGCGCGTTCGAAGTCCGTGAGACTTCGCTGGCGCCGTCGGCGGTCGCGCCGCCCGCGGTTGGGTGAGCTGGCGCACACGCCGCGAGTCCGAGCATCAGCAGAGCGATCGCCCACCACGCCATTGCACTACGACGGATCACGCCCCGCGCCGCAGCCACTACCCCATCGCGCGCTCCATTGAATGATTGAAGGTTCATGTTCGCGATCATGCCTCATCCGCCACGCAATCTGCACCTCCTGTTTCGACTCGCAATGGGTCAAAGCACACGCCCCACGCAGTGACACGAAGATGCGCCGGAATTCGGCTGGCCTCCTGATTGCAGTTGTTTAGGAGCGGGCGATGGTCGGGCCCAGGCACCTTTGCTCGACAACGACTCGCGAGGAGGACAGGTTCATGCACCGCAGTATTTACGCTGCCAGCATCACGCTGCTCTTCGCGACACAAGTGTGGGCCGCAAGCCCATCGCCCATGAATTTCGCTCCGCCGCCGGGGACTGAGCGACGCATGCTCATGCCCCTGTCGGTCGAGCCCGACGCGGCGTCGCTGCAAGTCGCAGGTCCCGCGCCGATGTTTTCCTACATCGCGGCGGACGGCCGCTGGCATCGCTCGGACGAACTGCTGTCGCGCGGGCCGGTGCTCATGATGTTCGCGCCGACCGAGCAGAACCTGGCCGCGATCCAGAAGCTGGCGCCCGCGTTGGATGAAATGGGCGTGCGTCCGGTCGCCGTGGTGGACCTGCCGACCCGTGGCGCCTCGGCGATCTCACGCAAGCTGGGGCTGACCACGACGCTGGTGAGTGACCCGATGTCGGCGATCGCCAACCTGTACCACAGCATCGACGAGGGCACGGGCCGTCACATGCCGGCTTACTTCGTGATCGACTCGCACCGTGTGCTGCGGGCGATGTACTTCGGTCCGCTACCCCCGGCCGAGCTGATGGTGGCCTCGGCAGCGCGTTGCCTCGGGCGCCCGCTACCGGAGTCGGTGTTCACGACTTCGGACGAGCGGTAGGACTGGTCGAGACACTAGCCAACCCGGGCGATGCGTCCGGGATAGACGGCAAGTGCGGCAGTCAACACCCGCATCGCGCGCTTGAGCTTGGGTTGCTCGAGCACGTAGGCGATGCGGATCTCATCAGCCCCAAGCCCCGGCGTGGCGTAGAAGCCGTCGGCCGGAGCGACCATCACGGTCTCGCCCTCAAGTGCGAAGTCGCTGAGCAGAAACTCCGCGAAGCGGTTCGAGTCGTCGACCGGCAGCTTCACGCACAGGTAAAACGCCCCCTCGGGACGGCGCACGAGTACGCCCGGCTCGCCGCTCAAGGACGCGAGCACCGTGTCGCGGCGCTGCTGGTACTCGGTCACGACACCCGCCATGTAACTCGCAGGCACTTCGGTCAACGCCGTGCAGGCCCATTGCGCCAGCGTCGAGGCGCACAGCCGCGCCTGGCCCATTCGCATGATCGCATCCATGAAGTCGCGGTTGCGACAAACGATGTTGCCGAGACGCGCGCCGCACAGCGAATAGCGCTTGGACACGCTGTCGACCATCACCGCCTGCTGCTCGATGGCCTTCAGCGACAGCACCGAGTGGTGCCGCCCGCCCTCATAGATGAACTCGCGATAGACCTCGTCGGCGACCAGCCACAGTCCCTTGTCCTGGACGATTGCCGCGAGCGTGGCCATCTCGGCGTCGGAATACACGGTGCCGGTCGGGTTGTTCGGCGAACAAATGAGGAGCGCGCGCGTGCGCGGCCCGATCTTCGATTCGATCGCGGCGCGTGATGGCAGGTGGTAACCGTCCTCGGCGCGCGTCGTGACCGGCACCAACTCGACGCCCAGCATCGCGGCGAAGCCTGAGTAGTTCGTATAAAACGGCTCGAACACGAGCACTTGGTCGCCGGGATCGCACAGGGCCGCGAGCGTGAACTGGATCGCTTCGCTGCCGGCGTTGGTGACGAAGATCTCGTTCGACTCGAGCGGCACGCCGATCGAGCGGTAGTAGCCGCGCAGCGCCTCGATGAATTCGGGCATGCCCTGGGACGGCCCATAGGCGACGTAGCGGTCCGGGAAGGCGCGCATGCGGTCGAGGATGACCTGCGGCGTCGGGATATCGGGCTGCCCGATGTTGAGCGAATATACGGTCTTGCCCGCCTGCTGGGCCTTCAATGCAAACGGCGCCAGGCGGCGGATCGGGGATGCGGGCAGGCTGTCGGCGCGCTGGGACAACGCGTGGGGTTGGGTCATAGGTGCGGCAAGCTCCTCGTGGCGGCGAGCATAGCATCCCGCGCCGGAGCAGCGCAGTCGGCGCCGCGCGCCTGCGCTTGAAGGCGCGGACAATCGCGACCGACTTGATGACTGACATGGGAGCGGCGGCGGTCCCGGACGCCGTCGCGGATGGCACCCACATTGCAAGTCCGGCTTCAGGATCCACACCTGCGAAACCAGCGGGCAAACCTCCAGCGCGACTTTTTACTGATGGCGCTGCTGGTCGTGCTGACCCTCGCGGCGATCGTCAGGCACTTCATCATGCCCGCGTTGCGGACCTACCACGCATATTCAAAATTTTCGCTGATTGTTGCGAACAATCCGCCGATAACTTGGCTAAGCTAGCGGTTTCGCGGGCTGGGCCAGGGTTGGCCTGCTCGCCGGCCGCGCGGATCAGGAGAACCGTGTTGTCTCCCAATTCCCGGAACTGGTTTCGCCCCATAAAGGGGCCCCAGGGCGCCCAACCGCCCGCATCCCGCGCACCCGGGACAATCGCGGCTTCGCTGCCGAACCTACCGCCGTCCGGTCCGCCCGCCGCAGCCGCGGCTGCCGAGAACGCCGGTGAAACGGCGCCCGCTACCCGCGAACTGACGCCGGCCGAGCAAGCCCTGTACACCACTCTCGTCGAGACCGTCAACGAGCAGTGCGACTTCATGATGCGCGCAGCGCCCCCGGGCAGCGAAAACACCGACGGTCCCACGATCCTGAAGGAGTTGCGCCAGTTGGGTGACACGGTGATCCGGCAACCGCCGGCGGCGGCGCAACGCGCGCTGGCCGCGGCGCGCGATTCCGTGAGCAACGCGACCCAGGTGGCCGACATCTTCGCGCAGGATCCTGCGCTGACGCGCGCGCTGCTGCAGGCGGCGAACTCGTCGTTCTACCACCGCGGCAGCGAGTCCTGCCTCGCCATCCCGGAAGCGATCCAATGGGTGGGCATGCGGGGCGTCGAATCGATCGTCACGACGAACATGGTCGAAGGCCTGCTATGCCGGCCCGGCGGCGCGTACAACCAGTTGGTCGGTGAGGTGTGGTCGCACATGACGCGCACCGCACCGATCGCGCGCGCGCTCGCTCCGGCATTCGGGGCCGCGCCCGAGACCGCCTTCACGGTGGGCCTGTTGCACGACATGGGCAAGCTGATCGTGTTCCACTACCTGTCGCAACTGCGTTCGAGCCAGCGCCGCGAGGTCCTGGTGCCCGACCGGTTCCTGTTCAACATGCTGAACTGGCTGCACGAACCTCTGGGTGGCATCGCGGCATTGCGCTGGAACCTCGGCGTCCCGGCCGCCCGGGCGATCGCCTACCACCACCAGCCGGCCGACGGGCCGCCGGATCCGCTGGGCGAATTGCTGTGCGTCTCGGAGCGCGCGGACCACGCCATCCGCCTGCATGCGGAACTGGACCCCCAGCTCCTCTGGCGGCAGAACTGCCTGCGAACCGACCTGGACAACGTGCGGCTGTTGCTGAACCAGGTGCCGGGAATTCGGCTGGCCGACGATTCCACGGGGACCGGCGCCCGCGCCGCCTGAGACGCGCGGGAAACACTGCGCATCGCCGGCTCACCGGCCGCCCGGCCGCAACGCGGACCGGCAGCAGATGGCGCGCGCGGGTCAGGTCCGGGCGTGCAGGACACCATGCGATCCGGGCGATCCGCATTGCGCGCGTCCCTCCCTCGGCCCCCGGGCATTTCGAGATTGCTCTCAAGGCAGTCCCGTAAGTGGCCGAAAACCGCGGGGAACGACACATCACTCCGTTCGCGCCCGGCCCTGCCTGGCGCGTGACACGGTTTATGCATTCCCCATTAGTGGGTAGCGCACATGAGAGAGCAGTTCGACGACGGATTCTCACTGCTGGAGCTGATGGTCGTGATGGTCATCATCGGCCTGCTTCTGGCGGCGGCGATCCCTGCGTTCCGTGGCTTCACGCAGGGCAACGACGTCCACAGCGCAGCGAAGAGTGTCGCGACCCAGCTGGAGTTGGCGCGTGAGCGTGCTTTGTCGACGGGGAACACGCAGATGATCCGCTTCATGAAAAGCTTTCAAGGCTCGGATTACCACATCTGGGACGGCACCACGGCGAACCCGTCGTGGAAGCTGCCGGCACAGATCGACTACCTGTGGAGTTCCGGAACCCAGAACTCGTATCGGATGACTTCCGATGGGCGCTGCCTCGACTCAGGGCTCATCATACTGCAGAGCGATCGTGGCGACCGTGACACCGTGAGCGTACGGCTCTCGGGACTGGTGATGATCTACTGAAATGAGACCCATGCGACGGCATCCCGCGCTGGCGCGACGCGAATCGCGCGGCTTCTCCCTGGTCGAGCTGATGATCATGCTCGTCGTGTTGACGCTCGGCATCCTGGCCGTGGCGCGGCTCATTCCGACATCGACGCGGGAATCGATCAAGGACCGCGAGCGCACCTCCGGCAATTACTACGCGCAGGACAGGATGGAGCAACTTCGCGCGTTGGGGTCATCGTCGCCGGATCTCGCGCAGGGCCGGCATCCGGGCGCCACGAACAACGAGAGCTGCGGTCCCAACGGCGCCTGGTCGCGTTACTGGACGGTGACAC
The DNA here is from genome assembly GCA_031366795.1 of Candidatus Eiseniibacteriota bacterium. Lineage (GTDB taxonomy): Bacteria > Eisenbacteria > RBG-16-71-46 > RBG-16-71-46 > RBG-16-71-46 > JANLWK01. The sequence goes on along the minus strand of JANLOX010000095.1, from coordinate 36 downwards.
CGCTCGCTCCGCCGTTGGACAACATGAACCGTCTCG
>JANLOX010000075.1:0-3466 GCA_031366795.1 Candidatus Eiseniibacteriota bacterium | reverse complement strand
CATCCGCGCCGCTGTGGCGGGCCCCCCGGTTGGGGGTGCGGCCCTCGTGCCCATCGGGGGGGTTGGTCGCAACGCCGTGGCGGACGGTGCGGGCGCCGCTGGGTTGCGTGCCGCTCCCCACCAACCGGTGGGCCGCGACAGCGGCGCGGATGCGCTCGGCCGCGGCGAGTGCCGCTTCGTGGTCAGACTCTGCCATCAACACCAGGAACTCCTCGCCGCCGTAACGTGCGCACAGGTCCTCCGAACGGCTGCACGTCTGCATGATATGCGCGACGCCACGCAACACTTCGTCGCCGGCCAGGTGGCCGTGGGTATCGTTGAAACTCTTGAAGTGATCGACATCGAGCAGCATCAGCGAGAAGGTGCGGTTGTAGCGCTGGGCGCGTGATAGCTCGCTGTCGAGTGTCGCGCGCAGGTAGCGGCGGTTGTAGAGCCCGGTGAGCCAGTCGCGGTTGGCAGCTTGCTTTAGGTCGAGGTTCAGGCGTTCGAGCTCACCGGCGTACATCCCGAGCTGGTGCGTCAGCAGCTTGTTGCGGTTCTGCAGCCGCAGCTTCTCGGTGGCGCGCTCGACCAGTGCCGAGATCATGATCAAGTCATCGAACGGCTTGACGAGAAAGTCGTAGGCGCCTTCGCGCAGGGCAGTCATCGCGGTCTCGAGCGAGGCCTGGCTCGTCATGATCACCACCAGTGCCTCGGGATCCCCCTGCTTGATCTCACGCAGCAGCTGGATGCCGTTCATGCGGCCCATGATGATGTCGGTGATCACCAGGGGAAACGGCTGGGCGCGGAACGCCGCCATCGCTTCCTCGGCGGAGCCTACTTCGGTCGGTTCATGGCCATCGAAGCGCAGCACCTGCCCGATGACGCTACGGATGGTGGGTTCGTCGTCAACGACGAGGATCCTGAGCTTGCCGGGGTCCTTGATCGCGGAGTCGGAGGCGCTGGAGGCCGCTCGCGCCTCGGGCGTGTTCGAGCCGGGTATGGTGACAGGCCGCATTGCCTCTCGGGCGTCTCTGGAGTTCGTCAACGAGCTGCTCTCCCTGTGCGAGATCGGGTCCAGGATGCGGGGGCCCACGCATGGTTTGGCCCTCTCAACCGTTATCGGCGGCAGGGGTTAGCGGGTTCAGCACAAAAAAGAGCCCCGGCTCAGCAGCGAGCCGGGACTTAAGGACTTTCGGTGTGGGTGACGCTGGGTTCCCCGCTCTAGAGGCCCCCACGGCGCGTCAATGCACCCGCAGGTCCCCTACGAGGACGCCACCTCCACCGAACCAAAACGCTTACTGTCCAATGGATCACCTCCTCTTCAGGGCTCCCAAACTGGCGGAGGGACCCAACCCTCCCGATTCCGATGACCGCCCTAGCCATCAGAACCGCGCGCGTGATGCCGCGCGAGTGGACGAACCGGTGAATCTTGCCAAAGGGTCCACGCGGATGTCAATCGCATCCTTGCGGCCGCCGGCCCCTCTGCGAATGGCCATCGGCAGGGGTCGGCGATTGCTTTAGCAAGGATGGGCGGACAGCCCCGGCGGGCGATTCGTCCCGGATTGCTCCGTCCCGAACACACCACCCACGCGCCCCTCACTGCACCCGCCACGGACGCGGTGGCCCATGGAAATGTGGATGCATGAACCCATTCATTCGATTCAGTTCGCGCAGTCCGGTGGGTGTTTTCGCGCTCGCCGATGTTCCGTTGTTGTTCATGACGGCGTTCGCACCGGGCGCCCAGGCACAAAACTTCGTCCGCGTCACCGACCCCGCGCACCCGTTCTTGACCGATGCCTACGAGAGCGGTGGCGCCAGTTGGATCGACCTGGTCGGGGACGGCGCGCTCGACGTATTCGTAGCCAACGGCAACCTGTCGATCCAGCCGAACACGCTCTACCGCAACACCCGCGCGGGATCGTTCGTGCGCGTGGTCACGGGCCCTGTGGCGGCGGACGGCGGCTCGTCGATCGGAGGCGCGTTTGGCGACTTCGATCATGACGGGCGCCCTGACCTGTTCGTCACCAACCGGAACAACTTCGGCAACTTCCTCTATCGCGGCCTCGGCGACACCCTGTTCGAGAAGGTCACTGCCGTGCCTCCGGTCACCGACATCGCGAACTCGAACAGCAGCTCGTGGGTGGACGTCGATGGCGATGGCGATCTCGACCTGTACGTCGTCAACTTCAACGGGCCCGACTACCTCTACATCAACTCGGGTGGCCCCGGCTTCACCTTCGCGCGTCGACACCACGGCGTTGACGGCGGGGGCCGAGTTCTCGATTCCCGGCGCGTGGGCCGACTGCAATGGCGATGGCCTCGAGGACTTCTTCGTCGGTAACGCCGGCACCCAGAACGACTATCTCTACATCAACCACGGTAACCTGTTCTTCACGCGCACCGTGATCGCGGACGCCAAGTCCACACTCGGCGCGAGCTGGGGCGACTACGACAACGACGGCTGGCTCGACCTCATCGTCGCGCACTACACGAGCCAGAAGAGCACGCTCTACCACAACAGCGGGCCGCCCGCGTTCACGATGGTGCCAACGAAGCGCTCTACCACAACGCCGGGCTGCCGGGGTACGGGCTCGCACGGATCACCACCGGACCCGTGGTGAGCAGCGGCGGCAACTCATTCGGCTGCGTGTGGGGCGACTACGACGCTGATGGCCAGCTTGACCTGCTGGTCGCGAACCGGCTCAACCAACCGAACTTCCTGTTCCACAATCTCGTCGGCACCGCGAACCACTGGCTCAACGTGCGCTGCGTGGGCACGCAGTCGAACGCCTCAGGCAAAGGCGCCATGGTGCGCGCGTGGACACCGTCGCGGCAACCGCGCGCGGCCAGTTGCGTGAGGTCACCGGCCAAACCGGGTACAACAGCCAGAATCTGGACCAGCACTTCGGGCTGGGTGAAGCAACCGCGGTGGATTCGCTACGCGTGCAATGGCCCTCGGGGCGCTCGGAGGTGTGGAAGAACCTCGCGATGGACGCCGTGCATGCGCTGACCGAGGGCACGTCGCTGCTGGCGGTCGAAGTCCCCGCGGGTGCGGCGCCGCGCGGACTCGAGCTGCGGATTGTTTCGGCGAATCCATCAGCCGGTGCCGCGCAATTGCGGTTCACGCTGCCTGTGGCGGCTCGCGCGCGAGTCGAGTGGCTGGATCTCGCAGGGCGGCGCCTGGACACTGCCCGCGATGAGTGGCTCGCGGCGGGAGAGCATGCGATGCGCGCCGAGCTCCCTGCAGGCGCCGGGGCGGGAGTGGTGTTCTGCCGGCTCACCGCGGCGGGACTCAGCGAAAGTGTACGGCTGGTGCGGTTGCGCTGAGGTTGTCGCGTGGGGGGGCGGGATTCGCGCTCTGGTCAGGCGCCGCCTGTCTCCCCGCGTGGTAGCAGCCGCTCGCGGTAGGCGCGGCTCAGCCGGTGCACCGCACCGCTCTCCATCACCACGTCCCCATCGCCATGCGGGTCGGGCAGGATCTCGC
>JANLOX010000020.1:0-29930 GCA_031366795.1 Candidatus Eiseniibacteriota bacterium | reverse complement strand
GGCCCTGTACCGCTCCATCCTCGCCGAAGACCGCGACTTCGCCCATCTCGACGCCGCGATGTTCAACGCCGCGATGATCCTCGCCGACAACGCCGACCCGGCTGCGACGCCAATGTTCGCGCAGCTGGTGGAACACTACCCGCTGTCCCGCTACGCGCAGGAGTCGTACGCGCGCATGGGTGATGTCGCCTTCAACGACCACCGCTACGCCGAGTGCATTCCCTTCTACGAGCACGCCGCCGGTGGCACCGACACCACGCTGCGCGCCATCGCGCTGTACAAGCTCGGCTGGTCGCGCTTCAGCCTCGACCGCTTCATGGGCGCCGCCGATGCCTTCCGTTCGATCCTCGATCTCTATGCGGCGGGCGGCCATGTCGACACGCGCGTCGATCTCGCGGGTGAAGCCGAGGCCTACCTCGTGCACACGCTCGCGCGCGCCGGGGGCGCCAAGGCGTTCGCGCAGTACTTCGATTCACTCGGCACGCGGCCGTACGAAACGCGGCTGCTGCGCTCGCTGGCGCAGCACTTCCGCCGCTACAGCCTGTACGCCGAAGCGGCCGACGCCGACCGCCTGTTGATCCGCCGCCATCCGCTCGAGCCTGACGCGCTGCTCAGCGCGCAACGCGTGGTCGAGACCTGCCAGCGCTGGGACCGCCAGGCGTTGGCGCGCTCGTCGCGGCTCGAGTACGCACCGAAGTTCGCCCCGGGCAGCGAGTGGGCCACGGCGCAATCGTCGGACTCGCTGCGTGACGAGGGTTCGCGCTTCTCGCGCGAGGCCTACACGGACGTGGCGCGCCAGACCCATCACGACGCCCGCCTGACAGGCGCTCCCGAGGATTACGAGCAGGCGTTGCAACTATACGAGACCGTGGTGTCGACGTGGCCGAAGGATGCGCTGCGGCCCGCGCTGGAGCTCCAGGCCGGTGAGTGCAGCGCACAGTTGCAGTTCTATACGCGCGCTCTCGATCACTACGCGGCCGCCGCCCGGTTGGGCGTGGACAGCATCGCCGCCGTGGCGTTGTTGCAGCGCGTGGCCGTGACGGACACGTGGTACCAGACCACCCCAGGCTCGTCAGGTGGCAGCCCCGATCCGGTCAACGACAAGCTCGCCAGGGCGGTGATCGAGGCGGCGGACCAACTGCTCGCCCGCTTCCCCGAACATGAGCGCGCCGCGGACCTCATGTGGCGCCAGGGCAATCTCGCCTTCGGGCACGCGTGGTACGAGCGCGCGGCCGGCGACTTTGGTCACCTTGCCGAGCGCCGCCCCAACGACCGCCACGCCCCCGCCGCAGCCAGTTTGCGCGCGGACGCCTTGTTCCGTCTGGAACGGTTCAATGATGCCGGTGGCGCCTACCAGCTTGCCCTCGCCGTGGCGCAGCATGCGGGAGCCGACTCGCTCGCGCGGCGCGCCCAGGCTGCCATCCCTGTCTGCTACTACCGCGAAGCCGAGGCGGCGGTGGCGCAGGACTCGACCAACTACGGCCGGCATGGCGCGATGTTCGAGAAGGTCGCCGCCGGCTGGCCGTCGTTCGAACACGCCGACCTCGCGCGCTACCGCGCTGGGCTCGCCTACGCCAAGGCCGGTTCATCGCGTGAGGGGATACGGTTGATGCATGCACTGATCGCGGACTTCCCGCACAGCGAGTTCGTGCGCGACGCGCATCTCGAAATCGCCACGCTGTCCGAGGCGCAGGGCGATCGCAAGGGCGCTGCCGCGGCCTACGCGCAGTTCGCGCAGCACTTCCCTGCCGATGCGCAGGCGGGCGCGGCGCTGCTCAAGGGCGCCGACCTGTTCGCGCAGTCTAACCACATCGATAGCGCCGACACGCTGCGCTTCGAGTACATGCGCCGCCATCCCGAGGATGTCGAGACCGCGATGTCGCTGCTCGAGGACATGGCGCGCCGCGAATTGGCGACGTTGAACGCCGACCGGCCGATCTCGGGGTTGTTGCCACTCGCCGCTGCGGCGCCGAAGCCGGCGAAGCGGGGCGCGCGCTCAGCGAAGGCCGCAGCATCCGCGCAGCCGGCGGCGGCGCGCTCGCGCCTGGGCCAGTACATGGCGCTTGCCGATGCGCATCCCACGCTGGCTTCGCATGCGCTGATCGCGCAGGTGCGCTTCCTGCAGGGTGACGAGGCGTACGCGCCCTATGCTGCCTGCGCACTGCGCCAGCCGCTGGTCAAGTCCATCCCGGCGCGCCAGCAGCTGCTCGATGCCACGCTCCTGCGCTATCGCCAGTGTGTCGACCTCGGCGATTCGGAGTGGGCGCACGCTTCGACCTATCGCATCGGCCAGGCGCTGGTGGCGTTCGGCGAAGCACTTGTGTCGAGCGAGCGGCCGTCGGATCTCAAGGGCGAGGACTTGACCGCCTACAACGATGTGATCGCCAACCAGTCGCGCATGTTCTTCACCAAGGGTGAGGACGTCTGGGCGGAGCTGCTGCGCCAGAAGCAGGCGACTGCCGCGAACGAGACGTGGATCCAGCAGGCACAGACCTCGTTGTGGACGCGAATGGCCGATCGCTTCCACTACCGCACCGAAGCCGATGTGCCGTTACTCAGCGGCGAGGAGGATGGCAAATGACGCATGACTTCGGTCGTTCGCGACGCGTGAGTCCGTTCCACGTGGGACTCGCGGGCACACTGGCCATCATGCTCGCCGGCCTCACCGGCTGTGGCTACAACCTGCCCCTGCTGGCGCGCCCCGCTGCGACGGCCGCTCCGCAGGCGGTCGCGACGCGTCGTGCGAAGGAGAGCCACAAGGACGCGGAGCCCACCGCCAAGGCAGAAACGCGCTCGAGGCATGGCAAGGCAGGCCATGCCGGGGTGCCCCGCAACGAGCCGCCGCATGACACGAGCCTGCGTGGGCAGTTGGCGGAAGCGCGCGAGCGCACCGCCTTGTTGCCGCCCGACTCCTACTGGCCCTACCACATCGCGACGTTGTGCGTGGCGCTCGATTCGATCGATGCGGCGCAGGTGGCGCTCAACCAGTCGCTGGCGCACGATCCCGGCTACGCCCCGGCACTCGCGTTGGTGTCGAAGCTCGACTACGCCGCCGGCCGCTACGACGACGCGATCGCCGTGCTCGAAACCGCGCGCATGGCCGCGCAGCGCAACTCGAAGGACCTGGCGCCCGAGCTGCTGGCGGGCCTCGCCCTGCACTATGACGCCGCCGGTCGCCCCGCCGATGCGCGCGAGGCGCTCGCCTCGGTGCCCGCATCCGAACACAAGGCGGCCGATGCAGCGGCGGCGGCCATCGCGCTACGGCACGCGGACCGCGTCGCCGGCGCCGGGTTGGCCGAGGCGGCGGTGCACGATTCGCCGAACAGCGCCGCCTGCCAGAACAACGCAGGGATCGCGCGCCTGCAGGCCGGCGATGTGAAAGCGGCGCGCATGGCGTTTCATAAGGCGATCGCGCTCGATCCCAGGCTCGCGGGACCCTATTACAACCTGGCGATCCTTGAGAAGTACTACACGATGGATGACGCCGCGGCACTCAGCTGGTTCGCGCAGTACCGCGCGCTATCGAACGACGATCCCGACGGCCTTGCGCAGGTACTGGGCCACGGCGAGCAGAAGGATCTCGCAGAGGGGAGCAAACCATGACGTCCCGCGCACGGCTATTACTGAACGCATTCGCAGCGCTGGCGATCGCCTTCGTCATTACGTCCGCACAAGCACAGGCCAGTACCCGCATGCACGCACGCCGTGCGGTGCGCGCGGCGCACGCCACGCCGGCGCGGGCAACCCCGGCCAAGCCCGGCATGCCGCGCACGCTGTCCGATGTGCATATCGAAGGTGAGATCCCTGTTCCGCAGGTGTTGTTCATCACGGCGCGCGACTCGCGCCGCACCATGGATTTCCAGCATCACCGTTACCTCAAGACCAGTCTTCAGCTCGGCGAGGCCACACCGGTTCCCACGTGGGTCGCCGTAATGAACGGTTCACCGGTTCAATCCCGAAAGGAGCATTCACGATGAATATCCTGTCTGCGGTCGCCACCTTTTATAAGCAGGGCGGCATGTTTATGCACGCCGTGCTGGTGCTGGCCATCGTCATCGCCGCCATCGTCATCGAACGGATGATCGTGATCGGCCGCGCCACCCAGACCGACGGCCACAAGCTGACCGACGAACTGGTGCGCAGCGCCGGCCGCGGCGACCTGAACGGCGCCCGCCAGACGGCGAATGCCTCGAATGCCCCCGTCGCGCGAGTCGCCCAGGAAATGCTGCAGGTGGGCTACGCCGACGAAGAACAGCTGCAGACCGCGGCCGACGATGCGACGACGCTGGCCATGCCGGAACTGACGCGCCGCCTCGCCTACCTCGGCATGCTGGCGAATTCCGCAACGCTGATCGGGCTACTCGGCACCATCACCGGTCTCATCACCGCCATCTCCGGCGTCGGCGCCGCCGATGCGGCGCAGCGCTCGGCCACCCTGTCGGCTGGTATCTCGGAAGCGCTCCACACCACCGCCTTTGGCCTCACCATCGCCATCCCGACGCTGCTGATCCAGGGCTGGTTCAGTGGCCGCGTCGACGGCGTCGCCGAGCAGATCGACGAGTTGACCATCCGCTTGAGCAAGACCATGGCGAAAGTCGCCGCCGGCCAGGCCTCGAAGCATCCGGCTCCCGTCTCGATCGCCCGTGCCGCGGCGCCGCAGATCGTGCCGCCCGCGGCGACGGGCACGCACGGGAACGGCTAGGTCATGCACAAGCGCGTCCGCCGTCGCAAGATCCGCAAGGTCGAAGTGAACCAGGAGCTGGAGCTCATGCCCATGCTCAATGTGTTCATCTCGATCATTCCGCTGTTGCTGTTGTCCGCCGCCTTCGTGCAGCTCGCCGTCATCCCGACGGCGCTGCCGGCGTCGGCCACGGCACCCGTGACGCCCTCGAAAGAGGACGCCGCGTTGGCGGTCACCATCGTCATCCACCCGAACGCCTATGCGGTCGAGGCCAATGGCGCGGTCACTTCGACGATCGCGCGCAACGCCACGCCGCGCGCGGCGGGCGCCGTCGATGCCGCGCGCGCCGAGTTGCATGACGTGCTGGCGACGATCGCCTCCCAGCATCCGGATCACCGCACGGTACGCATCGTCGCGGACCCACAGACGCACTACGAAGACATCATCGATGTCATGGACACCTCACGCTCGGCCGGACTGCCGGATGCCGCACTGGCGGATGCCGACGGAGCACAGGGAGGCGACTGACATGAAGCTGCGCGACAAACGAAAGCTGCGTTGGCGCAAGGGGCTTAAAGGAAGTTCCAACGTCAACCTGATTTCCATGATGGACATTCTCACCGTGCTGCTGCTGTTCCTGCTCAAGAGCTACGTGGCCGAAGGTGAGGTCATGGTGCCCGCCAAGGGCGTGACGCTGCCGGCCTCGACGGCCGAGCAGACACCGCGCGCCTCGCTGATCGTCGCCATCGATGGCGACGCGATCCGCATCGGAGATCAGCAGGTGGCCAAGGTGAGCGAGGTCAACGCCTCGAGCGAGTCCGAGATTCCCGGGCTGTCCGAGCGGCTGAAAGAGCTGCGCGCGAATCCCGACCAGGTTGCCCCCTCGGCCACCGCGGCCGTCGATCCGCGGCTGGTGACGATCCAAGGCGATCGCGATATCGAATACCGCCTGCTACGCAAGGTCATGGTGACACTCAGCCGCAATGGCTTCGAGAATGTGTCACTGGCCGTGCTGCGGAACACGTGAGGAACCAGGCCATGGCGAGCGTCGCAATCCAGAATCCCTACACGCAGGGCACGCGTTCGCGCGATGACCTGTTCGGCCGCTGCCTGCTCAGCGCCAGCGTCGCCGGCGTGGTGTTCCTGATCGTGATCTTCCTCACGCCCGCCGCGCGCGAAGTGGTGCAGGCGATCGACATACAGCCGGTGCGCATGGTGCGACTCGAGCTCAAAGGCATGCCGCCCGCGGTGATACCCGTGGCGGAACCGACACCGGGGATTCCCGGCACGCTGGGCGCCGGTGACGATCCCAACGCCGCGGCCGGTCCGCGCGGCGGCGAAAACGGTCGTGGCGCGCATGACGGCGAACGCGTCGCGAATCCCCACCCCGAGGGTGGCGGGCCCGGGAATGAACTCAGCGGCAACGCGGGTGGCAGCGCAGGGCGCGCGCGCGCGGCGCAGGTCGCGGCGAGTCTTTCAGGCAGCACCGCGGCGCTATCGAATGCGCTGTCGGGATTGTCGTCGTCGCTGAGTTCGGCGTCCGCGAGTGCGGGCCTAAGCGGTGGCTCACGGCCCGCGCGCAACATTTCAGGCGGCCGCAGCGACGGCCAGCTCGGCTCGGTGCAGGGCACCTACGCCGGCAACACCGGAGCAGCTGATGTCGGCGGCTCGGCGGTGCGCGGTAACCTCGTGTCGATCGGCTCGTTGTCGAGCGTCGGCAGCGGAGGCGGTGGCGGCTCGGCCGGAGGTTTGGGCACGGGCAACGGTTCGGGCAGCGGCTCGGGTGGGGGTGACGGCGGCTCAGGCAACGGCTGGGGCGGCGGCACGGGTGACGGCACGGGCGGCGGTGGCGGCACGGGTGGCGGCACGGGCTCGGGCGGCGGTGGTGGCGGCGGTGGCGGCGGTGGCGGCGGTGGCGGCCGGGGCGCTGCACCCGGCGTCTATCGCAGCAACGCCTCGCTGATGGCCGTGGTGCAGAAGTACGCCGCAGGGATCCAGTTCTGCTACGGCAACGAACTCAAGCGGCACGATGGGCTGAAGGGCAAGCTGGTCGTCGCCCTGACGGTCTCGGCTTCCGGCGAGGTGACCGAGTGCGTGGTGATCCAGAACACGCTCGGCGTCCCGTCCATGAGCTCGTGCGCATTGTCGCAGATTCGCGACTGGAGGTTCCCCGCGATCCCGACGGGTGTGACGACGTTCCAGGTGCCGTTCGTGTTCACACCGCCGAATTGAGGACGCGCAAAGTGAGAAAAGTGAGAAGAATAATCGAGCCCGGCGCGCGATGTGCGGCCGGGCTCGAATCGTATGGGCGGCTACGGGGGGGGGTCTCAGTGAATCGGAGACGGATCGAAGTGGTAGCCGACCGTATACTTTTTGACGTTATCGAGGCCTGAGTCACGCGCCTGTGGGATTACTCCCACATCCGCGGTCAAGCCGAACAACCGGACTCCCGCGCCAAACGCCGGGTCCTCGATCTGGCCATCGGGGTCGTAATAGTAGCCGCCCCGCACGGACACCCGCAGGATGCGCGGCAGACCTGCGTAGAATTCGAGTCCGCCATTCCACGTCTTGAAGTCGCCACTCCCACTCACCAACGACTGGTTGAAGTCCAGCACCGCAGTCGCGCCCACATCAGTGCCGCCGCTCAGCAACGCATGGTACTGGATCGCACCACCCAGCTTGAGGTTCCGGCTCAAGGGAGCCTTCGCACCGAGATCACCGAACGTCACTTCCGGCCCCAGGTTTTGCACATTGGCGCCGGCCGAGAACGTCAGCGAGTCGATCGTGTGGCGGTAAAGCCCTCCCATGTCGAGGCCATAACCCGTACCGATGCCGAGCGTCGGGAACGGGGTCAATTGAATCCGGATCCGCTTGACCGTGGCCCCGAATGCAAGACTCGGCAGCACCGCGACGCCCACGCTGACACACGCTGACTTTTCGTTGGGGGTGGATCCGTTACTCCCGAACCCGGAAAGCCTGCCAAAATCCAAGTAGGTGTACCCCGCCCCCACGCCCACGGTCGTACCGAGCGGAAGTGTCCCAGCCTCATTCCAATAGTGAACATCCAGCGCGAGCCCCGGAACCAGTTGAGCGTAGTTCAACTGCACGCTCGGCCTACGAGCGAAACCCAGGGCCGCTGGGTTCCACCACACGGCGTCGCTGCCATCGCCGAGCAGGGCGACGCCGGCAGCGCCCAATCCGTTCTCCCGCGCTCCCGGTTGTATGTCCAGCGAGCGACCGGTGCCTTGAGCCAGCGCAGCGGTTGCCGAGACCACCGCGAACATCGCCATGCCGAACGCCCACGCAGTGCCACGCTTCATAAACCCCTCCGTGTTCCAGGTGCCGTTCGTGTTCACGCCGCCGAATGGAGCGGCGTGAGCCGGCGGCACCACAGCGGCGCGATCACCTGACCGCGTCGCACCGCGAGCGCGATCAGGGCGACGCCAGCGATCAAGCACACCACGACAGCCACGACCGAGGCCTCGGCGCCGAAGGCTCCGCCCGATAGCCATTCGGGGCCTTGTGTCGTCGAGTGCAGCAGGCCGGGCAGCTCGTTGCCCGAGGTCGCGGCGCCGAACACGCCGGCCTCGGTGAAGTTCCACGCCGCGTGCAACCCGATCGGCAGCCACAGGCTGCGCGTCACCATGTAGGCGGCGCCCAGCAGGATTCCGGCTTCGATCGCGATGGCCGCGGCGCTCCACACGTTGGCGTGCGGGTTGCCGAGATGCCCGAGCCCAAACAGCGCCGCCGACAGCAGCAGGGCGAGCCACGAGCCCAACGCCTCCTCGCTGATGCGGAAGATGATGCCGCGCACCAGCACTTCCTCGGAGAAGCTCGAAACCGCGGCCATGGCGATCAGGTTGGGAAGCACCTGGAGGGCAGGACCGCCTCCCGTGATCTTGAAGGCGCCGAGCGCGTGCAACACACCGGCCACGGTCGTGAACAACACCGCACCCAGCGCCAATCCGAGCGCGAATTGCTTGAGCGCTCCCTGGGGCGCCAGCTCGTTCAACCCGCGCCGCTCGATCAAGCGCACATAGGCGCGCAGCGCGAAGTAGATCGCGGGGATCGCAACCAGCGCCATCACGGGAAGCCGGACAGGCTTGGGGAGCGCGAGCGCGCGCACCAACGCCTGCAGCGCGAGCACCGGCGCCAGCACGAACACCGCGGCGATCACGAGTCGCGTCAGCGGAAACTCGACGATGCGCCGCCCCAGCGACTTGGCCGCGACGGGTGGCTCCTCGGCGATGCTAGGCGAGGTTATGGAACACCTTCTGCACGTCGTCGTCCTGCTCGAGCAAGTCGACCACCTTGAGCACTTCGGTCGCCTTCTCCTCGGGCAGCTCCATCGGCGTCAGCGCGATGTATTCGGACTCCGCCGACAGCGGCGTGATCTTGCGGTCTTCGATCGCTTTTTGCAGCTTGCCGAAATCGTTGAAGGCGCAGCGGATCACCAGCAACGGCTCGCCCTTCTCCCCCACGCTCTCGCCCAGCTCATCGAGGCCATGGTCGATCAAGTCGAGTTCGAGCGATTCATGGTCGAGTCCCGCGGGATTCAGGCGGAACACGCCCATGCGCTTGAACAGGAAGCTCACGCTGCCGGCCGAACCCATGTTGCCGCCGAATTTGCTGAAGCGCGTGCGCACGTTGGCCACGGTGCGGACCCCATTGTCGGTGGCGGACTCGACGAGGATGGCGATGCCGTGCGGGGCATAGCCTTCGTAGAGGATTTCCTCGTACGCCGCGGTGTCGTGGCCCGAGGCGCGCTTGATCGCCTGCTCGACTTTGTCCTTCGGCATGTTCACGGCACGGGCGTTCTGCATCACGCGACGCAGCGAAGGGTTATTCTCGGGCAGCGGCCCGCTCGCCTTCACCGCGATCGTGATTTCCTTGCCGATGCGGGCGAACGCCTTGGACATCTTGTCCCAGCGCGCGAACATCGTGGCCTTGCGTGTCTCGAAAATACGTCCCATGAGTCGACCTTTAAGAAGAGGGATCCCGTGGTGAGCGGGCCAGTGTAGCCCTCGCTAGCGGGCCAGCACCAGTCGCGTGGAACGCCTGCCGGACTCCGCTTCGAGCCGCACGAGATAGACGCCCGGCAGTGCTGCGCGGCCGGAGCGCGTCAGGCCATCCCAGCGCGCAATGCGCTCCCCCGCGGGCTGCGGGCCGTCGAGCAGCCGGGCGACCTGCCGGCCGTCGAGATCGAAGATGTCCATGCGCGCACGCTGAGTGAACGGGAGAGCGAAGCGTACCGTCACGCTGGAGCCCGCGCGCGCATGGAAAGGATTGGGGACGACCGAGCGCAACTCGAGCGCGCTCACCGGAGCAGGCGGCACGTTCAGCACCGGCGCGTTCGTCTGCACGCTCAACACCGCGGAGCCGCTGGCGGGCAGCGTGAAGTCGACATAGACGCTGGCGATGCCGCCCTGGCGCAACACCTGCGCGAGGGTGCCGCCGGTCGCCGTGAAGGTCGAATCGTGGTCCGCCATATTGAACACGAGGCGTGAGCGTTCGAACAACTCACCGAAACGATTGACCACCGTGGCGCCGAGCAGCGAGCGTGTACCGTCGTTGGGCGCGGTCCACGCAAGGCTCAGCGAGTCCGTCGGCGCGGATGACGTGCCGCCCGCGCGGTGCATGGGCCCAGGCGAAATGACGCCATTGTGCACATGGAAGATTCGGAAGGCGCGGTAGTCGATTACCGACTGGCAGCCGAGATTGAAGGGCTGCGCGGTGCGCGGCGTGAGTGTCCCCTCCGGCACCGTGTGGTAGTGGCCCCAGATGGCGCCATCGAGCCCCAGCGCCCCAGGGTTGATCTGCGTGTAGTTGGCGCCCGAGGTGCCGTTGGCGAGCGTGCCGCCAAAGTCATAGTGGTAGAACGCCAGCTTGTGCGTGCCCGGCGGCTGCGCCGCGATGTCGGCCGACAGCCAGCCCATCTGCTCCGCCGTGAAGCTCTGGGCACCCCAGATGTTCTGCATGTAGTGATCGTAGGAGCCGCTGTTGATGTAGGCCTCGAGACCGATCACGTGCAGCGGGCCGTAGTCGAAGGTGAAGTCCTGCGAGTGGTACGGGTCCCCCGACGGCGGATTGCCGAGGAACGGCCAGCCGTAGTAGCGCCACCAGTCCTTGCGCGAGTTGCCGTCGGGCGGAGGTGTCGCTCCCCAGCCGCCGATGTCGTGATTGCCGCTCGATACCCAGATGGGATCACGCAACCGGTTGAGCATGCCCTGCGCGCGGCCCATCTCGTACATGCCGAGGTATTCCTCGAGTTCGCCTTCGTTCACGAGATCGCCGGTGTGGATGATGTACTGCGGATGGATCACGTTGAGGTCGTTGATCACCGCGTCGAAGTCGCCCATGCCGGAAGTGTCCGCGACATTGATGGTGCCGTTCGAGGACAGCGCGTGCTCAGGCAGGTGCGTGTCGCTGATCTGCGCGAAATAGTAGTCGTCGAGGTATTGCGGCAGCACCTTGACCGCATGCGCCGCGGTATCGGGCAGCGTCGAGTCGGAGGTCAGGATGAGCGCGTAGATTTCTTCGGGCGTTCCCGCAGGCACACTGAAGGACAGCTCCCAACGGCCCTTCGTTGCCTGCCAACCGCCCCCCGTCGGCGCCAGCGGCACCTCGAGCGCTCCATAACGCAGCGAGGCCGACCAGTTCGCCGCGGTGCTCGGGGCATTGGCCCACACCCGGAAGGCATCGCCGGGACGGGCCAGCGCCGGGAGGTTCGGCAGCGGCTTCCAGATCACGGTGAGCGTATCGCCGTAAGTGTAGGCATGTGCACTGGTTACGAATGTCGCAATCGCCAGGCAAATCAACAGGCTGAGGCTACGTGGGCGCATGACGGGGTAGATCCTGAGTCGGGGGTCCAGTGATCGGAAAGGCGTTGCCCATAATCGTACCACGGACCGGGACCGTTCGCGGCGGCATGATAACCTCAAGATCTCATGCCCAATCGCGTGGCGAAAGAGTCGCGTCGCGGAAACCGGTTGCGAAGTGCGTCACCCACGATGGCCTCGCGTGGGGCACAGCCACCGCAAGCCGTGGCCGCCGCCTCGTTTCCTGATCCCACGGGGCAGCGACGGCTCGTGCTGGCGCTTGTGGTGATGCTGGCCATCGCCTACGCGTGGCGCACGGAGACCTCGCGCGACTTTGGCTTCCACATCGCCACCGGCCGCTGGATCCTCGAGCATCGGACCTGGCCGCGGGTCGACTCGTTCACCGTACCCAGTGCGGGACGTCCCTACATCGACATGCACGGGCTGTTTCAGTTGGCGCTCGTTGCGGCCTATCGCTTCGGGATGACGGGCGTTGGACTGTTGCGCGTGGGGTTGGTGCTGGCCACGCTGCTGTTCATGTGGCGCAACGCGCGCGAGCGCGGCGTGACTTCGGTGGTTTGGCTCGGCGTGGGATTCGGGCTCGGCGTCTGCGCCTGGGAACTGCGCTTCATGGCCCGGCCCGAGATGGCGAGCTACGTGTGCCTCGCGGCAATGCTGTGGCTGTTGCAGAAGCATGCACGCGGTGGCGCCACGCGCTGGCTCTATGCCGCGATCCCGCTGCAGCTCGTGTGGGTGTACTCGCATGCGTTGTCGCTGTTCGGGATCGCCGTGCTCGGGCTGTATGCGGCGACTTCATTCGTGCGCGGGCTCATTGCGCGACGCGTCGATCGCGCGCCGTGGGTAGCCCTCGCGGGTGCCTGCGCCGTCATGCTCCTGAATCCCTACGGCGCTCGCGGCGTGGCCTTCCTGTGGGCGCTGCGTTCGCGATTGCAGAGTGGCAACGCATTCGGCGAGTCGATCGCGGAACTGATGTCGCCGTTCTCAGGCCCGGCCGGGGGAGTCGTGCCGCTCGTTGCATTCAAGATGTTGCTGGTCAGCGCGGGCGTCGCTGTGGTGCTGCGGGCGCGGCGGCTGGCGCTGTTCGATCTCGCGATCGCAGCGATGTTCGGTGTATTGGCCGCAACGCACGTCCGCAATGTTGGGTTGTTCGTCGTCGCTTCCGTGCCCGTTGCGATCGAGGCTGCCGCTGGAGCATCGGAATGGTTGGGAACGCGCGCGACGTGGCTGCGCCGCGCCAAGGGCGTGGCGATCCCGGTCGTTGCGCTCGGGGTCGCGGTCATGACGTGGCGCGCCGTGAGTGGCGCCACCTACGCCGTGAACCATCGCCCGATCGCGTTTGGCAACGCGGAGTCCCGGGCCGTGTTCCCAATTCGCACGCAGGGCTTGATCGAGGACCTGCAACTCAGGGACCCGATGTTCAACACGCTCGACTTGGGTGGCTACCTGCTGCAGCACCGCTCGCCCGGGCAGCGCGTGTTTATCGATGGCCGTCTCGAAGTCATGAGCGAAGAGTTCTACAGTGAGTATTCCTACGTGATGTCAGGCGCAGGGTGGGATCACATGGTGGCGCAGTACCAGCCCGCGACTGCGCTCGTTTCCACTTCGGCGCACGCGCTGGTGGATCGCATCCGGGCCGACCCCACCTGGAAGCTCATCGACGCCGACGGCGCCGCGGTGCTGTTCGCGCGGGACATTCCTGCCCATCGGGCGGTGATCGCTTCGAGCTCCGCGTCGCTGGCGATGCTCGACGTACCTGCGGCGCCGGACGAAGATCGCCTCCTTCCACCGCCACGCACCGGCTGGCTCACCCGCACCCTGGGTCGACACCGCGTGGCATTCGAAGCCTGGGGCCGCGGCAATGCCTTCAATTCGCTCGGCATGCCCAACGCCGCGCGGCGTGAGTACAGGAGCGCGTTGGAGCAGTCCGACCAACCCGAGCCCGGCCTCGTGAAGTCCTACGTCGCGGTCGCGGTGAAACTCCAGCGCTTCGACGAAGCCCGCGACTGGTGCCGGCGACTCGTCGAGTTGACGCCCGATGACATCCAGGCGCGCACGATGCTGAGCCGGCTCGAAACGCGGTAGCGGCGGACAACTTGAGACGAACTGTCCGCGCTGGTGATCAGCAAGTGTCCGTGCGGACACTCCAGCATCATCTGTCCGCGCACGGGGACTCACCGACTGTCTGCGCGGACAGTTCGTTGCCAAATGGGACGGCGACGGGTCGAGCGTTTAGGCACACGTAACAGGCGGGGCCTGTTGCGTGCAACTAAACGCGAGAGTCGCTGGGGAGCAATAGGGCCTGAGACATCGCCCTGAGGGGATCGCCCTTCTTCAGGATCAGCCAGTTGTTCACGATGTCCACGCCAAAAGGCTTCAAATCGAAGGCTCCGTAGCGCTTCAATTCATTCCCACACTATCCCGCACTCCCCCGCGCGCTTCCCGCTCCATCGCATCGATCATGGTGCCGAGCGTGCGCGCGGACTCCTGGTTGCGCGTGTTCAACAGGCCCGAGCCCCAGGCTTTCGCAAGGTCCACGCGTGCCGCGGCGAAGTCACCCGCACGGGCTCGCGCTTCGGTCGCCAGCAGCAACAACCGCGGGTTCGGCGCCAGCGCGTAGGCGCGTTCGAAGTGTGGTGCTGCACGGATCGCGTCGCGCTGGCTCATCGCGCGGTCCCCCAAAAATACCTCGAGCATGCTGCGCGCTTCGTCTTCCATCCGGGGCGGTTGCGATGCGAGCGCTTCGGCCCGCGCCCCGACAGCGGCGGCGTTGGCGTTGACTGCGACCCAGCCGCCAGCGACCAGCGCCAGCACCGGCACTGCCGCCGCGAGCACCGCGCGCGCTCGTCCCGCGGGCAGCCGCAGGATGAAGTCCACGGCGGCGAGTGAGAGCGTCCAGCCGAACAGCACGGAAGTATCCCAATCGCGATGCCCGCCCAGTTCATGCGGGCCGGTGAGCAGGGCGAGGATCATCGGGAACAACGACACCAACGCCACGCCATAGAGCCAACCGCGCCCCGCGGTATCGCGCGCATTCCGCGAAGGGTCACGCAACGTCGCGAGCGCGACCCACGCGACGGGGGCCACCAGCACCAGCAGATTGAGCACATCCGATAGCGCGGGCACGCGCCGGCCGCGCAGCCAACCCGACAGGACTGCGAAGAGATCGGCGAAATCGCCACCCAGGCGCCCGCCGCTCGATGCGAACGCGAGGATCACCACGCCGAGCAGGACGGCGAAGGCGGTCGCGACGAGCGACTCGCGCCGCGCCGCGTCGGTGTCCTGCGGGTGATGCCGGCGCATTCCCCGCACGAGCATCACAGGCACGAGCACCAACGCCACGCGATGGAACAACAGGAACAGCAGCCACGCGCCCGCCAGCCGGACGACGCGCGAACGCCGATCAAGCGGCGCCAGCATCTCGCACCACCACCACGCTCCCGCGACCAGCACGACACCCGCCGATTCGGCGTAGCCGGCAAACGCCTCGAGCACGCCGGACATTGCCAACGCGAGGCACACAAGCACGCGCGCGCCGGCCGGCGGCGCGAGGCGCGCGCTCACCTGCCAGATCACCCACACGAACGCGAACCCCTGCAGCAGCGAAGCGAGCTGCACCGACTGGATCACGGTGTGTCCCGCGCGCACCCACGCAACGGGCAGCAGGCAATTGACCACGAGATCGAACGGCTGAGCGTGGATCTGGCGCGCCCACTCGCCGAGGTCCATCCCGAAGCGGCCGGCATCGAACGAGGCGATCGCCCGAATGCGCAGGTCCGTATCCCCGAGCAGGTGGACGCGCTCGGAAACGCCGAGCGCGAGCGCGATCGCGATGCATGCGCCGATCCCCAGCCATCGCACGCGCGAGTCCGAGCGGCCTCGCGCGATGACGCCGAGCACCGCGGCAACGGCGAGCAGTCCCAATCGCGCCGGGACGCCAACCGAGCGGAAGCCATTGAGCGCCCAGAAGTAGTTTGATAACGGCGGCGCAAGCAGCAGCGCGGCAGGGAGTGCTCCGAGCACGAGCCACACGTTCCATCCCACAGCGACTGTCGCGTCGGGAGCTGGCCCGCCGCGCTTCACGCCGGCGTCACGTCCTGCGGCCTGCCCCGCGTGCTTCACGCCGACACCCCGCGCAGCGGCCCGACGCCCCGCCAGGCCGCTCGCCTCAGCGCCCATACTCGAGCCCGACGCGAATCGAACGCCGCGGCGTCTCGAGCCGCGCATCATGGACGGGGATCCAGCCGCCGGGATTGCCTACGGAAGGATCCCAGTAGGCGCCGCCTCCCAGGCCCGTCTCGGTGCGATACGCCGAGTACTGGTCGGCGAAGGTGTTGATCGAGGGATTCGGGTAGCCGCTGATCGTCGCGGCATTGTCGCCACGCTGATCGAACAGGTTCGCCACGTGGAGCAATGCCTTGGCGCCAAACAGGAACTTCGGGCTCCAACGCACGGCGACATCGGTGTTCTCGCTCCACGGCAGGCGCCGGCTGTTGACGAGCGTTTGATCGGTAAACGGTGGCGGTGAGGCGCCCGTGGCGTGCGGCACCGGCGTCCACGGTGTTCCCGAGGCCGCTCGCGTGCTCCACGACAACGACCACTCGCGGTGCGCATGCAGCAGCGCGGTGAACGTCACCGCGTGGCGCACGTCCCAATCCAGCGCGTGCGTCCCATCCGGCAACGTGCGGTCGCCCACCGCGTAGCCGAAATCCAGTCCATCGGGGCTCGACTGCGAGCCGTAGGCATCCATGAACGTGTACCCGAGCGTCACTCGCTGGCCACTCTCGCTCTCGCGACGCACCGCGAACTCGACGCCACCGGCGTGCGATTCGTCAGCACTCTGGTACTCGAGCCGGAAGGTTCCGGGAGGGCTCACCGCGCGCCGCGCGCCCGGCTCACCGAACACATCTCGGTAGAACACACCCAACTGCAGGCTCCAGGCGACATCGAGAATATGCTTCACGGCCGCCTGGTACGAGATCACCTCCGCGGGAATCAAGGCGCCGTTGCCCATCGGGTGACGGTTGAATCCCACGCGCCGCTGGTCATAGAGCAGGTCGCGCTCGGGATCCTGGTGCACGCGCGAATATGATGCCGAGAAGGCGTCCTTGACGGAGACCGGATAGGCAAAGCCCAGGCGCGGCGACCACGTCCAGATCGTGTGGTGGCCATCGGCCTGCGATCCGGCGTTGAACATCTGCAACCGCATCCCTGCGTTCCAGATGAGGCCGCCGAGCTCCCAGCGGTGCTGGGCGTAGGCGAAGCCACCGGGTGCCACCGCGTGATAGGTGCGCAGCGAGTCGAACCCCACACCGGAAGGAAACACGTCATCGATCTCGCGCAGCTCGACAGCATCGTAGTTCATCCCCAAGCCCACCTTCACCCGCTGGTGCGGCGCGGGCGTAGCGCTCAAGTCGCCGCGGCCGAACCAGCGGTCGTTGCGGCTGCGGCGAAAGTAGGGTTGGTCGCCGAAGTAGGCCGAGAACGGATCTGAATCCGCGTCGTGCGGCAGTCCCCACTCAAGGCGGTTGTTGTCGTTGATGTAGTTCGAGTCGTCGCGCAGGCCGATGCTGGTGAGACTGCTGCCATGAAGCCAGCCGAGCGTCGCGCGCGCCGGTCCCGCGCGCGTCAGCACACTCCGCGTCGCGAGCACCGCCAGCCGCCGCTCATCCGACATCACGAGATGATCCGCGGCGCGATAGCGCACCGAAGTCTCGTCGACGGGCTCGGGCGTCAGCGTGAACGGGAACGCGGAATCCGATGCACCCGTCGGCGTGACGTAAGCGTCGTAGGTGAACATCGGGTTGTAGGGGGCGCGCACCGCGCGGCTCGCGAACACCTCGACGGAAGCTCGCTGGGGCGCCTCGACCGGTGCCAGCTTGAGCCACGCGAGCAGGTGATTGTCCTGCCGCCATCCGAAATTGGCACCCAGTACTTCGCGCCGCGAGAGCGTCCGCGTCACCGGCAACCCTAAGTCATCGAGCCGGGCTTCGCCCGCCATCGCGAAGCCGATGCCATGCGCGAGCGGCCCTGTCAGCCGCGCGAGTCCCGCGTCATAGCCTCGCGACACGCGGCCGTCTGTCGACCAACGCGCGAGCCCCTGCACATGGTCACCGGGCACTTCAGTCTGCACGTCGAGTTCGCCGGACAGCGAACCCGCATGGTCCGCATCGAGCCCGCCCGCCAGCAGGTCGGCCGAGCGCACCGCGAGCAGCGGCAACTCGAATGCGGCGCCCGTCTGTGGATCGTTGAGCGGCATGCCCCACGCGGAGACGCGCAACTCGCCGCTGCGCCCGCCACGCACGTGGAGGTCCTCGCCCTGCGCCACGACTCCGGCCTCGAGCGCGATCGCATCCGCGAAACGGTCCAGCGGCAGTGCGCGAAGGGAGCGGGCGGGCAACGTGTATACCGTCTCGATCGAACTGGGATCGGCGCGGCGTCCGCCCTCGACCACGATCGGGTCGAAGCGGCGCACGATGCGCTCGCTGACATTGGAATCAGGAGCCGCCACGGCCGCGGGTGACGACACCTGCGATAGCGATAGGCACAACGCGGCCAAGCCTTCCCACATCAGCGGTCCTTTGGGTTGGTGACGCTTCGTGAATGCTGCGCAGTCTTACGGGAGGCGCGTAGCGGGTCAAGGCCGGAAATATCGCGGGCGGCCTGCCCCGCCTCGGGTCCTGTACGCCGCTTCCACGCCGCTTCCAGCGTTGGCCCGCTCATGGCGCGGTGGCATACTCCGGTTCATGACTCCCCCGCGCGCCAAAGCCCACCATGGTTGAGCCCCCGGACGCAGCCCTCACCCAGGCGCGCGACCGCTTGAAGGCCGGCGATATCGCGCGCGCGGAAGTGCTGTTCCGCGAAATTCTCGCGCGCAACCCGGAGCAGCCGGACTCCCTCCACGCGCTGGCGCGCATCGCGCTGCAGACCGGGCGTGACGCCGAGGCGATCCCGCTACTGCAGCGGGCGCTGGCGCTGCACCCCTCGGCGGCGCAATGCCACGCCGATCTCGCCGTCGCGCTGCAGAACACCGGGCAGAACGAGGCCGCGGTAAGCTCGGCGCGCGCCGCACTCAAGCTCGACCCCCGCCACCTCTCGGCGCTGAACACGCTGGGCAATGCACTGCGCGCCATGGGTCGCCCTGAAGAGGCTGCATTGGCCTTCCAGACCGCGGTCAAAATCGAACCAGGCCATCCCCTGCTCCAGCTGAACCTCGCCTCGGCGCAACGCGACCTGGGACACTTCGACGCGGCACTCGAGTCGACGCAGCGCGCCATCGCGCTCGCGCCGATCGACGCCGATGCGCACCTACAGTTGGCGACGCTGCTGCGCGTCATGAACCGGCGCGACGAGGCGCACGCCGCCATCGCCCAGTCGCTCGCACTGGACCCTACCCTGGCGCAAGCGCACAACGTCGCCGGCAACCTGCTGCTCGAGCGCGGCGAGACGGAGCGCGCTGGCGAACACTACGCCCGCGCGCTCGAGCTCAAGCCCGACTACGCCGAGGCCTCGTACAACCTCGGCGAGTGGTTGCGCGCGCAGGGACGCATCAACGAAGCGTGCGATGCCTACGCGCTGGCCTTGCAGCACATGCCCGAGTTCGTGGAAGCAGCGGTGCGGCTCGCGGAGTCGCAGGCGCAACGGGGCGACGCGCAGGGCGCGCTCGACTCCTTCACACACGCGGCGCGCCTGCGGCCCGACAATCCCGAGATCGAATGCGGCATCGGCAACGCCTACCGGGCACTCGGTGAGTTCGATGAAGCCGCCGCGGCCTACGACCGCGTCGTGCGGCTGCAATCCGACCATGCCGAGGCGTGGTGCAACCTGAGCACGGTGTTCCTCGACAGCGGCCGCCCCGCCGAGGCGATCGGCTACGCCGAGCGGGCGCTGGCGGCGCGCGCCGACTTTCCGGAGGCGCGCTGGAACATGGCGCAGGCGCTGCTGGCGCAGGGCGATCTCGCCGAGGGCTGGCGCCAGTATGAATACCGGCTGCAGCGGCCGAGTGCCAACGAGCTGAGCTTCCCGATTCCCGTGTGGGCGGGCACGCCGCTCCATGACAAGACGCTGTTCATCACCGCGGAACAAGGCGTCGGCGATGAGATCATGTTCGCCTCATGCTTGCCGGAGGCTATTACCGCGGCTGGCGCCTGCGTCGTCGAGTGCGACGCGCGGCTGGTGCCGCTGTTCGAGCGCTCGTTTCCGCGCGCGACGTTCATCGCGCGGCTTACGAGCGCCGCCGGCTATCCGGCCGCGGCACCGCGCCCCGATGCCCGCATCGCGATCGGCAGCTTACCGCGCTGCTTCCGTACTCGCGCTGAGCATTTTCCCGCGCGCCCCCACTATCTCGTGCCGGACGCCGCGGCGGTCTCGGCGTGGCGCGCGCGTTACGCGGCCCTGGGCCCCGGGCTCAAGCTAGGCATCTCATGGCGCGGCGGACGCGATCCGCTGGCGCAGCGGACGCGATCCCTGGCGCTCGGCGCATGGGCCGCGTTCGCGAAGGTGTCCGGCGTGCAGCTCATCAACCTCCAGTACGGCGACACGCCCGCGGAATTGCATGAAGCACGGCGTGAGCACGGGATGGAGATCCACGACTGGGCGGACGCCGACGCGCTCAAGGATCTCGACGGCCTCGCGGCGCGTATCGCCGCACTGGACCTGGTGATCTCGGTCGACAACGCCACCGTTCATATGGCAGGCGCCGTGGGAACACCCACCTGGGTGATGTTGCCCGCGGCCGCGGACTGGCGCTGGATGACGTCGGGAGACGACACGCCATGGTACGCCTCGCTCACGCTGTTCCGCCAGCCGCGCGCGGGCGATTGGGCGCCGGTGTTCGAGCGGGTGAACGCAGCGCTCGAACAGCGCGCCGTCCAGAGCGGCGATGGCGCCGACTTCGCGCGAGCGCTGAAGGGGCCAGCGTCCACTCACACGACGTGGCGCGAGCGCATCCGCGCGCCGCGCGCGGCCCGCGTGGCGCTGCTCAACGACACCACGCACTGGTATCACTGGGGCTGCAACGGCACGAGCACCGCCATCACCACGACGCTGCGCGAGCGCGGCTACGCGGTCGAGCCGCTACCGATCACAGGGATGTACGGCCTGAGCGCGGGGCCGCGATCGCTCGAAGAATTCGACGACCCCCACTGCTTCCGCCGCTTCAGCGCCGCCAATGCCTGGGTATTCCGCGAGCTCGAAGGCGCGGATCACGTGGTGATCAATGGCGAAGGCTCGCTGCACGGCATGAACGACTACGTGATGAACGTGCTGTATCTCGCCTACCTCTCGAAGACTTTCCTCGGCAAGACCGTGCAACTGATCAATCACTCGTGCTATCCCGAAGGGGCCACCGCCGCGAATGATTCGGAGCGCTGGCGGCTCTACCGCAAGGTCTATGCGACCGCCGACTTCGTGGCGATCCGTGAGCCCGACAGCCATGCCCTGATGACGCAGGCCGGCATTGCGGCCACGCTCAGCTTCGATTGCCTGCCGCTGTCGATCCGGCGCCTGGCGCCTGGAACCGAACGCCGGGGCGATGAGATCGTGATCGCCGGCTCGGTGGCCTCGCGCGAGGACGACCTGCGCGCATGGATCGCCTTCGCGGAGCGCATGGCGCTCGCGGGGATGCAGGTGCGCGTGCTCACCGGCGCCAGCATGTTACCCGCGGCGGACGACCTGTCGTTCGCGCAGGCGCTCAAGCGCGGGGCGCCACGGGTCGTCGAAGTCGTCGAGGCCGACAGCCTCGAATGGTGGCTCGCAACACTGGCGCGCGCGGCCGTGGTGGTGTCGGGGCGATTCCATCACACCATCGCGGCGGCGACGTTGGGCACGCCGTTCGTGCTGCTCGACAGCAACACGCCCAAGAACAGTGGGCTCGCGCGGGTGCTCGGCTCACCGCCGCCGCTATCGCTCAACACGCCCGAGCTCGCGGACCAGCTCACCGCGCGTACCGAGGATGCGTTACGCCACCACGGCGCCTATGCGGCGCCGGCGCGCGCGGATCTCGCGCCGCAATTGTGCGAGGGCGCCATGCGTAATTTCCTGGGACTCCCCGCGCTCAACCGTTGAGCCGGGTGAGCACCACGCAAGGCTTAAGGGGTCGGCAGCTACTTCTGCCTCACGCCCGGCCAGCGCACCCGATTCGGGGGTGCCATACCGGCCGGGCGTGCATCGATCGTACGAAACGCGGGTGTCGCGATCACCGCAAGTGAGCAGCACGACGCGCGTCGATACGATCGGGAAGCAACAGCCGACCGGGGGAAGGACACAGTTCTCGCGTGAGGCACGCGAAGGCGATTCGGTGCGAGTGCACCGAACGGTTCCGTCTCAGGCGCCATGCAGGGCGCTGGGCTCTTCGAGCGCACCGTGAACTTCAGCGCCTCGTGAGCGGCACAAACGGGCCCGATTGCGGCAAACGTAAAAGTCACCGCGGATGTGTGGGCAGGGATGTATGGGGTCTGTCGGGTCCGGCTGTGAAACGAAACAATAGTAGCAACTGGGTCCAAACGTGATCCCCCGGGCCGTTGCGCGCCGCAGTGGGAAGAGTGTCAGAGTGGCACCCCGACCGCCGCAGCCTTTTTTGAATCAAGCGGGAGATTAGCACCACTACACACGCCCGGATAGGACTTTTTCCCGGCGGACCGCAACTGCTGTTATTGCAATAGCACCCACGCCTGCCGGGCGACTACGCGGCCGTCCGCGCGCAACCGCAAGTCATAGCGGCCGGCGGGCAATCCCGGTGAGTCCCAGCGCACGCTCGAAGCTCCGACAGGGACATCCCCCACCGCCAACCCCGCGACTTTGCGCCCCTGCATGTCGAACAGCGCGAGTTCCACACTGGCCGCACGGGGCAATGTGAAATTCACGCGCGCTGTAGCACCCTCGCGCCAGGGATTCGGGCGCGGGGCTTCGAGAATGTAGTCGCGCGGCAGCGACTTCGCACCCGGTACGGCGAGCACACTGGTTCCTACCACGACCGAGACACCCTGGGTCAGCACCGGCGTCACATAGACGCCGGCACTGATGAAGCGTGTGCCACGGCCGACGGAGAACTTCGCCCCGCCGGTGGTGCCGTTCGACTTGAACTTCAATTGGTAGATCGTGCCGGGACCTGTGACGAAGGTCTGGTTGCACAGCAGGCTCACGTCCGCGAGCGTCGAGTCGGAAGCGGCATTGAATACGTGGAACACGTTGCCGCAGGCGTTCGTGATCAGGGAGCCGAGCTGGCTGGCAACCGGTGCCTGGGGAACGAACGTCACCAGGGCCGGATCGAAGCGCACGACGAGGTCGAAGGCGTTGAACAAAGCGGTGCTGTCCTCGGCAGCCACCACCGCCTGGATGATGATGGTATCGCCGGCGGCCACCGGACTGATGGGCGTGGTCAGCTTGAGCGCGACGGTGGCGTGCGCCATGCCGGCCGAGGCGAGTGCCGTGACTCCCGCGAATATTGCAACGGCGATTATCCACCCTGACAAACGCATCGGCATTCCCCCTATTTGAGCAGTGCGACGGGGCGGACCCAACGGCCCCCCCGCGTTTCGAGCCGCGCGAAGTACACGCCGGCGTTCAAGTCTTGGGCCCCGTCGCCGCGACCATCCCAACTCATCCGGTACTCGCCGGCAGCGTGTTCACCACTCGAGAGTACCCGAACACGGCGTCCGTCCACCGCGTAAACCGCGAGATCCATCGGCCCGCCCGCGCCCAGCGTGACGCTGAACTGGGCCGACGTGCGGAACGGGTTCGGCGCCGGCGCCCACAGCATGCTGGAGCCGCGCAACGCCCCGCTCCCCACCGCCAGCGGCGTCAGGTTCAGCGGACGGTTGACGCCATCCCGCGCGATGATCGTGCCGATCCGCACGTGCGGATCCCCGGTCGACACCGCGGTGAAGGTGAGCTCGGCCAGCACGCCCATGCCGATCATGCCGGTCTCGTGCACGCCGAGCAGCGCCGCATCGACAGTGCCCGCGCGCGGCGAGAACAGCACGCCGTTCTGCCCGGCCAGCCATGCCCCGGCTACGGCATTGATGGGGTGCGCGATCGCGTTGTCCCATGACAGTGGCGCCGAGACGCCCTGCACCGAGCCCGCGCCCTGCATGCGGACGAGAACGGTGAAGGTATCGCCCGCGTGCACCAGCGCCGGCGCATCGACCGACAGGTGATCGGTGAGATCGGGCGCGGTCGCCAGCGGCTGGTTCGCCGACCGCACGCTTCCGGCGGTCACGAGGCTCGGCGGCGAGGTGTAGTTGATCGAGAACAGCATCAGGTCCTCGAAGTCGATTCTTTGGTCGGTCAGCGGCCGCCCGTTGATGAAGCCCGTCGTCGTGGGGCCGACATCGAGGTAGCCCACCGCGGCGACCGCGCCGCCGGTCAGGCCATAGTTGGCGCCGAGCAGCGAGATATCGGAGAGGTTCACGACGTTGTCGCCATGACCGGCGTTGGCCGCGGAGAGATTTGGGTTCATCACATCGCCGAGCAGGTAGTTGAGCGTCCCCGCGGTGCGGTTCGAGGGCGGCGACACATTGGCGCCAGGGCCCACGACGTAGGCGACGTAGTACCACGCGTCACGCGCGGGCCACGCCAGTTCATCGTCGAACGTCGCGCCGCTCACCGTGCCGGCGAGTGTCCAGCCCGCGGCCGGCGGATAGGCGGCCGGAGCGGCAGGTTCGGCACCGCCAGCATCATCGTAGGCCGGGTAGCCGCCGAAACCGCGGCGGTAGAGGGCGACCGACGAACCGGCGCCCTGCGGCGTCCAGCTCAAATGGATCTTCGTCGTGCCATCGGCGTCGTTGCCGGTGAGCACGGGAGCCGCGGCAAGCGTGACCGCGGCGAGATCGACTTCATTGACCGTGATGCTGATCGTTTCCGAAGTGCTCAACACCGGCGAACCGTTGTCGGTGACGCGGAACGTCACGGGATACACTCCGGGGCCCTGCGCCTCGGTCGGCGTCCAGGTGAACACGCCCGTGTTCGCATCGATCGCGGTGCCCGTGGGCGCGCCCGCGTCGAGTGACCACTGCAGCGTCTGGCCGGCATCCGGATCGCTCGCCAGTGCGGTGTAACGGAACAGCACCAGTTCGTTGATGACCTTGTTGCCGATCGGGGTAAGCACCGGGGCGAAATTCGAGGGGCGGATCGTGAACGAGGCATCACTCGCGTCGCTCGCCGGATTACCCGCCGCATCGCGAACCGTGACACGAATCTTGGCCTGCGCGGTGAGCGAATTCGGTACCGTCCAATTGAAACTCGTAGCGCTAGGCTGGCTGCTGACGATGGGGGTAAACGAGCTGCCCCCATCGGTCGACAGCGCCAGGTCGAAGCTCGCCAGCGTGCAGTTGTCGGAGGCGTTCCAGTTGATGGTGTGCGCGGAGCCGACGATCCATGACTCGCCGCCATTGGGGCTCGTCAGGGTCACGGCCGGCGCGCTCTGGTCGGTGACCATGAGCGTGGCAATACAGCTCGAGGTGTTGTTGAGCGCGTCCTTCGCGGTCAGCGTGATGTTGGTCACGCCGAGCGGCACGCTCGCGCCCGCGAGCGGGTTCTGCGTCACGGTGATGGGACCATGGGCGTCGGTCGCGATGAGTGAGGCGGTGAAGTCGGGCACGCTACCCTGGCACGAGCCGCCCGCCGCACCGTTCTGGTTGGGCGCGCAACTCGAGATGGCGGGTCCCACGAAGTCGATCGCAACCGACGCGGCGGTGCCGATGGTCGCCGGGATCGTGGCGTTCGCGCAGTCACGCAACTTCACGCTGGTAATGACGAGACTGCCCGCGCCACTCGTGGCCACGGTGCCGACCGTCACGTTGAACACGGTCCCGCTCAGGGCTCCGCTGCCGCACGGACTGCCGAGTGTCGCGGCATCGAGCGTGTAGGAGCCGCCCCCGTTGTTGGTGACGAACACACCGCTCGGGCTGGCGCCGGTCGCCGACAGGAATCCGCCCAGCGCGCTGCTGCCGAACGTCAGGTTGGTCAACTGGAAGGTGATGCTCACCCCGGCCATGGGAGTGCTTGCCGTGCGCGTCACACTCAGCAGGATCACGGCGCTCGAGGCGAGCGGGGACAACACCGTCGCCGGCGAGCCGGCGTCCACGGTCGGGTTCGCCAGCACGGCAGCCGGAGCTTGAGCGGCCTGGGCTGAAACCGCGAAGGCGGCACAGCAGGCCAGCGCAATCGACAAAACGTTCAGGGGCGCGCGACGGGCAATGTCTGCCTGAAGCGCCGAGGGGGAACGCATCGAGTCCTCCAAAGAGTACCTGGGGTGAACCGGGAGTTTGAGCATGGATGTCACTAACGGACGAGCTGGACACGCCGCGTCTGCTGGATATCGGCGGTGTCGAGCTTGAGCATGTACACACCCGCCGCGGCAAAGTGGCCGCCGGCGTCGAGGCCATCCCAGATCACCGTCCGGCTGCCGGGCGCCTGCTCGCCCTCGACGAGCGTCTTCACGGCGCGACCCGCGAGGTCATAGACGGTGAGCCGCACGTTCTGCGTGTGGGCGATTGCCAGTTGCACGCCGAGGCGCGAGCGGAACGGGTTGGGCGCCGCGAAGCCGAGCTCGGTGCGCAACGGCAGCGCCGGGCCACCGACGGCGAGCGGCTGCGCGAAGGTCACGTTCTGGTTCGCCGCATCGCGTCCCACGCTGCTCGCCAGGCGCACGGCCGGGTTGCCCGCTGCGAGGGCGCGGAAGCGCACGTCAGCCAGAGTGCCGATACCGGCGATGCCTGAGCCACCGAGCCGCGCCGCATCGACGTTGCCGGCCCTGGCACTCAACACCATCGTGTTCTGCGTCTGCGCGAGGTCCCCCGCCTCGACCGCGATCGGCTGGGCGACATTGGCATCCCAGGCCAGCTGCGCCGAGACACCGGTGACCGTGCCCGAGCCATTCATCTGCACGCGCACCGTGAACACCTCGCCTGCCTGGACGGCCTGCGGCGTCTCGATCCACAGGCGGTCCTGCGCGATCGTCTGCTGTTGTGGCTGCTTTGCCTGCTGCGCCTGCGGGCTCACGCGCGGGGCGGTCAGCGCCTGCGGCGTCGGGCTGAAGTTGAGCGCCAGCACCATCAGGTCCTCGAAGTTCAGCAGGCCATCGGTTAGCGGACGCGACGTCACGGCCCCTGTCACCGTCGGGCCCACGTCGAGGCAACCCAGCGGATCCGAAGCACCCAGCGTCACACCGTAGTGTGCGCCGAGGTAGCTGATGTCTTCGGTGTAGACGATGTTATTGCCCGTGCACTCGTGGCCCGGCTGGCCGTCATGCACGTCGCCCAGCAGGTAGTTGAGCACACCGCCCGCGAGGTTCGATACGGCCGAGACGTTGCCGCAGCCATCCTTCGAGAAGGCGGCGTAGTAGTACTCGTCGCGCTGCGCCACTTCGTCCGTCTGGCCGCTGGCGGTGATTCCCGTCAGCGTCCACACCACCGCGTTCGGCGGGTAGCCCGGGGCCACCGGCGTCGAGCCGGCATTGGGCGCGTTGTCGTAGTAAGGGTAGTTGCCGAAGCGCGCGCGATAAACCTCGACCGACGTGGCGCCACTGGGCGGCGTGAAGCTGACGAGCACCCGGCGCGTGCCATCGGCGTTGGAGTCGACCGTCTGCCGCACCGCCGTGACGTCGGTCATCGCCGCGGGCGGCGAGGCGTTCGAGCAGCACGTCAGGGCGACGGCCTGCAGCAGCGGCGTCTGGCGATTGTCCGTCGTGGCGAGCACGGCCTGGTACTGGACGTAACGCGCCATGACCGAGGCGCTGCCGCCGGAGACCGCGACCGGGGCGAACGAGGTCCAGCTGCCATCGGGCACCGCCGTGCTACCGGCGCGCCATGACATCGCGAGGCTGGTGCCGGCCGGCACATCCGCGGTCCACAGCATGGCGCTCCACTGCGTCGCGGCGCCGGCATCGAAGACGCGCGAAGCGAACGTGCCGCTCGCGGCGACCGGCGTCACATGAATCCAGTCCACCAACAGACTCGCACCGCCCAGCGTGTAGTCCGAGATCGCGGCGCGCATCGGGTCCGCGATCGTCACGTTCTCGCTGTGCACCAGCGCGCCATCGACCGAGAAGTCGACGCTATTGGCCTTCCAGTCGATGCGATAGCGGTGCGCAACCCCGAGCAGGCTCATCGGCAGCGGATAGTCGATCAGCGTGCCGCTGGGCGTCGGCAGCACGCGGGTGATCATGCCCGTGCCGTTGCTGCTGAAGGACATGAACGGCAGCAGGTCGAAGATGACATCCGGCGCGTTGTCGTTGCCGGCGCCCAAGCCGATCGCCTGGTAAGGCACGGCGGCGAACGTCGCCACGAATTCAAGCGAGGAGCCCGGGCCGAACGTGGCGCCTGCCGGTTCGCTGTTGTAACGCGAGCCATCGACGGACAGCTGGCCGTTCGAAACCGTGGCACTCCCGCCCGCGTTCCAGGGGAAGTCGTCCCACTCCCCGACCGGCGGCAGCGTCGCGAATTCCGCCGAGGCCGCGGGCTTGAGGATCACTTCGCCGTTCGCGGCGAGCGTCACGGTGGTGCTGCCACCCGTCGTGCCGGCCGCGAAGTCGGTGGCCAGGTCATCGAGGAAGCAGGAGGGCGACGGCGTGGTGAAGGACAGCGGGGACAGCGGGGCCGCCGTCACCGTCGCGCTGTTGAGCGCGGCGTCGGCCGAGGTGACGCGGAAGTAGTAGGTGGTGCTCGCCGAGAGTCCGCTCAGCACCACGCTGTGGCTCGTCGTCATGGTCACGTTTCCGGCATTGAGGGCCAGCGAGCCGGCCACGGTGCCGTAGTCGACGCTCGAGGTGGAGTTCTCGTCCGTCGTCCAGGTCACGGTGGCGGTGCCGCCGATGTTGGGCGAGACCTGCACGTTGCTGATCGCCGGCGGCGTCACGTCCGCGACGTAGGTCGCGACGTAATTGCCGGCGTCGGCCGGGAAGAACGCATAGTCAATACCCTTGATCGTCTGCGTCGTGACACTGACCGGCGAACCGTTGCGCGTGAGCGTGCCCAGCGGCCCAATCGCCGAGA
Source organism: Candidatus Eiseniibacteriota bacterium (assembly GCA_031366795.1). Classification (GTDB taxonomy): domain Bacteria; phylum Eisenbacteria; class RBG-16-71-46; order RBG-16-71-46; family RBG-16-71-46; genus JANLWK01. The sequence goes on along the minus strand of JANLOX010000020.1, from coordinate 1,422 downwards.
GCAACGGCAGCATGCCGCGCATGTTGCGCGAGCCCGCGGCCACCGCGATTGAGAAGCTCAGGGCGTTCGAACTCCACACCAGATTGTTGAACGACGAGCCGTTGCGGCCGTCCGTCCAGGTCAGCAGCTGCTTGGCCGAGATCACCGGGATGCCGTGCGCCTGCGCCGAGGCAACGACCTGGTCCGACTCCAGCTCGGGCGAAACGTCGAAGTGCATGTTGGCGGTGAACACGCCGTAGTAGCCTTCCGCACCGATGGCGCGGTCAAGCATCACGTCGCAGAACTGCGGGTAACCCTGACCGGCCTCGTCGGACATCTGGGTCGCGGCCTGGTAGCAATCGATCATGGTGCCGTCGAGCTTGGCGAAGCGCATCGGGAAGCCGGAACCGGTGAACATGCCCGGGCGGTTCTGCACCCACGACCCCGGCCAGTAGTAGTAGCTGGTGTCGAGACGGATGCCGTGCGCGGACTCGACTTCCGCCACCGAGCTCCAGTCGCTCCAGGCGATGCAGTGGTTGCGGTTGGTCAACGGCGCGGGGAGGCCAGGCAACACCGAGACGAAGTTCGCGACCTGGCTCGTGACATAGGCGTCGTACTCGGCCGGCGTCGTGCGTGTGCAGCCGCTGTTGACGTGCAGCGATACTTCGAAGCCGAGGCTGTTGTAGAACTGGGCTTGCGCGTCGGTGAAGTTGTTGCCGACGTATTCGTAGCCGGTGGCACGCACGCACTCCCAGTCGTCCGGCGAACACTCCGCCGCGCTCTGCGAACGGTAGATGTCGAAGCGCGGCTGCATCCCTGAGTCGCTGTGGTTGTCGCCCGTCATGACGATGGCGGCCTTCAGGCCCTTCGGCAGGTACCAGAACCGCGGCATCGGCTTCCGGTGCAGCATGCCCTTGGTGATGACGTTGGCGAGCAGCCGCTGCTGTTCGTCCGCCTGCGGGATGGCGACCTTGCCGAGGTCGACCCAGTCGGCCTGCGGATCGCCGGCGGCGGCGCCGAAAAACAGGTCGTCCGAGCGGATCGGCTCGATCTGGCCGTCGCGCTTCTGCCCCACCCACGACGGATTGCCCTGGCGGGTATAGACGATCGAGCGGGCCAGGTCGTAGGTCCACGCGACCGCCTGTCCGCCACTCGCTCCCACCGTGCGCATCGACACGGCCGGATTGGTCGTGGCGGTGTTGGCATCGGTGTACAGCGTCGCGACGCTGCTGGCGCCATTCAAGGAGTAGCGGTCGGCGACGCCGTGGTACTGCATCGTCTGGTTGACGATGCCGACACCTGGTCCCGACACGGTGTTCACCAGCATGTAGGCATTCGCCAGCGTGCCGCCGGCCGGTGCCAGGCCCAGCAGGCTCGCGAGCTGACCGTCCGGCTTCATCGCGATCAGCACACCACCCGCGTTGGTCCAACTGCCGAGCAGCG
>JANLOX010000037.1:0-10451 GCA_031366795.1 Candidatus Eiseniibacteriota bacterium | reverse complement strand
AAGCGCGAGGACAACTGCGGCGCGAGCTCCTTCACGCGCAACCGCATCTCGAGCCGGATCACGCGATCCTGCGCGGCCAGCGCAAAGGCGCGCGCGTACCACGCGGTCAGGCCCAGGGACACCGCGAAGATCAAGGCGTTTATTCCCGCGCCGGAAGCCCCGTGCCTCAGCATGAGCACGGCGTGATACAGGTTGGCAAACAACATCACCCCGAGCACGACGTGAAAGCCGGGGACGATACGCTGGTGGTTCTTCAGGTTCTGGGGTTCAGCCACAGGAGCCTCCTGGACGGTTCTATGGGGCGCGTTTGCATAGCGCCTTGCGATGGTTCGGGTCGGGATACGGCAGCGCGCACAGCTTAGCACCACGACCGGGCGGGACGCCGGGTGCGGCGGGGCGTTGCGGGGCCACCCGGCGGGCGCAGGCCCCCGGCAGGATGGTAGGCTTGGAGTGAGTGTGCGCGCTGCGTCTGGTGCGCGGGTCGTGGCGAAAGCGAAGGATCGGGAGGTCGCATGTTCCTGGGCAAACGCGTGGTCGTCGTGATGCCGGCTTACAACTCGGCGCGCACGCTGAAGCGCACCTACGACGAGGTGATGGCGCAGGGCATCGTCGACCTCGTGATCGTCGTGGACGACGCCAGCCGCGATGAAACCGTCGCCATCGCGCGCACGCTGCCGAACACCCAGGTCGAGATCCATCGGCGCAATCGTGGCTATGGCGCGAACCAGAAGACCGCGTATGGCCTGGCGCTCGCGGCGGGCGCGGACATCGTGATCATGGTGCACCCCGACTACCAGTACACGCCCAAGCTGATCCCGGCCCTCGCCTGCCTGATCGGCAACGGCCTGTACTCGTGCGTGCTCGGTTCACGCATTCTGGGTGGCCACGCGCGCAAGGGCGGCATGCCATGGTGGCGCTACGTCGCCAACCGCTTCCTCACGCTGACCGAGAACATCTTGCTCGGCTCCAAGCTGTCGGAGTTCCATTCCGGCTACCGCGCATTCTCGCGCGAGTTGCTGCTGGCGCTGCCGCTCGAGCGCAATTCGGACGACTTCGTGTTCGACAACCAGATCCTCGCGCAGATCCTGTGGTACGGCTACACGATCGGCGAGATCTCCTGCCCCACGTCGTATTTTGCAGAGGCCTCGTCGATCAACTTCGCGCGCTCGGTGCGTTATGGGTTTGGCTGCCTGCAGACGGGGCTGCAATTCCGGCTGGCGCGGATGGGGCTCGTCCCCTCACCGCTGTTCCCGGCGCGCGATCGGTAGGCCCCGCGCGCGATCACTGGCTCCCCGGCGCCACCGCGACGCTTCGCGCTCAGCGCGTGTCGGGCGCTAGTTTTGCGTCGAGCACGCGCAGCAGCGTGGTCGCGTTCGCATTTGCGGGATCGCGGCGCAGCGTTTCGCGCAGGTCAGCCCGCGCGCCGAGGCTGTCGCCCGTCTGCAATCGCGAGATCGCGCGTGCATGCAGAGCCGCCGGAGCCGCGGAGCCCGCGGCGATGACGCGGTCGAGATCGGCGACGGCGCCGCGGTAATCGCCCATCTGCGCGCGCAGCGTTCCGCGCGTGCCCAGCACGGTGATGGCGAGGCCGGGCGACAGCGCCAGCGCGTGATCCAGGTCGCGCAGTGCCTCGTCACGCCTGCCTAACATCGCCAGCGCGATGCCGCGATCGTAGTACAGGCGCCCCGTACCGGGGCCCAGCTCGAGCGCACGGTCGAACATGGCGCGCGCGGAATCGGCCAGCCCCATGGCGCCATAGACCGAGCCGAGCCCGGTGTAGAGCGCGGCGGTGCGGTTGCCGAGCCGCTCTGCGGTCTCGTAGTCGCGCCGGGCTGCGGGGAGCTTACCCTCGCGCAGGAAGTAGCCGCCGCGATAGACGTAGGCCTGGTCGGATTGCGGGTGGACCTCGATGGCGCGGGTCCAGAGCGCGCCATCGTCGCGCCATGTCTCGGCCTGTGCACTGGTGCGGCCGATGAGCGTTAGCGCGAACAGCGCACTCGCGCACCATAACGCGATACCGAGTACGCGGCTGCGTTCGGTCAGCCTCGCGAGCCCCATCGCCCACATGAATGCGAGCCCAATATAGGGCAGGTAACTGTAGCGATCCGCGGTGATCGCCTGTCCCACGGGAATCCACTGCAGTACGAGTACTACCGTCGCCGCGTACCAGCCGACGCCGAACGTGATGATACGGCTGCGGCGCGCATCCCATGCCGCCAATGCGAACGCGGCGAGCATGAACAGCGGCGCGAGTTGGTACGCAGGACGCGCGGCTTCAGCCGGCGTCGGGAAGGGATTCAGGGCGCACAGGTTCGCGGGTACGAGCAATTTCCAAACGTACATCATGAATGCGTACGTCGGCAGCGTCAGCCGTTGCATCGTGGACAGCGACTGCAATATCCCGCTGACCTTGCCCCCCGGGCCGACGACCTGAAGCAAACCGTGAAAGTTGCCACCACGTTGTGCATCGACCGCGATCAGACCGAACAGCAGCGCGACAGCGAAGAACGGCAACTTCTCCAGAATGCCGCGTCGCTCGAGCAAGGGCCGCCGCTTCCAGAAGTCGATCACCAACATCACCAACGGGAACGACACCGCCATGCCCTTGCTCAGGCACGACAGCACGAAGCACGCGAACGCTATGAGCAGCAGCCGCATCGCGGGTCGCTCGAGGTGCTTCGTGTAGGCAATCAGACCCGCGATGAAAAATAACCCGTAAAGAACATCCTTGCGCTCGGCGATCCACGCCACGGACTCGACGTGCATGGGGTGGATGCCGAACACCAGCGCCACGAAGGCCGCGACGAACAGCCGCCGCTGCGACAGCAACCACGCGAGCCAGAACACGAGCAGCGTGTTGAGCACATGGAGGGCGACGTTCGTCGCGAGGAACGGCCGCGGCGACAGCGGGGTATCCACGTTCCACGCGAGCGTGAACATCGTCAGCGGGTGGAAGTTGTGCGACACGATCGCGCGCACCAGCGCCGCGTAGTGCTTGCCCAGCACGAGCACGTTCTCGCGGACATAGCTCACGTCGTCCCAGTCGAGGAAGGCGTGGTCAAACACGTTGCGGTAGGCGAACAGCGTGAGCAGCGCCACGACCGCGGCGACCAGCGCGAGGAGCCACGTGTTGGGCCGGCTCGCGGGGGCCTGCGCGCCCGGCGTAGCGGCGGGCTTCGGGCTGCGGCGCGGGCTCATCGATTTGGGTGGCGGCGTCATGGTCGCATTCGTGGGCGCTGCCCCTTCAGGCCTTGTGGAACTCCACGAGCCGCATCCATGGCCGCGTGCGATCGTGGCCCTCGTAGGACTCGAGCACGAAACCATCGTCATCCGCCCAGAACGTGTAGCCGCCTTCCTCGCCTTCCGACGGCAGGTAGGCCACGTAGCACTTGGCGTCGCGCTTGCCCAGCGCGGTCTCGACCGAGCCGCGTTCCACACACCGGTACACCATGCGCTCGGGTGTGACCGCCATCAGCGGCGGGCCGATGCGCAGCACCGGGAAGTCGTGCTCGCCGCCGACCTGGAAGTCGCGCCGCGCGAGGATCACGGTATTCGCCAGATGCGTGGTGAACTCGATCTCGCAATACTCCGGGAAGTCGCCTTCCTGCTCGCGCGTCTGGCCTTCGTACTCGATGCGCACGCGCCACATGTTGTCGGACGCGCGATGCATCGCGGTCAGCGCGCGCTCCCCCACGGTCCAGATCATGTCGAGACCCGTGGCCCTCCACTCGGACGAGAGCATGACGCGATACTGTTGGCGGTTGGGCAGCGGGTGCGGTGCTGCGAGTTCCTGCTCGCCGGTGATCGTGTAGCCATCCGCGACGCGCGCGATCTCCCAGCGCTCGGCACCGCACTCCTGTCCATTGAAGAACAGGGCGTAGCGGCCGGAGGCGACGAGGTCTGTTGTGGCTGGCGAGCGTGATTCAGTCATGGGACGGACAGTCTAGCATTGCGGATTGGGCGAAGCGCTCAACCGCCGAGCGCCGCGAACCCTTCAAGCAGGATGCGCTCGGTGGTTTCCCAGCCGAGGCACGGGTCAGTGATCGAGACACCACGCTTGAGCTCGGCGACTGGCACCGGGAAGGGTTGGTTGCCCTCATGCAGATGGCTTTCGACCATCACGCCCACGAGCGAGCGAGTGCCCGCGGCGCGCTGCTCCAGCACGCTGCGCCACACGTCTTCCTGCCGCGCCGGCTGGCGGCCGGAGTTGGCGTGACTGCAGTCCACGATGATCGCGGAGGGCAGCCCCGCCGCGGCGAGGCGCGTCTCGGCGTCGCGGATGCTCTCGGCGTCGTAGTTGGTGCGCGACTGGCCGCCGCGCATCACCATGTGCACGGTGCGGTTGCCGCGCGTTCGCACGATGCTCGTCACGCCATCCATGTCGATGCCGAGGAAGCTGTGCGGCATCTGTGCCGCGCGCATCGCGTCGACTGCGACCTGCACGCTGCCGTCGGTCGAGTTCTTGAAGCCCACCGGCATCGACAGCCCGCTCGCCATCTCGCGGTGCGTCTGCGACTCGGTCGTGCGGGCGCCGATGGCGGCCCATGAAACGAGATCGTCCAGGTATTGCGGGACGATCGGGTCGAGGAACTCGGTCGCCGCGGGCAAGCCGAGCGAGGTCACATCGAGCAGCAGGCGGCGTGCGACGTGAAGGCCTGTCTCAATGTCCTGCGAGCCGTCGAGGTTGGGATCGTTGATCAACCCCTTCCAGCCGATCGTCGTGCGCGGCTTCTCGAAGTAGACGCGCATGACGATTTCCATGTGCGCTGCGACCTGCTCGCGAACGGCGCCGAGCTTCGTCGCGTACTCCAGCGCTGCCACCGGGTCATGGATCGAGCACGGGCCAACGATCACCAGCAGGCGCGGGTCGCGGCCCTCGATGATCGCGCTGATGCGCTCACGGCTCCCTGCGACCCCTTCGTTGGAGCCTTCGGGAACAGGCAAGGCGGCCTTGAGCGCGCGCGGCGGCGAGAGACGCGTGAAGGTCGAGACACGAAGATCCTGGGTCGGGCGCATGGGGGAACACTGTAATGCGGACTGTCTCTACACCGCGAGCCGCGCGGCGGCGCGTCCGGTCGAAGCGCGACGCGACGCGGCCGCTGCGCCTCAGCTCGTGGCGAGCCGCGCCCAGCGCAGCTTCGCGGCGCGGGAGCGCGGGTTCGCGTGCTGCTCTTCCATGGTCGCGCGCGTCACTTCGTCCGCGATGCTCGCGTAGAGCCCATCACGATCGCCCTGGATGAACGCCTTCTTCACCCGCCTGTCTTCGCCCGAGTGGAACGTGAGCACCGCCACGCGCCCGCCCGGGCGCAGGCACGCGGGCAACTGGCGCAGCAGCGCATCAAGTGCCCCGAACTCGTCGTTCACTTCGATCCGCAGCGCCTGGAACACCCGGCGCACGCTCAGGTCGACCTCGTCCTCGCGCGTGAGCTCCTCGAGCGCCCCGCGCACCGCGACTGCTAGCGCCTGCGTCGTCACGAGCTCGCCGCGCTGCGCCACAAGTGCTGCGGCGATCCGGTCAGCGCGGGGCTCGTCGGCGTGATCGCGCAACGCGGCGACGATCGCCTCGACGGACGCGCGCTCGAGCCACGCCGCGGCCGCCAGCCCGCGATTGGGGTTCATGCGCATATCCAGCGGGCCATCCGATGCGAACGAGAACCCGCGCGAGGGATCGTCGATCTGCATCGACGAGACGCCGAGGTCCGCGAGGATGAAGTCCGCGCCCTCGTGCCATCCCGCCGAATCGATCGCCGCGCGCAGCCCGGCGAAGTTCGTGCGCCGCGTGATGAACGCGGTCTCGTCGAAGCCCAGCCGCCGCAGCCGCGCCTCGGTACGCGGAAGCTCAAACGGGTCCGCATCGATCCCCAGCAATTGCCCACCGGGCGCCAAGCGCTCGAGCAAGCGCTGCGCGTGACCGCCCCAGCCCAACGTCGCATCCACGCCGCGCTCACCCGGCTGCGGCGCGAGCACCTCGAGCACCTCGTCCACCATGATCGGCACGTGCTGGCCCGCGGGAGTGCGCCCCTTGGCGAGCACGTGCGGAACGATCTCGGGGTACTTCTCCGCCGCGAGCTCCTTGTACTTCTCCTCGAAGCGGCGCGGGTGCGTGCCGCTGTAGCGTGGCCGCCGCTTGTGGGGAGTGCCCGAATCGCCGGGCGTGTCGCTCACGCGGGAACCTGCGCCAGCACGCGCACGGTGTCGCGGGCGATCAGCAACTCTTCGTTGGTCGGGATCACCAGCGCCTTCACGCGTGACGCGGCTGTGGTGATCTCGCCCTCGGCGCCGCGCAGCGCCGCGTTGCGCGCGGCGTCGAGCTCGATCCCCATGAACTCGAGCCCGCGCAGCGCGCGTTCGCGGATCGCCGGCGCGTTCTCGCCGATGCCGCCGGTGAAGATCACCGCATCCATGCCACCCATCGCCGCCGCGTAGGCGCCGACGTACTTGGCGATGCGGTAGCAGAACATGTCGATCGCGAGCTTGGCGCGCGCATTGCCGTCCGCCTCAGCGGCGAGCAGTTCGCGCATGTCGTTGGAGACGCCGGAGACGCCGTAGAGCCCCGAGTGCTTGTTCAGCAGTGCGGTCACCTGCTGCTCGGTCAGTTCCTCCTGGTGCATGACGTGGAACACGACCGATGGGTCGAGGTCGCCGCAGCGCGTGCCCATCAGCAAGCCCTCGAGCGGTGTGAATCCCATCGAGGTATCGAGCGACTTGCCGTATTCGATGGCGCACATGCTGGCGCCATTGCCGAGATGACACGTCACGAGTCGCGTCTCCTCGCGCGGCTTGCCTAACAGTGCTGCTGAGCGCCAGCCCACGTAGCGGTGCGAGGTACCGTGAAAACCATACCGGCGGATCTGGTGGCGTTGGTAGAGCAGGTAGGGCAGACCGTAGAGATAGGCGTGCGGCGGCATGGTTTGGTGGTACGCGGTGTCGAACACCGCCGCGTGCGGCACGTCCGGCAACACTTGCTTCGCCGCGTGGTAGCCACGCAGGTTGTGCGGGTTGTGGAGCGGCGCGAGCTCGCTGCACTCCTGAATACCGCGCTCGACATCGGGAGTGATCAGCGTCGATTGCGAGAACTTCTCGCCACCATGCACAATGCGATGGCCCACCGCCGCGATGTCGGACGGCGACTTCACCACGCCCCGCTCCGGATCGCACAGCAGCTTCAGGATTTCGGCGATCGCCTGGCGGTGTTCGAGGATCTCGGAAGACTCGGAGGACTTGTCGCGACCTTGGAATTCCCAGGTGTGCAGCGCGACGCCGCTGCCCAGTCGTTCCACGCTGCCGCGCGCCTTGGTCTGGTCGCCATTCGACTCGATCGACTCGAGCGAAGTGTCGATCAGTTGGTACTTGACCGACGAGGAACCGCAGTTGAGCACCAGCACGTTCATGTCGTCACTCCAGCTTCAACCTCCGGCAAGCGCTGGCCGTTCTCCCAGCGAAAGAAGCCGCGCCCGCTCTTGCGGCCGAGATGCCCAGCGCGCACCAGCTTGCGCAGGATCGGGCAGGGCCGGTACTTCGCATCTCCCAACTCGTCCCACAGGTGATTCATCCAACCGAGCACCTTGTCGAGGCCGACGCGGTCGCAGTATTCGAGCGGCCCCATCTTGAATTCGTAGCCCAACCGCAGGGCGCGATCGACGTCACCCACGCGCGCCACGCCCTCCATCACGATGTGCATGGCTTCGTTCAGGAACGGCACCATCGCGCGCGTGACGACGTAGCCCGGATACTCGAACACCTCGATCACCTGCTTGTCCAAAGCGCGCGCCAACTCGAGCGCGGCGTGGAACGAGTCCTCGGCCGTTTCGGCGCCGCGCACGACTTCGACAATGGGACTGCGCGTCACCGGGTACATGAAGTGCATGCCCACCACGCGCCCTGGGCGGTCCGCCGCCGCAGCGATTTCCGTGATGCTCAGGGTCGAGGTGTTGGTGATGAAAATGCGCTCCCCGGGGCACACCACGCACAGGGTCCGCATGACCTGCTGCTTCGTCTCGAGGTCTTCGTTAACGGTCTCGATGACGAGATCGGTGCCCGCGAGATCCGCCGCGTCGGTGGTGAAACGTACGCGCGACAGGATCGCGCGCTTCTCGCCGGCAGTGATGCCCCACTTCGCCAATTCATGGTCGAGGCTCTCGCCGAATCCGGCCTGCGCGCGCTCGGCGTGCTCGGGCGACAGCTCGAGCACCACCACGTCGATGCCGCTCGAGGCGACCTTGTGGGCAATCGACTTGCCCATCGAGCCGCCTCCCACAATGCCCAGTTTATGGAATTCCACGGCGCGCCTCGCAGGGTTTTGGGATTCGGTGGTATACGCAGGAGCCTACACCAGCCGCCCGCGCCTTGCCCCGGGCGCGCGAGGATTGCGGAGTGACCTGTGCTAAGAAACTGCTACAGTCCGGCTCGGTCGCACGTTGCTCCATTTACCCGAACCCAAGGCGGTGCTACATGGGTGACAAGTCACCGAAGTCGAAAGAGCGGCAGCAGAAGCAAGACTCCGCGCAGAAGAGCCAGAAGAAGTCCGACGCCCTCGCCAAGTCGCGTCCGGCACCAGTGGTGCCAGGCAAGAAGGGCAAGTAGAGCTTCGCCCGCGCGGAAGGCCGGGTGTCAGCCCCCCGGCGCTTCTGTGCGTGGCATGCAGCTAGCTAATCAAGCGGCCGGACCGGCGTTGCCAATCCCGCGTCCCATTTCACCGCGCGCTGCCGCTCTCGTATCCTCAGGGAATGTCGACTCCCCCACGCCCCAATCGCACTGCGCCCTCGCTCGTCGCGCTCGTGCTCGCCGCCACCGGCATCACCATCTCGATCCTGCTGCTGCGCGAGCACCTGACCGTGTTGAACGGCGACACCTCCGGCACGCTGTTCTGCGGCGGGGGTGGACTGTTCGACTGCAACACGGTCGCCGCGCACCCGAGCAGTTGGATGCTCGGCCTGCCGCTGCCGGTGTGGGGCATCATGTATTACCTCGCCGCGGCGGCGCTCGCCTTGCTGGCGTGGCAACTCCCCGAGGACGAGGGTGCCGCCGCAGCCGGGATCGGTTCGGTGCTGGCGATCGCGGCGTTGATGCTCGACGGGTGGCTCGGCTACCTGATGCTGACGAAGATCGGCGCCGTGTGCCTCAACTGCGTCTCGACCTATGCGCTGAACCTCGTGCTGGCGATCGTGTTCTGGCGGCTCGATCGCAGCTTCAACGAAGCGCGCAGTTGGAGCGCGCTGTTCCTGCGCTGGAATGCGCCGGGGTCGGTGCGCTGGTTCAAGCTCGTGGTCTTAGGCGTGGCGTTGGGCGGTGCGATCACCACATTCGCCATGGCGCGCGGCGCCGTCGATGAATTGCTGAGCGACGCGCAGGACGAAGCTTCGACGTTGCTCCAGCGCATCGAGGCCGAGAAGCCCCTCGACATGTCGCGCTTCGCGGGACTCCCGGCCGAGGGCCCTGTAAATGCGCGCGTGCAGATCGTGGTCGCCAGCGACTTCGAATGCAGCTTCTGCCGCGCGCTCGCCGCACGCCTCGACGACGTGCGCGCGGAGTACCCCAACGACGTGCGCGTGATGTTCCTCAACGCACCGATCAGCTCGAAGTGCAACCCGCGCGTGCCGCATGACTTTCACGAACACGCGTGCTGGCTGGCGAAGGCAAGCGTGTGCGCGGCGCAGCAGGGACGGTTCTGGCAATACCACGACCTCGTCTACCGCACCCTGCCGCCGGCGCATGCCAACGAAAAGAACGTTCGCGCTGCCCTCGGTAGCATCGGAATGAGTTCGGCTGCACTCGACTCCTGCTTCGCGGGAGCCGAGGCCGACAGCGCCGTCGCGCGCGACGTGCGCGCATGGATGGATCTCAACATGGACAGCGTGCCCTCGCTGATCATTAACGGGCACGTGAAGACGGGCGGGCTCTATCCGACCGCCCTGCATACGGTCGTGAGCGAACTGGTGTCGCGGGCACGCTGAACCACTCATCAAGCGCGAGGACGACATGACGGACCGGACGCTGACTCCCAACCCGATCGATGGCGGCGTGCACATCGGGCACGTGCACCTGAAGGTCGCCGATCTCGAACGCTCGCTCGCGTTCTACTGCGGCGTGCTCGGCTTCGAGTTGAAGGCGCGCTACGGCACGCAGGCCGCGTTCCTCGCCGCCGGGAGCTACCATCACCACATCGGGCTCAACACTTGGGAGAGCCGCGGCGGCCCGCCGCCTGCGCCCGGCACTACCGGGCTCTTCCACGCCGCGATCGTCTATCCCTCGCGCGCGTTGCTCGGCGATGCGCTCAAGCGCTTGTTCAACGCGGGCATCCGCCTCGACGGCGCGGCGGACCATGGCGTGAGCGAGGCGCTGTACCTGAGGGATCCCGACCAGAATGGGCTCGAGCTCTACTGGGACCGCCCGATGGAAGAGTGGCCGCGCGACGAAGCGGGAGAGCTCGCCATGTTCACGGCCCCGCTGGA
>JANLOX010000031.1:0-48490 GCA_031366795.1 Candidatus Eiseniibacteriota bacterium | reverse complement strand
GTCAGCGTGATGGCCTGACCGAACTTCGACGGGTTGATGTCCGATACGAGCGTGATCGCAGTGGAGACGGGATTGACCACCTGGCTGTAGGTGGAGAGCGCCGCACTCGGCTTGAAGTTCCTGTCCCCCTGGTAGGTCACGTACAGCTCGTGCTTACCCGGCAGCAGGTTGTTGAAGTTCAGCGTCGCCAGACCCGTCGCCGAGTTCACGGCAGCGGCACCCATCGGGGTCGTGCCATCGAAGAAGGACACGTTCCTCGTGGCCCCCAACGGCGTCACCGATGCGGTCATCTTGACCGTCTGCTCGTAGTAGCTCGGGTTGATGTCCGTGGTCATCGAGATCACCGTCGTCGCACGGTAGACCGACTGCGTGAAGAACGCCGACGTCTTCGTGTTGAAGCAGGCGTCGCCGTTGTAGATCGCAACCAGCTGCGTGTGCTTGCCGGTGTAGAAGTTCGACCGCGTCAGCTGAGCCTGGCCGCCGACGATCGTCACGATGGCGATCGTCTGCAGCGAATCCTTGAACGTCACCGTTCCTGTGGCCGTGTTCGGCGTCAGGGTGGCGGTGAGCGTCACAGGCTGCGCCCACGTGGAGGGGTTCTCGCTGCTGGTGATCGCGATGGCCGGCGTCGTCTTGGTCACCGTCAGCGCAGTGTTCGGGCTCGTGCTCGGGTTATAGAAGACTTCCCCGCCGTACGTGGCGTGCAGCGAGTGCGAACCGGTGCTGAAGGTGGTCACGAGCGTCGCGACCCCCGTGATGACCGAGCTGCTGCCCAGCGAGGTGGCGCCGTCGAAGAACTCGACGCTGCCGGAGGCGTTGCTCGGAGTCACCGTGGCCTTCAACGTGACCGGAGTCTGGCACGTCGTCGGGCTTGGGCTCGCCGTGAGCGCGACACTGGTGGGATCCGGAACCACGACCACCTGCTGGCTGTAGGCGCTCGCCGTGCTGCTGGGTGAGTAGTGCGTGTCACCCTGGTAGGCGGCGGTCAGGTCGTGCTTGCCCGGCAGCAGGTTGCTGGTGGAAAGCGTCGCCAGCCCCGTTGACGAGTTCACGTTGACTGCGCCCATCAGGTTGCCGTTGTCGTAGAACGACACCTTGTTCGTGACGCCCACCGGTGAAACCGTCGCCGTCAGCACCACCGTCGCCCCGTAGTTCGACGGGTTGACGTTGGTCGACAGGGACGTCGTCGTTCCGGCGCGGTAGACCAGCTGCGCGTAGTTCGCCGAGGTCTTCGTGTTGAAGCACGCGTCACCGTTATAGGTCGCGGTGATCCGCGTGTGCTTACCCGTGTACAGGTTCGACTTCACCAGCTGCGCCGTGCCGCCCGTGAGCGTCACCGTCGCCAGCGTCGTGAGCGAATCCTTGAACGTGATCGTACCGGTCGCCGTCGCCGGGGTAACCGTCGCCGTGAACGTCACCGGCGAGTTCCAGATCGACGGATTGACATCGGCTGCCAGCGTAACCGCCGGCGTCGCCTTGTTGACTGTGTGCGACTTGTTCGGCGACGTGCTCGCCACGAAGCAGCCGCTCGGCGTGAACACGCCCTTCAGCGTGTGCGCGCCCACCGCCAGACCGGAGGGCAGCGACAGCACTGCCGTACCGCTCGACACCGTCGACGTACCCAGCGAGCTGACGCCGTCGAAGAACTCGACCGCGCCCGTCGCCGTGTTCGGCGTCAGCGTGGAGGTGATGCTGATGGCCTGCTGGCAGACCGACGGGCTCGGGCTGATCGTGAGCGCGTTGGTGGTCGCCAGCGTGGTCGAAACGAACGTCGCCGCGATGGTGTGGTCCAGCTGCACGTTCGAGAACGTGTAGGCCGCAACCGCACCCACCGAGACGCCATCCACGAGCACGTCCTGGATCGCGTTGCACGCGGCGGTGGCGATTGTGAACGCCTGGTCCGCGCCGCAGTTCACCGACACCGCACCGCTCGGGCTGATCGAGCCGCCCGCACCGGCCGAGGCCGTGATCGTGAAGGTGTTGACCGAGAACGACGCCGCGATGGTGTGGTCCGCCGTCACGTTGGTGAACGTGTAGGACGACACCGCACCGACCGAATTGCCGTCCACCAGCACATCGGCGATCGAGTAGCAGGGATCAGCCGCAATACCGATCTTCTGGTCCGCACCCGTTGTCACGGACACGGCGCCACTGGGGCTGATCGTGCCGCCCGCGCCCGCCGAGGCCGTGATCGTTTCAGCCTGGCTAATACCAACGGAGGCGCCCAGTGTGAGGGCAAAGACGGCCAATCCCATCAGCGAACGGCCAAGGATCTTGGTCAACAGGGGGCGCAGGAGTCGCGGGTGCGGGCTGGGCATGTTGCCTCCGGGGGTGCTGTTTCGGGACGGAGAATCGAGCGTGTCAAGCAGGTGATTCGGCAAGCCACCCTGTAAAAAGAGGGCGCGTGGACAGAAATTGTAGACCCCAATTCAGGTCAATGACAGGGCTAGTTATGATTGTGTAGTGAGTTGCTACACCGTGTTCGGTGGTACCAAACAGGGGTTTTGGCTTGGGCCAATTGTCTACGCCACCCCGGAAAGGGCTCAACAGGAGGCAATTCCAGCCGCTTTGGCCACTTCGTCTGGGATAGCAGCGGGCCGCTGAGGCAGCAAGCGCGAGGTGGCGCCGAAGCGCGGGCGGCCCAGCAACCTGGAAGACTAGACTCCCGCCCCGCGCAGGCTTTCCTGCGCGCGCTTGAGCTTGTCGAGCGTTTCCTCGAGTTGGGCGAGTCGGTCGTGTTCGCGTTGCACCACGTCGGGGCGGGCCTTGTTGAGGAAATCCTGGTTGCGCAGCTTGCGCCGCGTGCCCTCGAGATCCGTCAGCAGCTTGTCGGCCTCGCGCACCAACCGCGCGCGCTCCTCCGCCACGTCGATCAGCCCTTCGAGCGGCACGAACACCTCGGCGCCATCAACGATCGCCGCGGCCGACAATCCCGGACGGCCCTCACCCTTGAGCGCGCTCACGCTCTCGACGCGCGCCAGCGCCATGATCTGCGGCGTCAGGGTCGCGACCAGCGCCCATTGCTCGTCGCTACCGCGCACGAGCACGGGCACGCGCTTGCCCGGTGGCAGCCCGGCTTCCACGCGCAGGTTGCGCACGGCGATCACGAGCTTTTGCAGGAAGTCGATCTGCTTCTCGGTGTCGGCGTCGAACCAGCTCTTCTTGGCGCGCGGCCATGACGCCAGCGCCAGCGTCTCGCCATCGTGCGGCAGCGCCTGCCACAACTCTTCGGTCACGAACGGCATGAACGGGTGCAGCATGCGCAGGGCGCCATCGAGCACCTTCCACGCCACCCAGCGGGCGACGAGGCGATCGTGCACGTCAATGGGCGGGCCGTCGGGAATCTCGGTCCAGCGCGGCTTGGCCATCTCGAGGTACCAGTCGCAGTAGTCGTTCCAGATGAAGTGGTAGAGCGCGTTCGCCGCCTCGTTCAAACGGTAGGTCTTGAGATTGCGCGTCACGTCCTTCACGGCGTTGGCGTAGCGCGACAGGATCCAGCGGTCCGCCAGCGTCAGCGCCAGCTGGCTCTCCTTGATGCGCGCGAAGTTCTCGTCGCCCAGCCGCATGGTCACGAGCTTGGTGGCGTTCCACACCTTGTTCGCGAAAAACTTGCCCGTCTCGAGCCGCTTGGAGTCGAACAGCAGGTCCTGCCCCGTCGGCGTCAGGTAGACCATGGTGAAGCGCACGGCATCCGCGCCGTACTCGTCCATCATCGCCAGGGGGTCCGGCGAATTGCCGAGCGACTTGGACATCTTGCGGCCCTGCGCGTCGCGCACGATGCTCGTGAACAACACGTGCGGGAACGGCACCTCGCCGCGGAATTCGATCCCCGCCATGATCATGCGCGCCACCCAGAAGAAGATGATGTCGCTGCCGGTGACCATCAGGCTGTTCGGGTAGAAGTGCTTCAAGTCCTCGGTCTCGTCCGGCCAGCCAAGTGTCGCGAACGGCCACAGCCACGATGAGAACCAGGTGTCGAGGACGTCTTCGTCCTGCACCCAACCTTCGCCCTCGGGCCGGTCCACCGAGACGAGAATCTCTTCGCCGCGATACCACACCGGAATACGGTGGCCCCACCACAACTGCCGCGAGATGCACCAGTCGCGGATGTTGTCGAGCCAGTTGATGTAGACCTTCTTCCAGCGCGAGGGGAAGAACTTGACCTTGCCCTTCTTCGCCGCCTCGAGCGCCGGGGCCGCCAGCGGCCCCATCTTCACGAACCACTGCCGCGACAGGTAGGGCTCGATCACCGTGTTGCAGCGCGAGCAGTGCCCCACGGAGTTCTGGTGCGTCTCGACCTTGTCGAGGTAACCGGCGTCAGCGAGTGCCTGCACGATACGCTCGCGCGCCTCGAAGCGGTCGAGGCCGCGGAAGTCGCCGGCGTTGTCGTTCATCACCGCGCGCTCGTCCATCACCACCAGCGAAGGCAGGTGGTGGCGCTGCCCGGTCTGGAAATCGTTGGCATCGTGGGCAGGCGTGATCTTGACCGCGCCCGTGCCGAACTTGGGATCCACCATGTCGTCGAACACGATCGGGATCTCGCGCCGCACCAGCGGCAGCACGGCCAACTTGTCCTTCAAGTGGGCGTAGCGGCGGTCCTTGGGATTCACCGCCACCGCGGTGTCGCCGAGCATCGTCTCGGGCCGCGTGGTGGCCACCGTCAGGAATTTCTCCGAGCCCTTGATCGGGTAACGAATGTGCCACAGCTTGCCTTCGGTCTCGACGTGATCCACTTCCTCGTCGGACAGCGCCGTCATGCAGCGCGGGCACCAGTTGACGATGTAGTGGCCGCGGTAGATCAGGCCCTTGTCGTAGAGCACCTTGAAACCGGTGAGCACGGCGCGCGAATAGTGCGCATCGAGCGTGAACTGCTCGCGCGACCAATCGGGCGAGGTGCCCACGCGGCGCAACTGCTTGAGGATCAGGCCGCCGTATTGGTCCTTCCACTTCCACACTTCATCAACGAAGCCGTCGCGACCCAGGTCGTGGCGCGAGCGGCCGTCCTCGCGCAGTTTCTTCTCCACCACGTTCTGGGTTGCGATGCCGGCGTGGTCCATTCCCGGCACATACAACACTTCGCGGCCTTCCATGCGCTGCCAGCGCAGGATCACGTCGCGGATCGACTCGCCGAGCAGGTGCCCCATCGTGAGCGAACCCGTCACATTGGGGGGCGGAATCATGATCGTAAACGGCTGCGAGCGGCCCGTTTCGGAGGCCTTGGGCTGGAACACGCCCAACGATTCCCAGTGCGCGTACCAACGCGCTTCGACACGGGCAGGATCGTAGGGTTGTTCGAGGACCGCGGGATTCCCGGGACGCATGGGAGGTCCTCTAAGGTGGCAGGATTGGGGACCAGGATGGCCCCGCTGGAAATCAGCGAGGGAAGCTATCACACACGGCAAAGTGGGGCCAAAAACGCGGCTGTTTGCCCGCAAGCGGGTGAATCAGTCCCGGACGACGACACAGCGACGCGTCACCGACTCTCCCCCCCGGCCCAGGCGCACGAAGTAGACGCCCGGCGCCAGTGCGCCGGCTGCCGCCACGCGCACGACGTGACTGCCCGCGCCCCACGCTCCCACCTCGCGCGAGACGACGCGGCGGCCCGCCAGGTCGAGCACCTCGAGACGCGCCGGTGCGGCGTCCGGCAGCACGAAGGCGACATCGAGCGCGCCGCGCGAGGGGTTCGGTCGCGCGCCATCGAGCCGCAGACGCGCGGTGAGCGGAACCGTGACCCATGTCTCACCCAGGGCCTCCTCGCCACTCGCGCTCGTGACGCCGATGCGGTAACCGTAGCGCGCGCCCGCAATGACGCGTGTGTCGACGACTTCGAGGAGCCCTGTCCCGTCCGCGAACACACTGCCCATCGATCGCCAGGCGCCTGATCTCTCGCAGCGGTACAGCGTGAAGCTCGCGCCCAGATCCGCGTGCGCGTACCACGCGAGCCGCACTTCGCCGTCGCGCGCCTCGGCGCGCACCAGCGACATCGTCGTGGCGGTGAACACGTCACCGATGGCGACGAGATTCGCGCGCGGCTCCAGCGCCACGCTATCGAACACCCCTGCGGCGAAGATGAACGACGCGTGCGCGGCGAGCGAGAAGATGGAGCGGTTGGGCGAGGGATCCCATGCTGTCGCAGCGCCGCTCGCCGCATCGACCGCGGCGAGATTGAGTCGCGGCGCGCTACCTGAGGCGGAGAACGCCCCGCCCGCGTATACCGCGCCGTCACGCACGAGCAACGCCTTCACGTTGGGGGAGTCACCGCTGATGCTGGGGTTCCAGGCCAGCGCCTGCCCCGTCGCAGAATCAAGCGCCGCGATGCACGAACGCGGTTGGCCACCGATGCCGGTGAAGGCGCCGCCCGCGTAGATGATCGATCCATTCGCCGCTAGGCAGTAGATGAACCCGGTGGTGTTGGGATTCCATGACGTGGCGATCCCGGTTCCCAGATCCAGTGCTGCGATCCGGTTACGCGATTGGCCACCGATCGTGGTGAAGCCGCCGCCCACATACAGCGTGTTGCCCTGCATCGCGAGGGCGACGACGACGTTGTCTGCCTGCGGCGCCCAGGGCAAAATGCTCCCGCTCGCCGAATCGATCGCCGCGAGATAGGTCCGCGACACGCCGCCGACGGTGAGGAACGAACCGCCCGCGTAAACCGCCGGCCCATCGGTGCAGAGTGTGGCGACGACATTGTTCGCGTCGGGGTTCCAGACGAACGGAACGCCGCTGGTGCCGTCGATCGCGGCGAGGTGATTGCGCGGTAGCCCGCCCACACGATCGAACACGCCGCCCGCGTAGATCGTGTTGCCGCTCGCCGCGAGCGCATGCACCGATTCGCTCGCGTTGGGGTCCCAGTCATTGACGTGGCCCGTGGCGAGATCGATGGCGGCGAGGTGGTTGCGCGTCTTGCCGCCGATGCTGGCATAGCGACCGCCCACGAGTACCGCTCCTGCGCGCCCCGATACGACGAACACCGGCGCGTCGGCATTCGGGTCCCAGGCATTCGCGAGTCCGTCCGCGACGTTGAGCGCAGCGATGAAGTTGCGCGGTTGCCCACCGATGTTGCGGAAGGCGCCGCCTGCATAGAGGCGATCGCCGCTCAGCCACATCGAGCTCACCTCATTGTCGGCATTCGGGTCCCATACGGTCGCCGCACCAGCCACGGAATCGAGTGCCGCGATGAAGTTCCGCGGCTGCCCGCCGATCACGCGGAACGAGCCGGCCGCATATACGGTGCCGGTTGCCGCGACGAGCGCGGTGACGGCATCATTGGCATCCGCGCGCCAGGAAGTCGCGAGCCCCGTCAAGGTATCCAGCGCCGCGATCGAGATGCGCGGCTGGCCGCCAATCGTGGTGAAGCCGCCCGCCGCGTAGACGCGCGAACCACTCACGGCGAGCGCATAGACCGAACCGTCGGGGCGCGGGCGCCAACTCGTCGCCGAGCCACCGAGCAGTCCGAGTGCCACGAGGTTGCGAACCGGCACGCCTGCAATCACGGAAAAGTCGCCGCCCACCAACACCACCGTATCGCGCACGGCCAGAGCGCGGACGGGTTTGTCCGCGCCGGGACTCCAGCCCATGAGCTGGCCACTCGTGAGATCGAACGCCGCGAGGCGGCCGCGCGATTGGCCCGACACCATCGTGAAGTCGCCGCCGGCGATGAGCCGCGATCCCACGACCGTTAGCGCGCGCACTGTCCCGTCCACCGCCGGCGCCCAGGGGGCGAACTGGCCGCTCGCGAGCAGGTGCGCGAGGTTCGCGCGCGAAGGTGTGCCCGGCACAGTGAAGGCGCCACCGATGAACCAGCCGCCCACGCCGTCGGGCGCCGCCGCCAGCACGCTGCCCGTGACGCGCTGCACGCTGCCGAGCGGAAGTCCCGTCAGCGAATCAAGGATCGTCGCAGAACCCGTGAATGGACCGACGTGCGTGAAGTTGCCGCCCATGTAGAGCGTGCCGCCCGACACGACCGTGGCGTTGACCGATTGGTCCGCGATGTCGAAGCCGTGATCGATGACCTGCGCGTGCGGGGCTCCGGCGGGTACCGCCAGCAGTGCCAGCATGAAGGCGGCGCGGCGCGGCCAGTCGCGAATGGGCATCGGAGCCTCGGAGGGGTGGCAACGCGGATCCGCGCGGGATTGCGAAGACCGGGTCACCTGCATCGATACCCGGATCGAGCGCGGAGAGTTCCCGGCATACGGCATACGGGCGGCCTGAACCCGGCGCGAGCATACCCGCGCGGCAGCTCAACCGGCGGCACACCGGGGCCGCACACACCGGGGCCGCAACTCCCCCGGAACGCGGCCTAGCCGGCGATGACCACCCGGCGCGTGAAGCGTCCCGCGGGCGTGTCGTAGCCGACGAAGTAGATCCCCGCGCGCACCGGCGCGCCCTGGCGCTTCAAGTCCCACACCACTTCGTGGGACCCTGCGGCAAACGCACCGCTGGCGAGCGTGGTGACGTAACGTCCGAGCACATCGTGCACCGCCACTCGCACATCCGCCCGGGCCGCCAGCGCGAAGGAAACGCGCATGGGTCCCGCGGCGGGATTCGGCGTGACGGGACCGAGCGCCCAGCGAAGCGACGGACCGCCTCCCACGGCGAGCGGACTGTGAATGGTGAACCCCGATCCCAGAACGGCGCTGCCGCTGTTGCCGTTGGAGTCGTGCGCCACCACGCGCACGAACGCCAGCCCTTCACCCGTCGCCGGTCCGGTCACGGTCCATGAATAGCTGCCGCTGTTGGGAATCCCCGCTGCGATGGCTGCGTAGGGGCCGTCGAGCCCGTTGCGCGACAACTCGAGGTCGACGCTCGCGACGCTGCCGAGGGAATCCTTGCCGCTCCAGCTGAGCGACATCGTACCGTCAATGATGACATCGGCCTGCGGGGCGACGCTGATGTTTTGGACGATCGGGTCGAGCAGGTCGCCGAGGAACAGTTTGCCCGCTCCCCACTCGTTGCCCGGGTTGACCCCGGTGAAGGCATCGCGCTTGGCGTGCGCGGTGAGGTAGCTCTTCACTTCAGCGGGTGTCAGCGCTCCCCGCTTCTGCAGCAACAACGCAACGGCACCCGCGACATGCGGCGCGCTCATGCTGGTGCCGCGCATGGCGGTATGCTGCCCGCCATCGTTCGCGTAAGTGGAGGCGACACCGCTGCCCGGGCAGGTGACGGGGATGTCGAATGAGGTCGCCGAGAGGATCGCTTCGCCCGGCGCCACCAGGTCCGGCTTCTGGCGGCCATCCCGTGTAGGACCAGGGCTCGAGAACGACGACAGGTTGCCATAGGGCGGCGGACTGCTGAAGTTCGAGACCGTGCCGTTGCATGCGGTCCACGCCGTTCGCGTCACATACGAACCCACGGTGATGACGCTCGGCGCGTTGCCCGGTTCGGTGATCAACTCGCGCGTCGGCTGGTTTCCGGAGATGAAATTCGCGCTGAGCCCGCTGCTCGCGTGGAAGCGCCACAGGTCGACGAGTCCGTTCGAGGTGCCGAGTTGGTCCGCGAAGAACGTGATCGTCCAGGTGCCGTTCATGGCGGTGCTCGCGGCTGTGCCATTGACCTCGATGTAGACGTTGCGCCGCCCGGTGGCGAGACTCTCCTGGGCGACATAAACGGTGCCGCTGGTGGTCGCGACCCCAGGATACGCGGCGCTCTCGACGCCTAAGCCCAGCGGTCCGATCACGACGCCCGAGGGCGTGGTGAGCCGGACGCGCAGGCGCTCGGTGGAATCGTAGTAGCCATCGATGGCGAAGACGCGACTGGCCGCTGTCCCTGACACGGACAGCGTGATGCTGCTGCCCGCGGCGATGGCGGCGGTCTCGGCATGTTTCGCGGTGCCGCGATCGTTGCCGGCGGATTTAACGACGATGCGGCCCGGTCCCACGAGGCTCTCCAGTCCCTGCTCGAAGTCACTGCTGCCATCGTGCGGCCCGAATTGCGTGCCGATCGAAAGGTTGACCACGGCGTTCTCGCCACGCGAGGCGGCGAGGTCGAACAGCCAGCGCACGCCGTCGAGCACAGCGGTGGTGCTGAAGGCGCTCTTCACCAGTGCCAGGTCGGCGGCCGGGGCCATTCCCACATGCGTGAAGGCAGGAACCGAGCCGCCGGTCTGGCTGCCGTCGCCGGCCGCGATGCCCAGCACATGGGTGCCGTGGCTGCCGGAATCCGCCTCGGTGCAGGCTCCGGCGTTGATTTCCGCGGCGCTCCAGATGCGGCCATAAGGATAGCCGGCACTGCCGGTTCCCGGCGCCACTTGATCCCAGATCGAGACGAAGCGCGTGGCCCCGGTCGAATCGCGGAAGTCGCCATGGCCGAAGTCGACACCGGTGTCGACCGAGCCCACCAGCACGCCGCGACCGTTCAGGCCTTCGAATGCGGGACCGGGACCGCGCAGCAGCAGCGCGCCGGTGGTCGGGACACTCGCCGATAGTTCAGGTTCGACGGCAGCGGCGAGCCGCACCGCGGTCACGCCGGTCACCGCAGCGACACGATCCAGCGCTTCGACGGGAATGTATGCCGTGCACAGCCCCGGCAGCTGCGTGCGCACCGTGGCGCCTGCCGCCTCGAGGGCTGCGCGCGAGGCGTTGCCGCGAATAAAGACGTCGAGCTCGCCGGCCTCGTTCACCGGCAGCAGGGCGTTGCGTTCGGCGGAGGGTGGAGCGTTCAGGCGCGCAGTGATTGCGGCGGCGCGGGTGCGGACATCGAGCCGGGCAGCGTGGGCAGGGCGGGCGCTCCCGAGGGACAAGGCAATTGCTGCGACAACGCCGGCGAACCGCGCGAGCGGCGGAAACGTTTGCTTCAATGGGCCTCGATGCGGAGCGGGGTGCGATGGCGGCAAGGGTGGGTGGGGATATTTCCCCTGCCTACGCCTTTCGCACGATTCGGGCCCCCGCGCGGGCCCCGTCACCCCGCCTGCGAATTCCGCCCGGGCGGGTGGCCGAACACGAAGCGGGCTGCTAACATCCGGAGACCATGTGGGCCACGCGACAAGGAAGTCCGCGACCGATCATGGCAGCCATCGGCTGCCTGCTGGCGCTTAGCTTTGGGGCAAAGCCCGCAAGAGCCACGCCCTATGACAACATTCCCGTGGGCGATCCCATCAGCGACGAGCTGCGCATCCTCGATCTCTACGACTCGAGCGCGCTGCAGAACCGCATCCGCCTGCCCCATCTCGACACGCAGCCGCTGCAGTCGATCGAGCTCCAGGGCATCGGCACCACGCCCGCCACACTCGGCCGCGTTCGCGACATTTCGCTCGCGCGCATCGAGCGCCAACTGGGGCGCGACCGCTCACCGTTGTTCGGGCCCGACTCCCGCTACGAGTCCACGCCGCGGCTGTATGAGTCGAGCATCGAGCGAACGCGCTTCGAGGTGTCCGTCGGTCTCGAGGGCGTCGACCGCCTCAACGGCACGCAGACGAAACTGATCTCGGGCTCGGGCTTCCAGGGCCGCATCGCACTCGGGCTCGACCGGCTGTTGGCCTACTCCCATTACACGGTGGGCCAATTCGACCACGCCCGCGCCTTCGCCGACCCGATCGTTCCCAACAACGACGTGATCGTGCTCACCGACGAGAATTTCATCTCGTACACGGAAGAGCAGGGCCAGTGGGGCATCCAGTTCGGCCGCAACCGCTGGCACTGGGGACCGGGGCAGGAAGGTTCACTGGTGCTGTCGCGAACCTCTCCGGCGCTGATGGGCATCGTCTTCCGCGCGCATCACCAGGCGCTGCGCGCCGACGGCATCGCCTTGAACGCCACGCTGGCGCAAGCCTCGGGCGAGCAACTCGCCGCGCACCGCATCGAATGGCAGCTCTCGGATGGGGTGCGCATGGGAATCACCGAGGCGGCGCGTTACAAGGCAACGACGTGGCAGCCGCTGTACCTGATCGGCTTCATCCCCTACGTGCTGGTGCAGCGGCTCGAGGTGCAGGGCGAACCCGATTCGAGTGCCGTGCTGCGCAACAACGTGGTCATGTCGTTCGACGCCGCATGGCGCGTCGCCGAAGGCACCAAGGTGTACGGCGAATTGCTGCTCGATGACATCCACGCGCGCAGCGGCAAGTACCCGAACAAGTTCGCCTACCAGTTCGGCTGGGAGGGCGCCGGCTTGATCCACGGCCAGCGCGTCACCTGGGGCGGCGAATGGACGCGCGTCAGTCGCTTCGTCTACACCTCGTACTTTGGCCGCTCCTATGTGGTCGAGGGCAAGTCGATCGGCTTCCCCACCGGCCCCGATGCGCGGCGCATCCGCGTGCGCGCCGGCTGGGACCCGGGCACCGACTGGACGCTGTTCGCCATTGCGACGCACAACGACAAGGGCGAGAACAACCTCGACGAACCGTTCATTCCCGGCTCGGGCACCATCCAGTCGTCGCACTTCGAGGGCGTCGTCGAGACCACGCGCGATCTCGAAGGCGGACTGCGCTACTGGCCCGCCAGCGGCATCTTCATCACCGCTTCAGGCGGCTACCGCTGGGTGCGCGATGCGGGACACATCGTCGGCGGCAAGCAGAATGAAGCGATCGGGACGGTCGAGATCCGCCTGAACCGCTAAACAGCGTCTGGGAACTCTGGGACGCTGCTCAGGCTGGGGCGTGAGCGCGATGCCACTCGATCGTTCGCGTCAGCCCGTCGCGGAATGACACCGTCGGCGTCCAGCCGAGTTCGGCTTTCGCGCGCGAGGCATCGAGGTAGATGCGCTGGATCTCGCCCGCTCGCGCGGCTTCGAAGATCGGCTCGATCGTCGTGCCCAGCACCTCGTTGATGGTGCGGACGATATCGAGCACGGAGACGCCCACGCCATTGCCGATGTTCAGCAGCTGGCCCGAGCCACGCTCGAGCGCCAGCAGGTTCGCGGCGACGATGTCGCCCACGAACACATAGTCCCGCACCTGTTCGCCGCTGCCGAAGATGTGCGGCCGCTGGCCGTGCAGCATCATGCCGATGAAGATCGCGTTCACCCCTGCTTCGCCATGCGGGTTCTGGCGTGGCCCGTAGACATTCGGGTAGCGCAGCACCGTGTAATCGAGGCCGTGCAGCAGCTTCCACAGGTACAAATAGTGCTCGACCGTGTGCTTGCTGATGCCGTAGGGCGCCTCGGGATTGACCGGATGGTCCTCGGTCGCCGGCAACTGGCGGCCCTCGCCATAGAGCGCGCCGCCGGTCGAGGCGTAGACGACCTTGCGCACACCGTGGCGGGAGCAGCTCTGCAACAGCCCGATCGACCCCAGCACGTTGGTGTTGGCATCGTGGATCGGGTCGGTGACGGACTTGCGCACATCGATCTGGGCCGCGTGGTGATCCACGACTTCGGGTTTAAACGTCGCGATGCAGCGCTCGACGTCGGCGGGCCTGGCGAGGTCTCCCTCAAAGAACGTCGCGCGCGGATCGACGAACTCGCGCTTGCCGCTGGACAGGTCGTCGAACACCCCGACCTCGTGCCCGCGGGCAAGCAACCCGTCCACCACATTCGAGCCAATGAACCCGGCTCCGCCCGTCACCAGAATACGCACGCGAACCTCCTCCTTGTGGACCGCAAATGATTTCGCCGCACCTTAGTGAAAGACGCGGTGGCCCCGCAACACCCCGTGCCTCGGCGTCGCCCGCCGCCACCGCGCGGCAGCGGGACTCACGCGGCCTCGCGTGACCGGCGTGCTTCCCCGCCGGTGGCCAAAACCAGCCGCGCGCACAGCGCCTCGGGCTCGTGCCCGGCCGCGCGCAACCGGGCCCGCGCGCTGGCTTCGCGCACACGCGGATCCCGCCTCAGCACCGCCGCGAGTGCGGCTTCGGGGAGCGCCACGCCGGCATGCGTGGCGCCCAGCCACGCGGCCAGTGATCGCGCCGCGTGCAGCGAGGAGTCGAGGATCATGGGAACGCCCGCGGCCATGATGCGAAGCACGAGTCCCGCGGTGGCCGGCTCGCTCAAGGGCAGCAGCACCGCCGAGGCGGTGGCGATCCAGGTGTGCTCGGCCTCCCGGGGCGACTCCCCCGCGCTGTGAACGCGCCAGCCGATGCCGATCGAGTGCGCGAATTCGTGCATCACGGGATCGGGGTCGGCGAGTATCACGAGGTCCAACTCGGGCCGCTCCTCGATCGCTTCGGCGTAAGCGCGCAGCAACCGTTCGCCTTCGACGCCCTTGAGCGGTCCCGGCGACAGGATGAAATCGCCATCCCACAGCGCCACGGGTCCGCGCTCGCGCGCCACCCGGACCGGCGCGCAATCGAGCGCCACGGTGCGGTATGAAGTGCTCGAGGCCACACTGACCGGGGCAGTGGCGGCGCCCGGCTCGGGCTCACCGCCGCTTCCCGGCACCAGCGAGGGCCACCATTGGCGCGGCAGCGACGCGGGCAGCGCGCGGTCGAAGGCGCGCCATTCGGCGTTCGGCGACACGACACACACCACGGCGGGCTGTTCCGCCACGGCACGCGCCACAGCAGCGGAAATCGCCTGGGCGCGCTCACCGGCAGTCGTACCTTCAACGAGCATCACGTGCACCGAGAGCCCGGCCTTGCGCAGCGCGCGGACACGCAACGCCGCGTCCGCTTCGTGGGCGCCGAGCCCGGAGAGACATTCGACCAACAGCACCGAGGAAGCGGGCATCGTGGGGTCGCAGCACTCAGGCACGTCGCGTCCCTCAGGACGTGGCGAGCTCGGGCGCAGGGCGTTCCTCTAACGGCAGGGTGAACTGGAAGGTGCTGCCCTCGCCCAGAGTGCTCTCGACCCAGATGCGTCCGCCGTGCTGTTCCACGATGCCCTTGCAGATCACCAGACCGAGCCCCGCGCCACCCGCGCGGCGGGTCGCGGAGGAATCGACCTGCGAGAACTTGCGGAACAGCTTGGGGAGGTTCTGGGGCGCGATGCCTTCGCCGTGATCGCGCACACACACGCGAACGGCGCCTTCCCACACGGCCGCGCTGATGAGAATCGCGCCGCCCTTGGGGGAGAACTTGATGGCGTTGGACAGCAGGTTGGTGACGACCTGGGTGACGCGCGCCGCGTCGATGTGCAGGTCGGGCAGGTCGGACGGCACCTCCATGGTCAGCTCGAGGCCATGCTCCTCGAACACGGTGCGCAGGTCGTGCACCGCGTGTTCCACGACCGGCTCGAGCTGCTGGCGCTCGAGGTTCATCGGCAGCGACGACGACTCGAGCTTCGAGAAGTCGAGGATGTCGTTGATGAGCACCAGCAAGCGGTCGCTGTTCGCGTGGGCGATCGACAGCAGCTTGGCCTGCTGATCGGAATTCTTGAAGTAGGCGGAGTCCGACAGCAATTCGACCGCGCCCTTGACCGAGGTCAGTGGCGTGCGAATCTCGTGCGAGACGACGGCGACGAATTCCGACTTGAGTCGATCCAGGCTCTTGGTATGTTCGTACAGCTGCGAGTTACGAATGGCGAACGCGGCCTGCGAGGCGAACAGCGCCAGGAAGCTCTCGTCCTCCACGCTGAACCCGTCGACTTTGTCGCACACGGCGAGCACGCCGATGGTTTCCCCGTCGGCGGCGAGCGGCATGGCAATCATGGTGCGGCAGCGCACACCCGGTAGCCCGGGCACGTCGATCGCGTCGGCGTCTTCCGCCGGCGCCAGGCGCACCAACTGTCGCTCGTACGCCACCGGCGCCAGCACATCGCCGTGTGGGATGACGTTGCCGGCATTCACCTCGCGCACGCTCCACTCGAAGCCGTGTACGGCGACGGGCGTGAACGCTTCCAATTCGGTCTGCTTGAGGTACACCACCGCCGCCGGCGCGCCGGTCTGTTCGGCGGAGCGTGAAGCGATGAGGTTCAGCCGCGGCTCGAGTTCGAGGTTGGCGGCGATCTCCTTGCCGACTTCGTACAGCGTGGTCATCTGCCGCGTCGCCAACTGGACGCGCTCCCGCAATTCCAGTTCGTGGCGTTCGAGGATGGCGTTCTTCTCGCGCAACTCCTCGACCAACTGGCGATTGATCGCCTTCAGCCGCCGGTTGGCGATACCGCGCTCGACGATCTGGTGCACTTCGTCGAGGTCGAACGGCTTGGTCACATAGTCGTAGGCGCCCTGGCGCAACGCGTCGATGGCGGTGGCCGCCGAAGCGTAACCGGTCACCACGATGACGGCGACTTCGGGATCGTGGGCGCGGGCGTGCCGCATCACTTCGAGCCCCGACAGCCCGGGCAGGTTGATGTCGGTGAGGATGATGTCCGGACGCAGCGAGGGAATCATCCGCACCGCGTCCTCGCCATTCGAGACGACGGTGACTTCGTAGCCCTGGGCCGCGAGGAACTCATTGAACACATCGACGACCGTGGGCTCGTCATCCACCACGAGGATGCGCGGCAGGATGCGCCACTCTTCCCCGCTCGACGAACCGGCCCCCTCGGCGAGGTCTGGTGCTGCAGCCATTCCGGGCATGGTCCCGCCCGAAACACTGGCCTGCGGGTGCCGAACGGCTTCATCCGCAGAAGTCTTCACCATCGTTTGCCTGCCAATCAGTTCACGTTGGGCCGCGCGGATGCCACGGCGCGGCGACGGCCGGATTTCTTGGCGAGCCCGAGCGAACGGTCGGCGTGATCGAGCAATTCCAGCGAATCGACGCCATCGATCGGTCCCGACGCGACACCCGCCGACGCCGTCATGCGCCCGACGCGCGCGAAGGAGTGTTCCTCGATGGCCCGTGTCACGCGCTGCGCGCAACGCAGGGCCGGACCCGCATCGGTCTCGGGCAGCAACAGGCCGAACGTGTCGCCGCCCAGCCGCGCGACGATGTCCGTCTCGCGCAGCAGGAGCCGCAGCATCAGCGCGACTTCGGCGAGTGCGGCGTCACCGGCTTCGCGGCCGTAGCGCGCGTTCAAGGCGCCAAAGTGATCGAGATTGATGACGGCAACGGCGACCGGCAGGCCGTGTCGGCGCGCCCGTGACATCTCCTCGCCCACCCTCGCATGAAACGTGGAAGCATCCGGGAGCCCGGTGACGGGATCGCGGCCCGGCTGGCGGCGGAGCAGTTCAAGTTCGATCCGCGCACCGAGGGCTGCCCCCAGGGCGCCTGCGGCGGTGCGGATCAAGGTCATCTGCGGAGCCAACCAGCGCTGCCCCTTGCGCGCCTGCAGGTCCAAGGTGCCCACGCGCTGCTCGTTGCGGAACAGGGGGATGCTCATGCAATCGCGCAGGTCGCCCGGCGTCGGGCGCCAATCGCCGCGCGCGCACCACGGCTCGAGGGCGCCGGAAGCGCCCACTGCGTAGAGGGCGACGCCATCACACTCGAACGCTTCGCTCAATTGATCGAGCGAGCGCGTCAGGGCGTGAGGATCGGCCGCGGACAACAATGCTTCACACGCCGCCCACAGGGAGCGGGATGCGCGACGGCGTTCGACGGGCCCATCGATCGGGCGCACGTCTGCGGTCGCGGCCGCGCGTAACTCGCTCGCGCGGTCCGAGCGGCGGCCGTGGGTCCCTGCGATTGGCGTGAGGCGGCTCACGACGTCTGCCGCTCGCGTTCGCCGGACATCGCCTTGCGCACCCGCAGGCGCAGGCGCGACATCGCGCGGCTGTGAACCTGCGAGACGCGTGATTCGGAGATTCCAAGCGCGCGGCCAATTTCGCACAGCGTCAGGTGTTCGTAGTAGTATAGCGACACGACGAGGCGCTCCTGCTCGGGCAACTGGTCGAGCGTCTGCAGCATCATCACGCGCGACTGGCGGGCTTCGAGCCGCGCTTCGATGTCCGGCGCGTTAGGGTCGGCCAGATGGTCGGCGAGCGTCGAAGGCTCCTGGTCCTCACCGGCGCGGCTCTCGTCGAGCGACACCAGCACGGCGCCACGAACGTGGTCGAGCAAGCGGTAGTAGTCGCCGCGCGACAGGTTCATCTCACGCGCGACTTCTTCCTCGGTGGCGGCGCGGCCGAGCTTCTGGTCGAGCTTGCGCGTCACGCCGTCGAGATTGCGGGCCTTGCGACGCAGCGAACGCGACACCCAGTCGAGCGCACGCAACTGGTCGAGAACGGCGCCCTTGATACGCCACACGGCGTAGGTCTCGAACTTCACGCCCTTGCGCGGATCGAACTTGGCGTGCGCATCGAGCAGGCCGAGCACTCCCGCGGAGTACAGGTCCTCGTGGTCGACGTTCTTCGGCAACGTGGCCGCGACGCGCTCGACAACGTGGCGTACCAGCGGGGCGAATCGCGTCAGCAACTCGTCCTTCGTATAGGTGCGGGGCACGGCGGCGAGCGTCGGACGGGCCGGGGCGCGACGCGTGACTCGAACCGAAACTGACCTTTTCGTGGTGGCAAGGGCGGTGCGCGGCATGGGGTTCCCTCGTTAGGCTTCGAGACGTTCCGGGGCGGATTCGAATTCAGGGGTAGGTTCGGGCTGCGTGCGCTCCCACAGCCGCGCCGCGAGCGCCCGGTAGGCGAGCGATGCGGGCGAGTGCGGGAATGCGGAAACGACCGGCTCCTGGCGGCGTACTGCGCGTCCGATCGACGGATCGAACGGCACGGTGCCCCACGAGTCGACTTCAAGCCGCAGGAAGCGCCGCGCCACCAGACGGATGCGATGCGCGGTCTCTTCGGCTTCTTCAGGCGTGCCGGCCATGTTGATCAACAGGTGCGGCGCGCGTTGCACTCCCTGCTGCTGGAGCAACTTGATCAGGCTGTAGGCATCGGAGAACGCCGTCATCTCAGGCGTCGTCACGATCACCACGTCGTCGGCCGACAGGCACAGCGAGGTGACTGAGCGGCCCACGCCGGACGAAGCATCGATGATCACGAGATCCGCGTCGGCCTCGAGCTGGCTGATGGCGCGCACCACGATCTCGCGGCGCAGGTCATCGAGGTCCGCCAGTTCCGGCGCACCCGAGGCGGCCGGTACCAGGCGCACGTTGCGCGGACCGTTGACGACGATTTCCTCCGGCGACTTCTCGCCATTGAGCAGGTGCTGCACGTCGTAGCGCGGATGCAGGCCGAGCAGCAGGTCGAGATTGGCCTGCGCGAAGTCGGCATCCACCAGCAGCACGCGCGCGCCGAGCTCGCCGAGCGAGACGGCAAGATTCGCCGCGAAGTTGCTCTTGCCGACGCCGCCCTTGCCGCTCGCGACGACCAGCGTGCGAACGTGCGGGCGGCTCCACTTGGAGGGGTGGTCGATGAGTTCTCCGCTGGGCGTGCTCTCCCCCGCGGGGACCACCCGCAGACGGCCCTTGGCAGCAGCAGGCTTGGCGCGTTTCACCGGCCGAACCCGCTTCCCGGGAAGCGGTTCGCCGGCGTATCGGCCAGCTGGACCAGCGCCCCGACGAATCCCCAGTAGCGGCGCGCATAACTGCAGCGCGCGCGCGCGCCATTGAGCCCCATGCGGCCAAGACGGTGATCTTCTTCCGCCAGCACACGCAGGGCGGTCTCGATTGCGTCCACCCGCGCGCCCGCATGCGCAGGCATCGGGCGGCGCGGGTCTGCGGCCGGCGGCAACTGGGCGAGCGGCATCATGACGCCTTCCGCCACGCCGGAGCCGGACGCGACAACGCCCGCGCCAGGTCGGCGCGAGCCAGCAATGGAGCGATTGAACGGCGCACACGCACGAGTGCTGATTCGTAGTCGCGGCGCAACTGCGTTACCGGCACATCGAGCGCCTCGGCCGCTTCGGTGAGCGACAGGCGCTCGACGAGCACCAGCGCCAGCACCGTGCAATCGCGTGAGCTCATCAAACTAGGTCGGCTCGCACGGCGCGGAGTGCTGCCGCTGCGGCGGGACGTCTTTGCGCTGGTCGCCGGCTTGCGAGCGGAACGCGTGCTCACGCGTCACCTCCGTTCGCCACCTTCTTGCGGCGGACCGGCGTCTGCTCGATGGCGCGTCGCACGGAGCGGCGCAGCATCTCGAGCGGGAACGGCTTGGGGAAACACTCGGCGACACCCACACGGCGCATTTCGGACAGCACCTGCGGCGTCCCGTACGCGGTCACTATGATCACCGGCTGGGCGTGCGGTCCCTTCTGCAGGCGCTTCGCCAGGTCGATGCCGCTCATGCCGGGCAACTGCAGGTCAGAGATCACGAGGTCGCTATGGCCATGCTGCAACCACGTCCACGCGTCCTCGGCGGAGCGGAACGTGTCAATCGTGAATCCGTCCTCGGACAGCCCCTCGGCGAGGGCCCAGGACATGGTCGGCTCGTCTTCGACAATCAGGATGTGCGGCATGTGGGCGGATCCCCTCGTGAATGGTGCGTGGCGCGGGTACGAGTTGCAGTCCGCGTGCCATGCACGACGAGGGACGGCCCAAACGGCGTCCCGAGGGTGGACAGGGGGCGCCTGCAACCCCTGAAGCGCGTGGGGCGCTCCGGGGTATGTTATTTCGAAAATGACAGTTAGCGGGGTGTCACGCCGCGCGCGGAGCGTGATCGATCGCGCCCATCACCCCCGCCCGACCGTGCAGGAACATGCACACCGCAGAACCAAGGATGCATTCCGCCCGCTCAACGCCGAACCGGGTTGAGCCAGCACTTGAGCGAAATATGGCCGGGGCCGTCGCCCGGCCTAGTCGGTTCCGTCGTCGGGTGAATCGTCCCCCAGCGCGTATTCCTTCAGCTTCGTGCGCAGCGTCTGGCGCGAGATACCCAGCGCCTGCGCGGCGCGCGTCTTGTTACCGCCGCAGACACGCAGGGCGTGCTCGATCGCCAGCTTCTCGATCTCGGTCAGCGGCCGCACCACGCCCACGGGGAAGGTTTCCGGGGCCTTGGTCATCACGGCGCCGCCGCTCAGGCGTGCTTCGGGGTGCACGATCTCGGCGGGCAGGTGCTCGGCGAGGATCACGTCCTCGGCCTCGAGCAGCACCACGCGCTCCATCACGTTGCGCAACTCGCGCACGTTGCCTGGCCAGGGATAGCCGTGCATGGCCTCGAGTGCCCCGGCGTCGAGCCGCGCCGGGGGCCGGCCCAGTTCGCGGCAGAATCGCGCGATGAAGTGCTCCGCCAGCAGCGAGAAGTCCTCGGGCCGCTCGCGCAGCGCGGGCAGCTCGATCGGCACCACGTTGAGGCGGAAGAACAGGTCCTCGCGGAACTTGCCCTCCGCGACCGCGCGCTTCAAGTCGCGGTGCGTCGCCGCGACGACACGGACATCAACGGTGATGTCGACGCTACCGCCCACGCGGCGGAAGGTGCGCGTCTCCAGCACGCGCAGCAGCTTGGCCTGCAGGGCGGGCGCCATCTCCCCGATCTCGTCGAGGAACAGCGTACCGCCGTCGGCCATCTCAAACAGTCCCTTGCGGAACCGCTTGGCATCAGTGAAGGCACCGCGCTCGTGGCCGTACAGTTCGCTCTCGAGCAACTGCTCGGGGATGGCGCTGCAGTTCAGTTCGATGAAGGGTCCGCCGTCGCGGCTGCTGTGGGCGTGAAGGTAGCGCGCCATCAGTTCCTTGCCCGAACCGGTCTCACCCGAGATCAACACGGTCACCGTGCCGCTCTTGCCCGCCCTGTCCAGCTTCTGCAGCACGCGCCGCAGGGCAGGGCTCTCGCCGATCAGCGACACTTCGCCCAACGAACCCTGGCGCAGGTGCTGCACCTCGCGCTGCAGCTTGGCGTGCTCGATGGCGCGCTTGACGACCACGCCGAGGTGATCGAGATCCGGCGGCTTCTGCATGAAGTCGTAGGCGCCGAGCTTGGTCGCCTGCACCGCGTGCTCGACGGAGCCGTGGCCCGTCAGCACGATCACCGGCAGGCTGTTGTCCTCCTCGCGCAGCTTCTTGAGCACATCCATGCCGTCTTCATTCGTCAGCCGCAGGTCGAGCAGCGCCACGTCGATCGACTGCTCGCGCAGCCGCTCGAGCGCCTCGCTCCCGCTCGCGGCTTCGAACGGCGTGAAGCCCATGTCGCGCGCCCACTCGCCGATGGTGAAACGGAGGGATCGCTCGTCGTCAACGACCAGCAGGGTGTGCGGTGTCTGGGTGCGGGTTGAGCTCTCGCCTTTGGCCATGACGCTTCTCCAGAGGAAAATTGAGCATCACGGTGGTGCCGCGTCCCTCGCGACTCGCGACCTCGATGCTGCCTTGATGTTCATGCATGATCGTCTGGCAGATCGCCAGACCCAGCCCTGTCCCGCTGTGCTTGGTGGTGAAAAACGGATGGAACAGCTTCTGCAGCACGCCGCGCGGCATGCCGACGCCGGTGTCGCTGATGCGCACCTGGATGCATTCGATCATGGGTGCTGCCGCGCGGGCGTCGTTCGGACCGGCGTCCGTCGCGCGACGTCCTGGTCCCCGTGGGGCCTGACGGCGCCGCGCCCTGCGGACCTCGAAGCGCAGGTCGCCCCCTGAGGGCATCGCCTGCACCGCGTTCAAGGACACATTGAGCAGCACCTGCGTGACGAGGTCGGGATCAAGGAAGATCGCGGCCCCGCGCGCGGGGAACTCGGTGGCGGGACGCACGCCCGCAGCCGTCATCGGCTCGGCGATCAGTTCGATGACGCGCTGGATCATCGGCGCCATATCCGTGCGCTGCAACACCGGGGTGCGCGGCCGCGAGTACTGCAGCAGGCTCGTGACGATACGGTCG
Source organism: Candidatus Eiseniibacteriota bacterium (assembly GCA_031366795.1). Classification (GTDB taxonomy): domain Bacteria; phylum Eisenbacteria; class RBG-16-71-46; order RBG-16-71-46; family RBG-16-71-46; genus JANLWK01. Next base: position 25,992 of record JANLOX010000031.1, on the reverse strand, counting down.
AGCCGCGCCACCTCGTCGAGAATCACCTGCACGAAGCGCGCGCGTTCATCGCGCGGCTCGAAGCGGCGCAGCAGTACCTGGGCGCTGGTGCCGATGCCGGCCAGCGGATTGCGGATCTCGTGCGCCACGCCCGTGGCGAGCTGCCCGAGCAGCGCCAGCCGTTCGTTGCGGCGCAACTCCTCGTGCATGCGCCGCACCCGGGTCAGGTCGCGCAGCGTCACCAGCAGCCACGGCGGCGTGCCCATGCGGAAGGTGTGGATGGCCACCGGCAGCTCAGTGCCCTGGGGCGTAACGAGCATCGTCTCGCCTTCGTGGGACCGGCGCTTGAGCCCCTCGGCCAGCGGATCGTCGCCCGCGACCACGGTGGTGAACAACGATCCCGCCAGCACGTTGCGGGCGCGCGCCACGGTGGTGCCGAGCATCGCTGCCGCGGTCGCGTTGATACGCGCGACCCGCGAGCCGGCATCGAGCAGCATCACGCCGTGCTCGGTGTCGGCGAGCAACGCCTCGAACAGGTCCTCGACGGGCACGGCTGTAGCGCGGCGGGCCGGGCGCTTTGGGCGCAAGACTCGCACAGCACCTGCCGCTGGCTTTCGTCGCGCGGACTTCACATCCATGGAAACCCCCTCCGCCGCATTATCACGGCTTTCGGGTCTCCGGAACAAGACGAAGGCCCGCCCTCCTTAGGAGGAGGCCGGGCCTGGCACTGCAATCGCAGCAACGCGCGCGATGACCCTACAGTTCTTCGAACTCGTCGAGCACCGCACTCAATACGCGGTCGCGAACGTCGGGCTGGTCGTAGTAACCGTTGGCGATTCGCGCGCGTGCGTTGCGCACGCGATCCAACCGCACGCCCGAATCACTCCCCGGTGCGCGGCCCCCCTTGACTACGCTGAGTCGCGGAGAGGCCTTGCGGCTAGCGGCCACGGTTGGCGTCATTAGGCCCGCCGTCGTCACCACCTTCACCTTCGCGCTTGGCTTCTTGGGCGCGACGGGCTTCCTCTTGGATCCGTGCGTAGATTTCCTCACGGTGGACCTTTACCTCGGGTGGGGCTTCGATGCCGAGCTTCACTTGGCCGGAACGGACTTCTAGCACGGTGATCTTGACTGAATCACCAATCCGGATGTTCTCGCCTAACTTCCTTGTTAGGACCAGCATTCCTGAGGATCCTCCGCTTCTAGCCCGGGACGCTTCGGCCCCGTACTTCCACCGTATCGGCCACGGGCGCAAGTGACTTTACTGCAATGGCGCCCTGCTGCACACCCCCCTCCTCAAATCTTCGCTCCGGCCGACCCGCGGCTATGGCAGGATGCGGGCACGGGTCCCTTGCCCTTGGCCACCGAGAACGCACCCCATGGACCGCCGATCCACATCGTCCGCGCTGCTCGCCTGGCTACTTTTGCCGGTCGCGGCGTACCTGATCCAATCCGCGCTGAGCCTGCCCCAACGCGCGTATACAGGGCTTGCGCTGCGCGGCGACCTGGTCGCGACGGTTGACCCGGGCAGCCCCGGCGACCGCGCCGGGATCCTCCCCGGCGACCGCCTGCGGGCGGTCACCACGGGGTCGGGCGGAATGGTCAACGACCCGCTGGCGGCCACCCGGGCCGGCGAGCCGCTCACCCTCGGGCTCAAACGCGGGAGCGAAAGCCGCGAGGTCTGGCTCGCTCCCGAGCCCCCGCCGGCGGGCGAGCGGCGGCTCAACGGTCTCCTGCTCGTCGTCGCCTCGGTGTTCGTCGTACTCGGCGGCTGGGTGTGGAGCGAGCGCCGTGACGCCCTGACGCGCGCGTTCTTTCTCGTGTGCCTCGGCTTCGCCGCCCTGCTCGCTCCCCCACCGCGCGGCGTCGGCGCCGCCGGATCCTCGCTCATCGATGTCTCGATCAGCGCCCTGACCATCCTGTTGCCGGCGCTGTTCGTGCACTTCTTCGCCACCTTCCCCGATTCGCGCGCCGCCGGGCGGCGCCGGGTGTGGATTCGCGCCGCCTACACCGTGGCGATGCTGCTGGTGGCGTTCGAGTTCGTGGCGATCGTGCTGCAGGCCACGGCGGCAACGCTCGCCCAAAAGGTCGGCGACCTGGTCCAGATGGCGGCAGCCCTGTGGCTCGCCGTGGGAACCCTGTGCGCGCTGTTGCTGTTCGCCGCCTCCTTCGCCGCCGCAGGATCGGCCGATGCGCGCCGACGACTGCGGGTGGCGTTCGGCGGCAGCCTCGTGGGGCTCGGTCCCTTCATCGCGCTCACCGTGTTCCGCAACTTCTATCCCGGCGTCGCCATCCCGGGAGAGCGCAGCACCGTGCTGCTCACGCTGTTCGTGCCGGCCTCGTTCGCCTACGCCATCGCGGTGCACCGCGTGTTCGACTTCCGCGCAGCGCTGCGCGCCGCGGTGATCACGCTGGTGGTCGCGGGAGCAGGGGCAGTGGCGTGGGGACTCGGCGAATGGGGTTCGGCGACGTGGGGCGCCCATCTGGGCGCGGGGCTTGCCGGCGGCGCGCTGGCGATGGTCGCGCTGGCCGCCTCGCTGGCGGGACCCGGCGCGCCGGTGCTGCGCGCGCTCGGCTCGCGGTTGGTCCCTGGCGACGAACCGCCCTCGCTCGGCGCGTGGTTGAGCGGTCGCGCCCCGGACAAGTCCGCGGGCAACGCCGACGCTCTGCTCGCCGATTCCTGCGTGGCCATCGCCCGCTACCTGCGCATCGACGGCTGCATGGCGCTGGCCGGAGGGCTCGGCGAGGTGCGCATGATCCGCGAGGACACCGCGCGCGGCGTCAGCGAGCTGGGGCCCGAGTTGCGCACGCGCGCGCTGCGGCTGGCGCCCGAGGGATTGCGCGGCATCGATGACGCCGGCTTCGGCCGGCAGGACCGCGAAGCCATGCGCATCGCCGGCGTATCGTGGCTGCTGCCGGTCGGCGAGGCGCCGATGCGCGCCGTGCTGCTGCTCGGACGCCGGCTCGCAGGGCCCTGGCTCAGCCGCAGCGAGACGGTGGAGCTCGAGCGGTTCGCGCAGGGGCTGGGCGTGGCACTCGAGAACGCCGAGCTGCGCCGCGAGGCCACGGCGCACGGTGTGCTCGCAAAGGAAATGCGCGAGGCCGGTCGTATGCAGGCGCACCTGATGCCGCAGCGCGTCCCGGTCACACCCACACTCGATTGCGCGGCGGCGGTGTTGTCGAGCGAACCGGTGGGCGGCGATTACTACGACTTCGTACAGGGCCCGGACCGCTCCTTCACGCTCGCCGTCGGCGATGTCGCCGGCCACGGGCTGCCCGCGGCGTTGCTGCTGTCGCACGTGCAGGCGCTGTTCCGCCGCCATGCGCAGGAGCGGCTCACGCCCGGCGAGTTGCTCGGCGTGCTCAATCGCGAGATCGCCGACTTCGAGCAGCCCGAGAAGTTCGTCGGGCTGGTGTGTGCGCGCGTCGATGTGCGGCGCGGCCGTATCTGGATCGCCAACGCCGGGCTCACGCCGCCACTGCTGCGGCGCAGCGATGGCCGCATCGAGGAGATCGAAGCGAGCGGCACCCTGCTCGGCGTCCAGCGCGGCACCCGCTATGCCGACCGCTGCCTCGACTTGGGGAAAGGCGACCTGCTGGTCGTCCATACCGATGGCTTAAGCGAAGCCCAGCGCGGCGAGGAGTTGTTCGGCATGGAGCGGATCCGCGAAGTGCTGCGCTCGGAAGGAGATCGCCGGGCCGTGGATGTGCTGAATTCGCTGGTCCGCGAGGTGCGCGAATTCGCCGACCAGACGCTTGACGACCTGACGCTGGTGATGCTCCGCCAGCTGGCGGCGCCGCCGGCCGAGGGGGGGCCAAAAATTTCGGTCAAGCACCGGAATCCCGCCGCCGAAGCCTTTGGGTGAGACGACAAGGAGCCGTCTCCCCCGCTCGCGATAGCCAACCCACGAGCGGCCGAACCGAAGCGTTGACCGTGTCCTGCACGCCGCGCCTGGTCCAGGCGCGAGGGCACGAAAGCTCGGAAATCGGAGGTGGGCCGTGAAGACCCTCTGGTCAACGGTCCTGGCAGTCGGTCCGCTGGTGATCGATCTGTTCTGGTGGTTGCGTCGGTAGAAGCATCGAGGTCCATGGGCACCGGGGACTCTTGACGGTCTCCGGCGCCTACCCTCGACCGGGGCGGGCCGCTGCAAAAGCCCGATTGCTGCGTTGGCTCGTCGCGGCCCGCTACGCGACTAGCGCTCCCGCGAGTTGTTCGATCTTCGCGCTCACCCGTTGCACGGCGCCATTCGCGGGATCGAGCGTGACCTCGCGCATCATCGCGGCGCCCACGATCACGGCATCGCTCACGCCGCGCAGCGCGCGCGCATGCTCGGGCGTCGAGACGCCGAAGCCGATCGCCACTGGCAGCGTCGTCAACGCGCGGATCTCGCGCACGCGCTCATCGATGGCGCCGGCAAAGCCGCCGCCCGTTCCCGTGACTCCCGTTCGCGCGAGGCAATAGACGAAGCCGCGCGCTCGAGCCACCAGCAGCGGCAGCCGCACGGCAGGCGTGGTCGGCGCGACCAGCGTGATGGTGTCGAGCCCTGCGGCGTCCAATGCGCTCCACACGCCGGGCGACTCGTCGGGCGGCAGGTCCGAGATGATCACGCCATCGACGCCCACCCTGGCCGCTTCCCTCGCGAAGCGTTCGATGCCGTAACTCAGGATCGGGTTGGCGTAGGTCATCACGAGCACGGGCAAGTCTCCGCCGCCCTGGCGGAAGCGCTCGACCAGCGTGAGCACTTCATGCGGCCCGACGCCCTGGGAGAGCGCCCATTCGGAGGCGCGCTGCAATTCGGGACCGTCGGCGATCGGGTCGGAGAACGGTATGCCGATCTCGGCGGCGATGCAGTGCGGCCCGGCGGCGCGCAACAGCTCGAGTGTCGCATCCAGCGAAGGGTAGCCTGCGGTGAAATACGGGATCAGCCCTGTCGGGTTTGCGCGCTTCGCGAAACTAGCGGCGAGCCGGTCCCCCGGCACACGCGTCACTCACCCCAGCCGTAGGGCCGGTCGAACGAGCGGTACTGCAGCGGCGAGCGCATGTCGCGGTAGTGGATCTGGATCTGGAAATTATTGAACGGCTTCATCCCCAGATCGAGCCCTTCGAGGAACATCGCGGAATTGCCGCGCGACGACGCGCCCCACGTGTTGCCGACATTGACGCTCATCCACACCGGAGCCTTGAACTGATAGCTCAGGCTGGTGACCTGGAGGCCCTCGGCGCCGCCACTGAATCCGCTGCCCATCGAGACCGACGTCGACACATGCATGCGCGACGGATCGAACCAGGCCGCCGGACGCGCGAGCGCGCTCACCGGAACCTTGGGCGTGAAACCGAACAGCGATGAGCCGGAGGAATCGAAGCCCGAGGCGGCAGCCTGGGACGCACCCACCGCAAGCAGTGCGGCGGTCAACACGAATCGCAGGTGCTGCTGGGCGGAGGTCATGGGACTAAGACTAGAAAGCGCGCCCCCCGCTGTCAACGGCGGGAAGCAGCACTTCCACAAGAACCCGTCAAACATGACTAACGCGCCGGGCGGATGGTGATCCTGAGGATGATCTCCCGGGTTTCCCCCGCGGCAATGGTCAGCGGGATCGAAACCTCGTGACGGTGGACCGCCGCCTGGGCGGGCTCGTCGTCAGCCAGCGTCGTGGCCGCCGCTTCTCCCAGCGCAAGCGTGCGCTCCTCGAACTTGGCGCCGCTGGAAGAGGGCCGTGTGAATTCGACGGAGGGCGCGGGTGCTGCCAACCGCTTGGGAGAAGGTGCTGCCGCCCGCGACATGCCGGCCGGCTCGTCGCTGAACATCGCCGCTTCACTGGTATTCAGCTCGTGGCCGCTCGCTTCATTGGAAGCCGCAGCCGGTTCGGGCTGGCGCCGTTCCCTGGGCTCCGAAGGCTCCGAGCCGCGAGGCGGCGGGGTGCCACGATCGATTTCAAATGCGAGCGAAGGCGCCTCGCGGTCGAGCCGCATGGCGTCGCGCGTGGCGTTGTCCACCGTCATCGGCGTGCCGCTGCATTCGAATCCCTCAGGCGTTGGCGCGGCTTCCACCGAAGCGATCGGGTTCTCGACCGGCGGCGGTGGAGTCGCGGCGGCCCTGCTGAAGTCGACGAGGCGCTGGCCCTCGATGCTCGTGGCCCCCTCGGTGTGCCCGGCCGGCGCAGCCGCGTTTGCGGCGTGGGCCTGCGACGCCGCGGCGGCTTCCGCTGCGCGCGCCGAAGCACCCAGGTTGGCGCGCGCGGCACGTGCCGCGGCGGCGCCCTGCGGTGAACGGTGCAGTTCCTTGGTCACCTTCTGCATCAGCAAGTGCGAGATGCCGCGGAAGGTCTCGAACACACCCGTACCCTGCGAGGCCACCGACTCGAACACCGGCACACGCCCGCCCGGATTCAGCGAGGCGTTGAGTTCCTCAATCGAGTAGACGTTTGGCAGGTCGCGCTTGTTGTACTGCAGCACCCACGGAATCTCATCGAGGTTGAGACCGTAGTCCGTCAGGTTCTGGCGCAGGTTACCGAGGCTTTCGAGGTTCTCGTCCATCTTGCCCACGGCGCTGTCGGCCACGAACACGAGCGCATCGGCGCCCTTGAGCACCAGCTTGCGCGTGGCGTTGTAGAACACCTGCCCGGGGACGGTGTAGAGCAGGAAGCGGGTCTTGAAGCCCATGATCTCGCCGAGATCGAGCGGTAACAGATCGAAGAACAGCGTTCGATCCGACTGGGTCTTCATGCTGACCATCTTGCCGCGGCTCATTTCGGGAACCGCCTCGTAGATGGCTTCGAGGTTGGTCGTCTTGCCGCACAGACCGGCTCCGTAATACACCAGCTTGGCGTTGATCTCTTTGCCCGAATAGCTGACTACGACCACGGTCGCTCCTCTCAAGACAATGCGAACCCCACCGTGTCACAGAGCGTTGGCCCCATGGAGCCCCTTGCCGCCCTTTCTCCACAGGCACCCTGAAGGTGATCGACACGCACGGCCCGCGAATGCAAGCACCCGCACCGCACCGCGCCGCGCACCCAGTGGGGTCGCAAGCATGTTGGCGTGAAGCCGCAACCGGCACGCCGCCCGAACGGACGGCACACCGGTCAAAGCACCACGATCACGGGGGTTATCGGACGGACCGCCCGGCGGCTTGACGCCAAAAAAGACTGGCGGGGCGGCGGCTCCGGGCGCTGAAAAGCCCCGAGTGCAAGGCGGCGAGGAGCGACGCGCGAGGCATATCGTTGGATATTCCGCAGCGCGTCGCGACGAACCAACGCAGCAATCGGGGCTTTGCAGCGCCCGCTAGGCCTCGAGGGCCGCGGTTTCGCGCACGAGCCAGATCCCCGAACGCTCGCGGACGTGCGTCTGCAGGCGGGCGGCGGTGTCCTCGTAGTGGGACAGGAAGATCGGCTTGAGCGAGTCGAGGTCGGTCGAGGGGAAGTAACGGCAGCAGCGCGTGAACATGTCATCCCGGCCCGAGTACACGAACGCCGTGACCTCGGTGACGCGCTCGAACTGGTTCTCGCTGTAGGCGGACTCGGGCGAGTCCTCCATGTCGAGCCACAGCGAAGCACTGGGGCTCAGGATCTCGAAGCCATGGCGCGACTTCATCATGTACTCCCACAGCCCAAAGATCTCGAGGGGGATATAGCGCGACGTTCCAGCCGCGACGCTGTCCTCGCGTCGCACCTGGCAGCGTACGAGCTTCTGGCTCGGCATTGGCGTCTCCTGACGGCCGCATTCGGCCTTGAGTCCGCTCATGTCACGAATCACGACCGAATGCATGGGCTTCCGGAAGGTTTCCCTGCCCCCATTGGGTCGCGCGAGGCACGTTACTCACGCCATGCTAGAACCGCTGCCAGGCGTCGTCAACGATCGGGCCCCAAGCGGCTGGCACCATGTCGGCTAGGTTGCGCCCGTTGCGCTGGATCCGATGTTCTTGACATGATTTCCGGGGTAGCCGTAGCTTCGGCTATTGTCTTTGTGTGCACCGCGCATCTCCCCTTGGACGGAGTGTCCCTCTCCATGGCTCGACGGGTCTATGGCTGGCTCACCGGTTTCGTCGCCAGCCTTCCGCTGCCGGCCGGTTATGCGCTTGCCTGGCTGTTCACGGAGCTCCACCTGCGCCTGTTCCCGGCCCGCCGCCATGCGGCCCTGGCGAACCTCGCGGTGATGCTGCCCGGCGCTTCGCGCAAGGACCGCCTGCGCGTGGTGCGCGGCATGATGCGCAGCTACAACTGCATGCTGTTTGAGTTCTTCCGCCTGCCCCACCTCGAGCGGCAAGAGTTGCTCGACAGCGTCGAGGTGCACGGGCGCGAACACCTCGAGGCTGCCCTGCTCAAGGGCCGCGGCGTCATCATCACCTGCACGCACATCGGCAACTGGGAACTCGCGGCCGTGGTGCTCGCGCACTGGGGCCACACGCTGCACGCGGTGGCGGGCGTCCAGCTGAACCGCTGGCTGTCGTCGGCGGTGCGCGAGACCAAGTCGGAGCTGGCGATCCACACGGTGTCCCACGAGGACGGCTTCCGCAAGCTGCTGCGGGCACTCGATCGCAACGAACTCGTGGCGCTGATGGTGGACGGCGATCTCTACCAGCACGGCGATACCGTCGAGTTCTTCGGCCGCGACACGCGCTGGCCCGCTGGGCCCGGGGTGCTGGCACGGCGCACCGGCGCCGCCGTGGTCTGCGGTTACTGCGAGCGCACCGGCAATGGCCGCTTCCGCATCGTAATCGAGCCCGCGCTCGACCCCGCCGAGTTCGTCACCACGCACGAGCTCAATGCGCGCGTCGCCGAAGTCTCAGGCCGGCACATTCGCGAACACCTCGATCAGTGGTGCATCTTCCGCCCGCTGTGGGAGCCCGCCGCCTCGGCCGCGATGGACGCAACGCCCGAACAACACAAGGCCACGGCGTGAAGATCGGCATCGTCTCCCAGGCCTACTACCCGCGCTATGGCGGCGTCACCGAGCACGTGCACAACACCGCGGTCGAACTGCGCAAGCGCGGCCACGATGTGCGCGTCATCACCAGCCGGTTCCGCGACGGCGAGGCCGTCGACTCGCCGGACGTGCTGCGCGTCGGCTACAACGTGCTGGTGCCCTACAACCGCGCCTTCGTCGATCTCACCGTGGGCATGCGCCTGCGCCACGAACTGCGCACCATCTTCAAGCAGCAGGACTTCGACCTCGTCCATGTCCACTGCCCCACGGCACCCACGCTGCCCGTGTTCGCACAGCAGACCGCGCGCAGCCCGATGGTGGGAACGTTCCACAGCACGGGTGGGCGCAACTTCATGCAGAACACATTTCACCCGCTGTTGTCGAAGCTGGTGCACCGCCTGGACGCGCGGATCGCCGTCTCCGAGACCGCGAAGGCCACCGCTCTGCTCTACTACCCCGAATCCTTCCAGGTCATTCCCAACGGCGTCGACGTGGAGCGCTTCAATCCCGCGGTGGCCCCCTTCGCGGAGTGGCGGGATCCCAATCGCATCAACCTGCTGTTCGTGGGCCGGCTCGATCCGCGCAAGGGCGTGCACGTGCTGCTCGAGGCCATGCCCGAAGTAGTGCGCCGCACGCAGGGACGCGCGCGCCTGTTGGTCGTCGGCGATTCCTACCTGCGCCCGCGCTTCCAGGCTTCGTTGGCCCCCGAAGTGCGCGATCACGTGAAGTTCTTGGGGCACGTCCCCAGCAGCGACTTGCCGCGCTGGTATGCGACGGGCGACGTGTTCGTCTCCCCCGCCACCGGCAACGAGAGCTTCGGCATCGTGCTGGCCGAGGCGATGGCCGCCGGGCGGCCGGTCGTGGCGTCCGACATCCCGGGCTACCGCACGGTCGTCACGCCCGAAGTCGACGGCGTCGTCGCACCGCCCGGCAACGTGGCGGCACTGGCGGAGCAGATCGTGCGCGTGGCTTCGGATGACATGCTGCGTCACGAGCTGGCGCTGCGCGGACGGCAGCGTTCGCTGGATTTCGCGTGGCCGAAAGTCACCGACGCCATCGAGGCGGTCTACCGCGATGTGCTCGCGCGGCGTTCCGCAGTGCCCTCTGCCGCCTGACCGGGTCGTTCGTGGGACGGGCGTAGCCCCGCTCGCGGGACAGGGCGCGCCACCCTCGCTGTTCCGCCAGCGCAACTTCTCGGCGCTGTGGTGGGGCCAGCTGATCTCACTGCTCGGCGAACGGCTCACCTATCTCGCGCTCGTCGGCCTGCTCGCGGAGCACACGCACCACTTCAAGGACGCGCGTGCCTCGCTGCTGTTGTCGCTGCTCGCCAACGTGATGCTCGCGCCGGTTCTGCTGCTCGCCCCCTTCACCGGCGTGTGGGTGGACCGCTGGAACCTGAAGCGTGTGGTGGTGCTGTCCGACCTCGCGCGCTCGGGGCTGGTGTTGTTGATCCCGGTGTTGTACGTGACGATGCACCACACCCTGCCCGTCTATGCGCTGGTGTTCCTGCTGTTCACCTGCAACGTGTTCTTCCTGCCGGCTAAGAGCGCCATCACGCCCGAGATCGTGCCGCAGTCGCAGTTGCTCGCCGCCAACGCCTGGCTGTCGGGGGCAGGCATCGCCGCCACCGCCGTGGGTGCCCTGGGCGGCGGCTGGTTGATCGACCACTACGGCTGGACCACCGCGCTGTACTTCAACGCCGCGACCTATCTCGTGTCGGTCGTGGCGCTGCTGCTGATCCGCTACCGCACGCGGCCTCGCGCCCTGGTGGATGCGGAGACCAGCGTGGGCGGCTACTTGCATCACGTCCGCGAGGGCTGGGATGTCGTGCGCACGAATCCCACCGTGGGACTGGCGCTCACGGCACTCGGGGCCGTGTGGATCGGCGGCGGTTTCCTGCATGTCGCGGGCAACCTGCACATCCAGCGCGCCGCCAGTGCCCCCGGCATGGAACGGTTGGGCATCCTGATGAGCGTCCTCGGTTTGGGCAGCGGCGCCGGAACGTGGTGGCTCAACACGCGCGGCAAGCACTTACCCAGGCCATGGCTGCTCGGCGGCGGGCTGGTGCTCGCAGGCGCCGGGATCGTGGCGTTCGCGGTATCGACGCGCTTCGCCGTGTTCGCGGGGGCCGCGTTCTTCATCGGGCTCGCGGCCGCACCCGCGTTCATGCTGACCGAAACGCTGCTGCAGGAAGGCACCGCTTCGGGCCAGCGCGGCCGTGTGTTCAGTGCGCGCGATTTCCTGATGCGGCTGGTGTTCCTGATCGGCGTCAGCGTCGCCGGTTGGATGACGCGCTCGCTCGGCGAGACGCCCACGCTGTTGTTGTGCGCCGCCGTAGTGGCGGGGACCGGGGCGCTGTCCTTCGTCTGGGGCAGCCAGGTGCCCCACCTGATGCGCACCGGAACGGCAAACGACCCGGAGTAGCTGAGGCGTCGCGTGGCATCGCACGCAGCGTCGCCCGGGTATCGCGCGAAGAAACTTCAGGCGTGCGTATGCCAATCCGGCCGGCAGGACAGCTCGGGTTCCGGGGCCACCACAGACAGGTCGAGCCCAGCGACATCGAACAGCGCATCGCGGAACGCCGGGGCCATCAGCTCGGGTGCAACCGACTGCGCCAGCGTCTCGAACGCTTCAAGCAGCGAGGCGCCATGCTCAGCGAACAAGCGTCCCTCCGCTTCCGCCTGCGCCAGAGTGCCCGGCGGTTCATCGAGTACTCGCAAGACGTCCACGGCCATCGCATGCGCAAGGTGAGCGGCGTGCGAGTCGTCGGCTACGGGTGCATCGTCGCCGGTGAGGCCATCCGCGGGATCCGCCGGTTCGCTGCGTCCCACCACCGCGGTCAAGGCTCCATCGGGACCGAGCACGAAGGTCAGCCAGCACGCGGGGCAACAGATGCGGGCGCCCGAAGGTCCCAACAGATGGGACGGCAGGGCATACCGTGTGGCGCAGCCGGGGCAGACGACGGGCACGATGGGAATCCTTGGGCTGACGACAAGCAGGGTGACGCTTAAGGGACTCAACGATAGGTCCCGGGATGGCTGGGGCGCAATTCACATGATAAGCTCAAACGGTGTGCGCGGTGACCTGCGAGGGTGCCCCCTTCGCGGAACTCGCTGTCCTCTCCCTCACGCAAGTCCCACGGCCGGGTGCGATTTGATCTTCAACAGCATTCCCTTCCTGATCTTCTTTCCGCTGTTTCTCGTGTGCTACCTCGGCACGCGTGGACGGGTCAGGCTGTGGGTCACCCTGCTCGCAAGCTACGGCTTCTACGCGTGGTGGGACTGGCGCCTGCTGCCGTTGCTGTGGTTCCAGACCAGCCTTGACTACTTCGTCGGCAAGCGGCTCGGCGTCGAACCGGATCCCAAGGCGCGCAAGCGGTTGATGGTGGTGAGCATGACCGCCAACCTGCTGCTGCTCGGGTTCTTCAAGTACTTCCACTTCGGCATCAGCTCCGCCCGCGCCGCCCTGCACATGGCCGGCGTCGAAGTGCCCGACGTGGCGCTGCAGATCGTGCTGCCGGTCGGTATCTCATTCTACACCTTCCAGAGCATGAGTTACGTGCTCGACATCTATCGCGGCGAGATCGAGCCCGAAGACAGCTTCCTGCGTTTCGCCACTGCGGTCGCCATGTTCGTGCACCTGGTGGCCGGCCCGATCGTGCGGGCGCGCCACCTGCTGCCGCAGCTGCGCAGCGACCGCAAGCTTGATGTTGCCATGGTCACGGCCGGCCTCGAGCAGGCGCTGTGGGGCTTCTTCAAGAAGGTGGCGATCGCCGATTCGCTCGCGCCGCTGGTGGAGATCCCGTTCGCCGATCCCACCGTGCACGGCGGCATGACACTGGTGCTCGGCGTCTACTTCTACGCCTTCCAGATCTACTGCGACTTCTCGGGCTACACCGACATCGCGCTGGGGCTGGCCAAGATCCTCGGCTACGACCTCGGTACGAACTTCAACCGGCCCTACTTCTCGCGCGGCTTCAGCGAGTTCTGGACGCGCTGGCACATCTCGTTGTCGAGCTGGCTGCGCGACTACCTCTACATCCCGCTGGGTGGCAGCCGCTCGGGCAACATTCGCACCTACGTGAACCTGATGCTCACCATGCTGATCGGCGGCCTGTGGCACGGCGCCAACTGGACCTTCGTGGTGTGGGGCGGCTTGCACGGGTTGTACCTGTGCGCCGAGCGCTTCCTGCGGCCGGCCGTAGGCCGCGCGACGCGCGCGCTGCGGCTACCCCCGGCCATCGTTGCGTTGATCGCCGGCGTGCTGGTGTTCCACGCCGTGACCTTCACCTGGATCTTCTTCCGCGCCCAGAACTTCACCACCGCCACGCAGATGATCTTGGGGATTGCGACACGCTTCACCTTAAGCTTCGCGCAGGTGCAGCAGAAGTTCCTCGTCTACCGCGCCATCCTGCTGGTGATGCTGCTGGTCGGCGTCGAGGCGTTGTCGTTCCATCCTACGCTGTATGACAGGCTGCGCCGCTTCCCCGCCCTGCGCTACGCCAACGCCGCGCTGATCCTGCTCGGCATCGCGCTGTTCGGGACGTTCTCCGGCGCGAACTTCATCTACTTCCAGTTCTGAGAGCGAACATGGAATTCAAGGCATTGCGCACGCTGTTGATGAGGACGCTGGTGTTGTTGCTCATCACCTTCGCCGCTGACCGCGTGATTGCGATGGGCCTGCGCCGCGCCCTGCCGCACAGCGGCTTCCGCTTCTCCGTCGCCGCGCGCGGCGGCATCCCTTCGGGCATCCTGCTGATCGGCGACTCGCGCGCGGTGTTCGGGCTCTACGCTCCCGAGCTCGCGCGCCAATTACACGAGCCGGTGTTCAGCATGGCGTTCAACGGCATGTCGACGCTGATCGAGGAAGCCATGCTGCGCGATGCGCTCGCGCACAATCCCAAACCGCGCATGCTCGTGCTCGAAGTGACGAACATTCCCGACGACCACCTGCTGATCGAGGGCTTACGCTGCTACTGGGACAGCGGCCCGGCGCTGGGAGCGCTCGCGGATTCGCTGCGACCGCGTGTGCGCGCCGCGACGCGGCTGTCGCACCTGTTCGCCTTCAATGGCGAGTCCGCGCTGCGCGCGTTGTACTACGCGCGCAAGTCCGATCAGGACTGGGCCAACCACTACAGCATGGAAGCCGCCCTGCTCGACTCGGCACGCCTGAGCGGACCGATCCAGCTTACGGCTCGACCCGAGAACCTCGCCGCACTCGCCCGCATCCGCGCCATGGCGCGCGAGGCCGGCATCCCCGTGCGGCTCGTGGTGAGCCCCTACCTCCAGCCCTACGCCGCGCACTTCAGCAATTGGAACGAATGGCTGGATCGCATACGCGCCACGGGCGACCCCAGCGAACGCATCTGGGACTACAGCCTCGCCGACTCGACCACTGCGCACTTCGCCGACCGGCTGCACCTGAACGAGGACGGCAGCATTCCGTTCGCGCAGCGCCTCGTCGCCGATGGCGTGTTCAAGGACGCGGCGCCCGACAGCGCGGGATCAGCCGCCCAGCATTAAGTCGAGGGCGTCGCGGTACTGGTCGATCAGCGCTTGGTGCAGCGTGGCGTGACGCGCTTCTTGAAGTAGCGGATCGGCCGCCACGACCTGCGCCGCGACATGACGCGCCTCCTCGAGCAGGCCGACATCGCGCGACAGGTCCGCAAGCTTGAGCCGCGGCAGGCCGCTCTGGCGTGTTCCCCACAGCTCGCCAGGGCCGCGCAGCTTCAAGTCGGCCTCGGCGATCGCGAAGCCGTCCTGCGTCGAGGCGACCACCTCGAGCCGCTCGAGCGCCTGCGCTGAGGCACCCGCGCCCGGCACCAGCACGCAAACGGAGCGCTCACGCCCGCGGCCCACGCGGCCACGCAACTGGTGCAGCTGAGTGAGCCCGAACGACTCAGCACCCATCACCACCATCACCGTGGCGTTCGGCACATCGACGCCCACCTCGACCACGGTCGTCGCCACCAGCACGTGCAGTTGTCCCGCGGCGAAGGCGTTCATCACCGCGCGCTTGTCTTCAGATTTCATCTTCCCGTGCAGCAGGCCGACGCGGTACTTGAGCAATTGCGGATGCGCCGTGAGCCGCTGGTATTCCACCTCGGCCGCCCGCACCGGGCGCACGCCTTCCTCGATCGCCGGCACCACCACGAATGCCTGGCGGCCCTGCGCGAGCTCTTTCGCGACGAAGCCCACGACCAGGTCGAGCTTCTCCTCGCCGGCGATGCGCGTCACCATGCGGCCGCGCTCGGCGGGCCGGTGCGCGATACGGCTCACCTCGAGGTCGCCGTAGAACGCCAGCGTCAGCGTGCGCGGGATCGGCGTGGCGGTGAGCACCAGCACGTCCGGCATGCCGCCCTTGCGCGCCAGCGTCGCGCGCTGGCGAACGCCGAAGCGGTGCTGCTCATCGACGATGGCCAGTCCTAAGTCCGGGATCACGATCTTGCCCTCGAGCAGCGCGTGCGTTCCGAGCAGCAGCAGGTGTTCGCCCGCCTTGAGCGCGTTCGCGACCTCGCGGCGCTCTTCCGCGGAGCTCCCTGAGGTCAGGCACGCCACGCGCACGCCCGCAGGGGCGGCGAGCCGCGCGCACGTCGCGGCGTGCTGGCGCGCGAGGATTTCCGTCGGCACCATGAAGGCGACATTGTGGCCGGTCTCGATGACGTGGAGTGCGGCGAGCAACGCCACCACGGTCTTGCCACTGCCGACGTCGCCGAGCAACAGCCGGTGCATGGGCCGCGGCGCGCGCAGGTCGGCGACGATCTCGTCGAGTGCCGTCCGCTGGTCCTGCGTCAGTGTCCACGGCAGCGCCTCGACCACCTTCGCGGCGAGTTTGCCCTCGCCCGCCGTGATCATGCCGAGGCCGCTCGAGGCGAACACGCGGCGGCGCAGTTCCATCACCATCTGCAGCAGCAGCAGTTCCTCGAACGCCAACCGCCGGCGGGCGCGCGCGAGTTGCGTGTCGTCCTCGGGGAAGTGGATCTGCTGGAGCGCGGTCGCGACCGGATCGAGGTCGAGTTCGGCGCGCACCGCCTCCGGGATCGGATCGGCAACCCTGGGTGCGACGAGCTCGACCGCGGAGCGCATGATCTGGCGCAGCATGCGGCCGGTCAGCCCTTTCGAGAGCGCGTGGATCGGCACGAGACGCCCGGCATGCAACAGCTGCGCGGTCTCGCCCTCGATCACCTCGAACATCGGGTTGAGCATGCGGCGCTCGTACGGGTCCACGACACCGCTCGCCACGATCGAGGCGCCACGCACCAGCACACGCGCGAGGAAAGGCTGGCCGAAGAAGTAGCAACCCAGCGTGCCCGAACCGTCCTCGAGCGCGAGCATGAAGTCGGTGCGACCACCGCGCGTGCGCACCGCCGCGGCGCTGCGGATCGTGCCGCTGACGGTCAGCAGTTCGTTGGGCTTCAAGTCGGAGATGCGCACGAAGCGGCGGGCATCGAGGTACGAGCGCGGATAGTGCCGCAGCAGGTGCTCGATGCTCATCAGGCTCATGCGCTCGAGCACCGCCGAGCGCGTCGGCCCCACGCCCGGCAGGTACTGGAGCCGGGTCGCCGGGTCGAGGGCCTTGAGGCCGGTTTCGCGCGCGCGGGTACTCATGTGGGCGACCATCTCACACTCCAACAGACGGCTGGAAAACCCCGGCGGCTGCGTGCGTCCGTGGCGTCGGTTCCGGCGCGCAGCGGCCCTATTAGATTCATCCGAAAGCATTGCGGCGGAACCCGTTGCCGCCCCAGATCGCGCCGTCCATTTGGCAATCCCGCCCCGATCCTGCTACATTCCTTCGTCTAATTACGCAACGATTATCCCGGCGCCCGCTGCGGGCTGCCGGGCTTCTTATCGAGGGGGTTTTTCGTGGCTCAGCGATGCGACGTTTGTGGCAAGGGCACGCTTTCGGGCAATAACGTGAGCCACGCCCACAACATCACCAAGCGGAAGTGGAACCCGAACCTCCAACGCGTCCGCGCCCTGGTGGATGGGCAACCGCGCCAGATCGACGCGTGCACACGCTGCCTGCGCTCGGGCAAGGTCATCAAGGCCCCGCGCGGCCGCAACTACGTGGCCACGCCCGCCGCTTAAGCAGGACAGCTCACGACAACGCCCCGGAACGCATCAGCGTCCGGGGCGTTTCGCTTGCTTGTCCGGCCACCCGGGCTCCCGTATCGCCGCCCGAGCAGCCGTATGCCTGTCCCCGCGTGGCGCCGTGCGCCCGTGGCGCCCCGCACGATCGCAGATGCGCTACGTCCCTAGTCGAGGTTGTTGCTGCGCAGGAACGCCGGGATCTCGCGCGACTCCGTGCGGCCGTTGTCGCTGAAGCGCGGCGGCCTGAAGTCCTTCACGCGGTCCCACGCCGGCTTGCGCGACAGTTCCTCGATGTCCAGCTCCTCCGCAGGGCGCGTCGGCATGACGCGCTGCGGCGACAGCTGCAGCACCTTGTGCTTGGGCTCACCGTGACGCCCGAAGCCGGTGGCGACGACGGTGATCTGCACCTCGCCATCCATATTGGGATCGATCACCGCGCCGAAGATCACGTTGGCATCTTCACCCGCGGCGGCAACGACGACGCTCGAGGCTTCATTCACCTCGTGCAGCGACAGGTCGCGGCCGCCGGTGATGTTCACCAGCACGCCTTCGGCGCCGGCGATCGTGACGTCCTCGAGCAGCGGGCTCGAGACCGCCATCTGCGCGGCCTCCGTAGCGCGGTTCGGGCCAGACGCGCGGCCGGTCCCCATCAGGGCGTTGCCGCGATTCGACATCACCGCCTTGACGTCGGCGAAGTCGAGATTCACAAGCCCCGGCACGGTGACGAGATCAGAGATGCCTTTGGTAGCCTTGAGCAACACTTCGTCGCACACGCCGAAGGCATCGGTGAGTGCCGTGCCCGGCAGCACGACCGACAGCAGCCGCTCGTTCGGGATCACGATCAGGGTGTCGACCTCGGCGCGCAATTCGTTCAGGCCCTCTTCGGCCTGGCGCATGCGGCGGCGGCCTTCGAACAGGAACGGCTTGGTGACGACCGCCACCGTCAGCGCGCCCGACTGCTTGGCGATGCGTGCCACGACGGGCGCCGAGCCGGTCCCCGTGCCCCCGCCCATACCGGCGGTGATGAACACCATGTCGCTCTCGGACAGGGCGTCATGAATGGTCTGTTCGTCTTCTTCAGCGGAACGGCGTCCCGTCGAGGGATCGCCACCGGAGCCTAAGCCCCGCGTGGCGCCCGCGCCGATCTGGATGCGCGTGGGGGCCAGCGACTGGTTCAAGGCCTGCAGGTCGGTGTTGGCGGCGATGAAGTCCACACCGCGTAGGCCTGCGCCGATCATGCGATTGATGGCGTTGCCGCCGGCGCCGCCGCAGCCGATGACCTTGAGGCGGGCCGAAGCCGTGGACTCGAGTTCGAGTTCGAAGGATGACATGAGCACTCTCCCTGTGCGATTCCGGCTCCTGCGCGGCGGTCACCCCGCCGACTCCTTGGAATCCGGCAAACAATTACGAACGGCCTGCGACAGACCAACGGCCTAGAACAGATTGGCAATCCAGCTGCGAATGTCCTGCTTGCGGCTCGCGCGATGATCCTTGTGGCCGTTGAACATGCCACCGTCGCGCCCTTCGGGCCGGGCGCCATGAAGCACCAGGCCGACACCCGTCGAGAACCGCGGGTCGGCGACATTGGCCGACAACCCCGTCACGCCCTGCGGCACGCCGAGCCGCACCGGCATTTCGAACACCTGCTCCGCCAGCTCGACGATGCCGGGCATCAGCGAGGTCCCGCCGGTCAGCACAATCCCGCCGCCCAGCAACTCGGCGAAGTGGTTCTTCTTCACTTCCTTGTTGGCGAGCGCGAAGATCTCTTCCATGCGCGGCTCGATCATCGAGGCCAGCACGTGGCGCGAAATCTCGCGATCGGCGCGGCCGCCGACACCGGAGACGGTGATGGTCTGCTCGGCCGGCACCAGCGATGCGAGTGCCGAGCCGTACGCGATCTTGATGGCTTCGGCCTTATCGATCGGGGTGCGCAGGCCGATGGCGATGTCGTTGGTGACGTTCGAGCCGCCGAACGGGATGATCGCCGTGTGGCGGATCGAGCCTTCGAAAAACACCGCGACGTCCGTGGTGCCGCCGCCGATGTCCAGCAGGGCAACGCCTAAATCGCGCTCATCGCGGCCCAGCACGGCATGGCTCGACGCCAGCGGCTCGAGCACCAGGTCGTGGACCTTGAGCCCGGCGCGCTGGATGGCGCGGCAGATGTTCTGCGCCGAGGACACCGCGCCGGTGATGATGTGCACTTCGGCTTCGAGGCGCACACCGCTCATGCCGACCGGATCCTTGATGCCGTCCTGGTCGTCGACGATGAATTCTTGCGGGATGACGTGGATGATTTCGCGGTCGACCGGGATGGCCACGGCCTGCGCCGCCTCGACGACGCGGCTGACGTCGGCGGGGCCGATCTCGTTGTCCTTGCGCGAGACCGCGATGACGCCGCGGCTGTTGATGCTGCGGATATGGTCGCCCGCGATGCCGGCGATGACGCCCTTGACCGGCACGCCGGCCATGCGCTCGGCCTCGTCCACCGCGCGCGTGATGCTGGCGACGGTCTTCTCGAGGTCGACGACCACGCCGCGCCGCAATCCTTCGCTCGGGGCGTTGCCGACACCGACGATGCGCAGCTCACCGCTGCCATTCATGTCGGCCACGATGCACGAGATCTTCGTCGTGCCGATGTCGAGTCCTACGTGTGTCTTCGATGCCTGCGCCATGCGCCGATCACCCCCATCCTTAGGGTTGAAGCTTAAGTCCGCCGTTGTCTCGGGGCTCCCTGGAAATCAGTCGCCCACCACTCTAGCTGGGTTGCATCACCGCGTCTCCTGCCGCGGGCCGCACGATCACCTGATGCTTATACCGCAGATCGATCTCTTGTGCCGCAATTCCTCGCTGGCCGAGGGAGGTCAGCACCACCCGGAGCGAAGAAAGTGTGCTTAAGCCCGGCGGCCATGCCGGAGCCAATACACGAGTTCCGTCCATCAGCACCACCGCCGTGGAGGCCGCGTCGGAAACGTCAAATTCTGAGATGCGTCCCGCCAGCTCCAGCTGCGGATCCGCGGTCGCCCCCACCCAGGCCAGCGCCCGCTGCGTCTCAGGGGTCCCGATGCAGGTGCCGGCCTTGTACTTCTCGGCCTCCAGCCCATTGACCAGCGGCACGTCGGCGACCACGCCTTCCTTGAGCGGCGCCATCAGCACGCCATCGCCGGCCAACTCCCACGGGCTCCCGTGATGCACCAGCAGCACGGGCACGCGCTCTTCGATCTTGATGTCGATGGTGTTCGGGAACGCCCTCGTGACGCGCGCCCCGCGAATCCGCGAGTCGGCCATCAGCCGCTGGCGGGCGCCGTCGAGATCGGCGTCGAGCCAGCCCGAGCCCACCTTGATGCCTGATCGCGCTGCGATCGTGGCGGCGTCGAGATAGTGCAGGCCCTCGACCCGGATCTCGGCGACGTGGATCGCCTGGGCACGCAGGGTTCCCCACGGCACATGCGCGAGTGCGGCAACCAGGCCAAGCACGCCGATGACCTTGGCCACACGGCCCAGCTTGCCGAGCGTGCCCTGGCGCACCTTGGGCGCCGCGGTGCGCAGCGCGCGTCCCTGGTAAGTCGCCATCAGCGCGTCCCTCCCGCCACCGGGGTGCGTTGCCGCAGTTGCGCCAGCACGGCGTCGCCCATGCGCCACACATCGCCGGCACCCAACGTGAACACGAGGTCGCCGGGGCGCGCCTCACGCGCGAGCGCTTCGACGGCCTGCACCGCATCGGAGGCGTGTTCAACGTGCGCGGCGCCCACGGCGCGCGCGGCCTCGATGATCCGTGCCGAGGTGACCCCCGGCATCGGCGCCTCGCCCGCGGGATAGATGTCGAGCACCCATACGCGAGTCGCGTCGCTGAAGCAGGCGCCAAACTCCTGCGCCAGTGCGGCGGTGCGCGAATAGCGGTGCGGCTGGAACAACACCAGCACGCGGCTGCCGCGTAGCCTGGCGGCGGCCAGCGTCACTGCGATTTCGGTCGGGTGATGGCCGTAGTCGTCGAACACCTGCACCCCCAAGGCCTCGCCGCGCAGCTCGAAGCGGCGCGCCACGCCACGGAAGCCGGCCAGCGACTCGGCGATGTGGCCGAACCCGATCTCGACCTCGAGGCCCACGGCGATCGCCGCCAGGGCGTTCAAGACGTTGTGGCGCCCCGGCACCTGCAGCTCGACGAGCCCAAGCTCGCGGCCGAACGAACGCACCTTGAAACTCGAGCCGGTCGCCGTGAGCTCGATCGAGTGGGCGTGGATCTCACACATCTCGCCCGTGCCGTAGCACACATGACGCTTGGTGAGCCGCGGCAGGACAGCGCACACGCCGGGATCGTCTCCACACAGGATCGCCACGCCATAGAACGGCACGCGATTCGCGAAGTACACGAAGGCCTGCTGGATTTCTTCGAGATCCTTGTAGTGATCGAGGTGCTCGCGATCGATGTTCGTGATCACGGTCACCGCCGGCGCCAGCCGCAGGAACGAACCGTCGCTCTCATCCGCCTCGGCGACGAGGAAGGCGCCGTGGCCCAGCCGCGCGTTGCTGCCGAGCGCGTGGAGCCTGCCGCCGACGACGATCGTGGGATCGAGTCCGCCGCGCGCAAACACCGCCGCCACCATCGAGGTGGTCGTGGTCTTACCGTGCGATCCGCCGACGGCGATGCCGTACTTCATGCGCATCAACTCGGCGAGCATTTCAGCACGCGCGATCACCGGAATCTCGGCGGCGCGCGCCGCGATGACTTCGGGGTTGTCCTGCTGCACGGCGGTCGAAGTGACGACGACCTGCGCGCCCTCGATGTTCGAGGCTTCGTGCCCCAGGAACACACGCCCGCCCAGACGCACCAGCCGCTCCGTCACGTCGGTGGCCTTGAGGTCACTGCCGGTGATCTCGTAGCCCATGGTCAGCAGCACCTCGGCGATGCCCGACATGCCCGAGCCGCCGATGCCGACAAAGTGGATGCGCCGCGTGCGTCCGTACACTACAAGTACCCTTCCCCGCTCTGCGATTGTTCGAGTGCCTGGGCGCGCAAGGCAGCGCGCCCCAATGACCAGCGCATGAGGCTGCGCGCCAGCTTCTCGGCGGCATCCGGTCGCGCGAAGCGCCGCGCGTTGGCGGACATCTGGGACAACAGTGCCCGGTCGCTCAGGAAGTGCGCGATCTCCTTGGCCAGCCTGTCCCCCGTCAGGTCAGCGTCGAGGATCAGGGCCGCGGCGTGGCGATCGACGAGGTTCGAGGCATTGACGACCTGGTGGTTGTGCGCGGCGAACGGGTACGGCACGAGGATCGACGGCGTGCCGCACGCCGAGATCTCGGCCAGCGTCATGGCGCCCGAGCGGCACACCACGAGATCCGCCGCGGCGTAGGCCAGGTGGATCTTGCTGAGGAACGCCATCACGCGCGCGGGCAGCTGGTTTTCCGCCACGATCTTGGTCGCCCAATCGAGGTCTTCGCGGCCGGTCTGCAGGATCCACTGCACGTCGACGCGGCCCTTCAGCTTCTTCATCGCTTCGAGCGCCGCCTCGTTGATGCGGTGGGCACCTCGGCTGCCGCCGAACACGAAGATGGTCGGGTGGCCCGGCTCGAGACCGAATTCCTTGAACGCCTGCTGCTTGTCGCCACTCAACACGTGGGCGCGGATGGGATTGCCCGTCACCTTGAGGTGGTCCTTGCGCGCGAAGTAGGTGCGCGCCTCGACGAACGACAGGTGGACTTCATCGGCGACCCGCGACAACACGCGGTTCGCGAGCCCGGGAATGCTGTTCTGCTCCTGCAGCAGCAGCGGTCGGCGCAGCAGCCACGCGGCCACCGCGACCGGAGCGCTCACATAGCCGCCGGTGCCGAGCACCACGTCGGGGTGTTCGGTGGCGATGATCCACAACGCCTGCAGGCAGCCGATGGCGTTGGTGAATGCGGCAGCCGGCCAGCGCCAGTACTGGCGTCGTGCGAAGCCGCGCGCCATCAGGAAGCGGATACGGAAGCCCGCCTCCGGCACGGCCACGGCTTCCAGCCCGCGGCGGCTGCCGACGAACAGGATGTTCACGTCCTTGTTGAGGCGGAACAATTCTTCCGCCACGGCGATGCCTGGGAACACATGTCCCCCGGTGCCTCCGCCGGCAATGACCACCTTCATCTTGCCTCCCTCACGACCACCGGCTGCGTTCCAGTGTTTCCCGCACGTCGTTCACGGAACTCACGCGATAGAGCAATCCGGCGGCCGCAAGATTCGCGAGCAGCGCCGAGCCGCCGTACGAGACGAATGGCAAGGGCAGCCCGGTCGTGGGCGCCAGCCCCGTCGCGACGGCGAGATTGACCGCGGCGTAGAGTCCGATCTGAAGCGTGAGACCACCTGCCAGCAGATGGGCAAATTCGTCATGCGCGCGCGCCGTGGCGCGAAATCCCCGCCACAGCAGCAGCACGAACAGGACGAGTAGGACAGTGACGCCGATGAGCCCCAGCTCCTCGGCGAGTACGGAGAAAATGAAATCAGTGTGTGGCTCGGGCAGGTACAGATTCTTCTGCAACCCCTGCCCCAGCCCGCGCCCTGCCCAACCGCCGCTGCCGATGGCAATCAGTGATTGGGTGAGCTGGTATCCGGAACCCTGTTCGTTGACGTCGCCCCCGAACAGGAAACCCACGAACGTCTTGACGCGCTGCATTTGGTAGGGATGCGTCACCAGTGCGCCCAGTACGAGCACCGCCCCGGCGCCCACCGGCGCCAGCAGGTGCAGGACCCGCGCACCGGCAAGAAAGACCAGCATGAAACAGGTGAATGCCAGCAGCCCGGCGCTGCTCAGGTTGGGCTGCATCAGGATGAGCCCTGCCATGACGCCAGCGATGATCAGTGGCGGCAACACGCCACGGCGGAAGCCGAGATCGCCCGGCGGGTGGCGCTTGAGCCACCACGCGAGGAACACGACGGTGCCGAGCCGCGCCAGGTCGGTGGGCTGGAACGTCACCGTGCCCATGCGGATCCAGCGCGCGGCGCCATTGGAGACATGACCGGCCACGGCGACCACCAGCAGCAGGGGGATCGAAATGCCCAGCAGCCACGGCGCCGATGCCTCGAGCTTTCGCAAGTCGATGCGCGTGCACGCCACCATCGCCACCAGCCCGAGCACGACGCGGATCAACTGCTGGAACAGGTAGTGGTTGGGATCGTGGTAACGCTGGATGCCGAGCATCGAGCTCGCCGAGTACACCATGATCAGGCCGATCGCCGTCAGCACCAGCGGCAACACCAGCAGCCAGCGGTCTCCCCGGTTCACGAGTTGGCCTCCTTCAACTGGATGCGGGCGACTTCGGCCTTGAAGCGCTGGCCACGGTCTTCGTAATCACGGAACATGTCGAACGAGGCGCAGCCGGGCGACAGCAGCACCGTGCCGCTGGGGCGCGCGCGCTCAAACGCCGCATCGACGGCAGCATCGAGCGAGGCGGCCCGCACGTGCGGCACGGAGGGCCACGCGCGCTCCATGGCGTCGGCGCCCTCGCCGATCAGCACCACGTTCGTCGCCGAGCGCCGCACCAGATCGTGCAGCGGCGAGAAGTCCTGTCCCTTGTCGCGGCCGCCGGCAATCAGCACGACTGGGGACTCGAAACTCTGCAGAGCCACTTCGAGCGAGCCCAGGTTGGTGGCCTTGGAATCATTGACAAAGGTGACACCATCGACGACGGCGACGCGCTCGAGCCGATGTTCGAGCCCGCGGTATTCCTGCAGCGCGCGGCGCAAGGTCGCTGGCGCGATCTCCCATGGCAGCACCGCCGCCAGGGCGGCCAGCGCGTTGGCGAGGTTGTGCAGCCCCGGGATGCCGAGCTCGCTCGCCGGCATCAGGCGCTCGACTCCCCCGCGCCACGCCAGCACCAGCGTACCGTCCTCGACACCGGCGCCCTGCGCCACGGGCCTTAGCGTCGAGAACTCCAGCCACGTCGCGTTGCCCGCGCGGCGCGCCATCACCTGCGCGTCGTCGGCATTCCACACGGCGTAGTCGGATTCATCCTGGCGCGCGAACAGCCGCTGCTTGGCGAGCGCGTAGGTCTCGAGATCACCGTGGCGGTCGATGTGGTCGGGCGTCAGGTTGAGCCACACGCCCACGAACGGCTTCAAGCGATCGACGGTTTCCAGTTGGAACGACGAGACTTCCGCCACCAGCAACCCGGCGGCACTGACGCCCTCGGCGACATCGCAGATCGGCCTGCCGATGTTGCCGCACACCTCGACCTCGCGGCCCGCCGCGCGCAGCAGGGCTCCGGTCAGGTCGGTGGTCGTGCTCTTGCCGTTCGTGCCGGTGATGCAGACCAGCGGCGCGTGAGCCGCGTGGAAGCCCAGCTCCAGTTCGGACCACACGGGAATGCCGCGCTCCAGCGCTGCCGTGGCGATCGGGTGCGCCGCCGGAATGCCGGGGCGCCAGATCACGAAATCGCGGCGGTCGAGGTTCGCCACGGCAGCGGAGCCCCACACCGCGTGGGCGCCGAGTTCGGCCAGCACGCGCGCGGCATCGGGCGCCGACTCACGCGTCCGCGTGTCGCACACCCGCACATCGACGCCGTGGCGACGCAGCAAGCGCGCCGCCGAGACGCCGGAACGGGCAGCCCCGACCACGAGGGCGCGGGAACCGGGCAGCGGATGCTGGGCGTCGAGGGTCATTGGAGTTTGAGCGTCGAGAGGGAGAGCAAGGCCAACAGCGCACCTACAATGTAGAATCGGAGCACAACCCGGGATTCAGCCCAGCCGAGCAGTTCGAAGTGGTGATGCAGCGGGGACATGCGGAACACCCGCTTGCCCGTCATTTTGAAGCTGGCGACCTGGATCATGACCGACAGCGCCTCGGCCACGAAGATGCCGCCCACGAGCACCAGCCAGAACTCGCGCTTGATCAGCACGGCGACCGTTCCGAGTGCCCCTCCCAACGCCAGCGAGCCGGTATCGCCCATGAAGACATTGGCAGGGTGACAGTTGTACCAGAGAAAGCCGAGTGATGCCCCCAATACGGCGGCGCAAAAAATGGTCAATTCTCCGCTGTA
>JANLOX010000005.1:0-8545 GCA_031366795.1 Candidatus Eiseniibacteriota bacterium | reverse complement strand
CAGGCAACGCACTCGCGGGGGCGGTCGTCGCCGCGGGCGCGGCGCGGGCTGCGGGCGCGCACCATCTCGCGGCGGGCCGCACACCCCGCGCGGGCGGCTAGGCCGGCAAACCGCGGCGCGCGGCGGGGCGCGCGCGCACGGCCTTGCCGGCGTCCTCATCCGAAACGCCGTGCTCGTTCGCGATGCGTTCGAGGCGCTGCAGTTCGTAGCGCTTGGCCAGCGCCAGCAAGGCGTCGCGGCGCACTGGCCCCACGCGCAGGTCCTCCCACGTCAGGTTCAGCGGGCAATCCGTGCGCACCGTCACGAGATCGCGCGACAGCAGTGCCAGCTCGCGATTCTCCCCGAGCTTCTTGCGCAGCGAGTCGCGCTTCACTTCGCCGAGCCGCTCGTACATCGCATCGAAGGTGCCGAACTGGGAGATCAGCTCGACGGCCGTCTTCTCGCCCACGCCGGGGACCCCTGGCACGTTGTCGGAGCTGTCGCCCATCAAGGCGAGCACGTCGCGAATCTGGTTGGGTGCGACGCCCCACATTTCGCGCACCTGAGCGGGCCCCACCCAATTGTAGTCCTCACCGCGGCTGGCGGGGCTGAACAGCCGCACGCGGTCGCTCACCAGTTGCAGCAGGTCCTTGTCGCTCGTCACCAGCGCGACGTCGATGCCATCCGCATCGCCGCGATGCGCCAGCGTTCCCATCACATCGTCCGCCTCGAGCCCGGGTTGTTCGAGCACGGGCAGGCCCAGTGCCTGCGCGATGTCCTCGATCGCGGTGAGTTGCGAGCGCAGGTCATCGGGCATCGGCTTGCGATGCGCCTTGTAGTCCGCGAAGCGGTCGTGGCGCTCCGTGGGACCTGGGCCATCCCACGCCAGCGCCCAGTAATCAGGCTTCTCGGTATTGCGGATGCGCAGGATGACGTTGGCGATGCCGAACATGGCCGAGGTGTTCTCGCCGCTCGAGTTCAGCAGCGGCCGGCGGATGAAGGCGTAGTAGGCGCGGTAGGCCAACCCCAGCGCGTCGAGCACGAACAGGCGGGCCATGCTTTAGCGTCTCCCGTCGCGGCGGATCACGACGTAGAAGAACTGCGTGGCGAACTTGAACGGCGCGCGCCGGCCGAGTTCGAACTGTGCGCGGTTGATGCCCGGGAACAGCGGCGTGCCATGCAACCAGCGCAGCAGCCGTCCGTCCCACATCAGGTTGGTGCCGCTGCTCGCCACCACGTGCCGGTCGGCACCGGCGAACAACCGCAGCGTGCGCGTGCAGGGGAATTCGAGATGCCGCTCGAAGTCCTCGTTGTGCGGCGAACGCTTCAGGCGATGGGCCGCCCACGCCGTCAGGTAGGGCAACGACAGGCGGTTGGGCAGGCTCACAATGGCCACACCGCCGGGATTGAGGATCGAACGGATCAACTCGACCACGCGGTCGGGCGCTTGCGTGTGCTCAATAACTTCGGTGCACAGCAGGAAGTCGACGCCCGGCGTGGGCGCAAGATCCTCCGCCGCCATCAGCTTGAACTCGACTTGAGCTCCAGGCTTCGCGGAGGCGAAGCGGCGCGTGGCGGTCTCGATCATCCCGGGCACGACATCGATGCCCAGGACATGGCGGAAGCCCAACCCCGAGATCAGGTGCGAGTAGAATCCCGCGTTGCAACCGATATCAAGTGCCGAGTCGAACTGGCGCATCACGCCGCGTTCCACCAGTTGCTGGGTCAACAGCACAAACAGGTTGAGCCGCGCGCGGTGCAGCACGCGCGTGGGCAGGTCATCCGCGTATTGATAGAGCGCATTCAGCTCGCGCTGCAACGGCTCGCGATCGTCGGCCGCAAAATCGATCGTGTAGTCCATGCTGCCGGCTCCCGTGGGGATCAGCGCGAGGTCGCCGCGGGACGCCGCGCGACCAGGATGCGGTTGGTGCGCCGCGGCAGCGACAGGCCCAGCGCCAACATCGCGCGATCGATGCCGAACAGGACCCACGGCAGCCGATTCAGGAACTTGAAGGCGCCGAGGTGGCGGTTGAGCAGCACATGCGTGGGGGTCAGCGATTGCGGCTCGAGTCCCGCGGACTTGAGCGCCGAGTGGTAGGCGGACAGCGGCCGGATGACATTGTGCGCGGCCTCCGCATCGCCCTCGTCGAACAGGTCGGTCAGCACGAACACGCCACCGGGTGCGACGGCCAAGGCGAGGTTGCGCATGGCGTTCTGCCAGCGGCCGGGGTCGGTGATGTGGTAGAGCACGTCGAAGGCGTTGACCACGTCGTATTGCTGGTCTGGCGCTTCATCGCTGATGTCGGCGCGCACGAAGCGCGAAGACGGGAACTGCTTGCGCAAGCGCTGGACCGAGGCGTCGGTGATATCGATGCCGGTCACCTGGGCGCCGTGGCGCAGGTAGAAGTCGGTGAAGAAGCCCGTGCCGCAGCCGACATCCAGCACGCGCCGGCCGGACAGCTCGATGTGCGATTGGTGCAACGCATGCTCGAGCTGCACGACGCGCAGCTGGTAGCACGCGCGATTGTATTCGAGCGGCAGCCCCGTCTCGCCCGTTCCGACGAGGTCGAAGTGCTCCCCCAGCCGCTGCTCCCAGAATGCCTTGGGGTCGTAGTTCATGCGCCTCCCGCATACAGACCATGGCGGCGAACGTAAAGCACGACCGGCTCGGGGACGAGTACGCTGAGCGAGGCGCCCCGATGGGCGCGCGCGCGCAGGTCGCTGGACGAGACCTCGAGCACCGGGCCTGAAAGCCAGGTCATGCGGTGTTTGAGCGCTAAGGGTGATCGCGGGGTCGAGCGCTTGCGCTGCGTCCCCGGGGATCGCGGGGCGATCGCCAGCTGGGCCAGCTCGAGAATATCGGCGGGATGCTTCCAGGTGGGGAACCCGCGCAGGCTGTCCTCCCCGATCAGCAGCCAGAACGCGGCGTTCGGATGAGCGCGGTGGAGCGCCCGCAGCGTGTCGACCGTGTACGAGGGGCCGCGACGGAGCAACTCCAGATTACACGCCTCGAACGCCTTGAAGCCGCGCACCGCCAGGCGCGTCATCGCGTAGCGATGTGCGACCCGCGACAGCGGCGGGGCGCTCTTGTGCGGCGGGCGCGCGGCGGTGACGAACAGCACGCGGTCGAGCCCCAGTTCATCGCGTGCGCGTTCGGCGAGCGCCAGATGGCCCACATGGGGCGGGTCAAACGTGCCGCCGAACACCCCGATGCGGCGCCAGCCCCGCGCCGTCACGACCCGTGCTTGCGCTCGAGCCGCGAGCGCTCGCGCGCGGCGCGTTCGGTGACGCCGCTGCCGGAATAGCGGGACTCGATGTCCTTCAGTTGCGCGATGGCCTCGACCCTGCGCCCATCACGGGCATCGCACAGGGCGAGTCCCAGCAATGCCTGCGGCAAGAGCAGTGTGTCGTTGTAGTCGGAGCGCACGCGCTCGAAGTACACCCGCGCTGGCCCCGGCAGTTTCAGCCTCAAATAAAGCTCGGCCGTGTTGAGCAGCTTCGTGGCGATGCGGCTGCGCGCCAGCACGAGTTGCTTGCCGGCCTCGGCGTTGAGCCAGTGGTCGGGATAGGTCTCGAGGTAGGTGTGCCACTGCTCGATCGCCTTGGTGGTGAAGTCCTGGTCGAAGTCCGGCGGCCGCGCCTGCGACAGCAGCGCCTCGCCCAGCCGGTAGGACGCCGAGGGTGTCGAGTCGCTCTCGGGATACTCACGCACCGTGAGTTCGAATTCCGACTCGGCGAGCGCCCAGTCCTTGTTTTTCAGGTAACTCATGCCGAGCAGGTAGTGCGCCCGGTCGACGTTGGCGCTGCCGCCGTTGTGCTGCACGTAGCTCTTGAGCAACTCGATTGCCGAGACCCAACGCTGCTGTTCCATCATGCGCTGCGCCAGGCTCAATCGTTCCGGTTCGGAATGCACGGAGGGAATCGTGGTGGCGGCGCACCCCGACAGCGACACGAGCAGCGCGCAGAGTGCTGCGCCGAGCAGGCCGTGGCGCCTCATGGACGGTTCTGGAAGAACAGGGCGACGAGTCCTGAAACGATTGCGATCACGATTACCGGCTCCACGATCTTGTCGACGTTCCGGTCGGGAACGGCGGACTTGAGTTCCGTATTGCGCGGGTCTTCCACTGTCGAGAGCTGGCCGCGCGGAAATGAATCGAGCAAGTTGTACGAGGCATCGCCCGTCCACAGCACACGCCGCGTGACGGGGTCCCGCATGATCAATTGTCCTTCGACCTGTGCCTGGCGTTCGATGCGCACCCGCCCCGGCAGCCAACCGACCAGCCGCAAGTAGGTCACGCGCGTGGCGCCGAGCACGTATTCGAGCATCGGCTCGCCCGCGGGCGCCAACTGCGTCAGCGTGCTGTCATCGGGCAGCGGCGCGCGCCGCACGGTGACCGAAACGTGGCGCTTCGCGAGATGCTTGAGGATCGCGTGCTCCACGACGAAGTTGAGGTTCGCCTCCCTGATCGGCGCCACCGTGACGCGCGAACCGCTGTCGATCGGCGCAGTGGCGAGCGCCCGGTCGAACGCCGTGTTGGCGACCAGTTCGAGCAGCTGGAGGTTCGTCGCCGGCACGCGCGGCCCGCGCGCGCGCACGATCGGCTCGACCGAAACCTCGGCGACCGACAGCACCGTGTCCGCGGCGGGCGCGGGTCCCGCCGCGTACTTGAACTTCTTGGCGTGCGCCGCGGGCGCCATCAAGCTCAACAGCGCGCAAACGGCGAGCTGTGCTTTCAGGCCTCGCTTCACGAGATCACCTGCAGGCCCGCCGCGCCCCGCGGTTCGACGCGAGCGAACAAATCGTACGCCGCGGCACCCGTCACCCGCACCTCCACGACATCGCCTGCATTGAGTCCTTCCCCGTCCACCACGACGCCTCCGTCGACTTCCCACGCCGAGCCCTTCGAACGCGCCGCGTACTGGCCACGCCCCGAGGGCCCATCGATCATGACCGGCATGCGCTGGCCGATGCGCGCGGCAAGCCTCGCGTGCGAGAGACGCTGCTGCAACGCCAGCAATCGCGCGCGGCGATGGCGGCGGGAATTGATCGGCACCCGCGGCGTCATGTCGTAGGCCGGCGACTCGATCTCGCGCTCGTAGGCGAATACGACGAGATGATCGAACCCCTCCTCCTCGATGTAACGCTCGAGTTCCTCGAACTGCTCATCCGACTCACCCGGGAATCCCACGATGAAGTTGGTGCGAAACGCCACGTCCGGGATCCCCGATTTGATGCGGCGCACCAGCGCGCGCGTATCCTCCCCCGTCATGCCGCGCGCCATGCGCCGCAAGGTATCTGCGGCAATGTGCTGGAGCGGCATGTCTACGTAAGGAACGATGCGGCGCGCGTTCGCCCACACCTCGATCAGGCGATTGCTCCACAGCCGCGGGTAGGTGTATTGCACGCGGATCCACGTCAGGCCCTCGACCTGGTCGAGTGCTTCGAGCAGGTCGGCCAGCTCGGGATGGCCGGCCAGGTCCACGCCCCATCCGGTCGTGTCCTGGCCGATCAGGTTCAACTCGCGCACGCCGGCGGCCGCCAGTCGCGTCGCTTCGCCCACGATGTCCTCGAGGCCGCGGCTCTGTTGCTTGCCGCGCAGTTTGGGAATGATGCAGAAGGTGCAGCCGTGATCGCAGCCTTCGGAGATTTTGAGGTACGCCAGGTGACGTGGCGTCGACAGCGCGCGCGGCATCAGCGAGTCGAGTGCTCCACCCGGGTACTCGGTGCGCGCCTCGCGAATGGGCGATCCTTCGAGTGCGTGGCGCGCGGCGCCGACGACTTCCTTCCACTGCCCGGTGCCGAGCACGGCGTCGACTTCGGGGAATTCGGTGAGCAGGCTGTTGCCCGCGCGCTGCGCGAGGCAGCCGGTGACCACGAGCCCGCGCAGCTTCCCCGAGCGCTTGAGCTCGGCGACCTGCTCGATGGCGGACTTGGACTCGCGCACGGCGCTCTGCAGGAACGCGCAGGTGTTGACCACCACCACGTCGGCATCACGCACGTCGCCCACGGTGCGAAAGCCGTCCTGGGCAAGCATGGCGATCATGTGCTCTGAGTCCACGGTGTTCTTGGGACAGCCAAGCGTCACGAATGCGAGTGCCGGGGATTCGCGCTTGATCATGAGCTGAACCGGTCTTCGATCCAGCGCTCATCGACCCGCACTTCGCGGGCTTTGCTGCCCTGGAACGGTCCCACGACTCCGATTTGTTCGAGCTGGTCCATCAACCGCCCCGCGCGCGAGTAACCCACCTTGAGACGCCGCTGCAGCAGCGACGTCGAACCCTGCTGGTGCTGCACCACCAATCGCGCTGCATCCTGCAGCAGGTCGTCGTTGGCGTCTGCTTCGTCGGCGGCGAGCTCTTCGGCTTCGCTCAGGTCGGGACGCGTCGCCAGTGGCGGACGCGCCGGCTCCTGGCCGGGCAACAGCGGCACGGCGCGGATTTTCGATTTCCAGAACTCGACCACGCGCGCCGTCTCTTCTTCCGAGACGTAGCAGCCATGGATGCGGTAGGGCTCGGGCTTGCCGGCCGGCGTGAACAACATGTCGCCGTGGCCGAGCAGGTTCTCGGCGCCGTTCATGTCGAGCACCGTGCGCGAGTCGGTCTTGCTGGCGACCTGGAATGCGATGCGCGAGGGGAAGTTCGCCTTGATGACACCGGTGATCACGTCGACCGAGGGCCGCTGGGTCGCGAGCACGAGGTGAATACCGACGGCGCGCGCCATCTGCGCGAGGCGCGCGATCGGCTCTTCGATTTCACCCGGCGCCGTCAGCATCAGGTCGGCGAGTTCGTCGATCAGCACCACGATGTAGGACAGGCGCTCGGGCAACGCGCCCACGCTGCCATCGGAGTTGGTGGGAGCGGGCACCAGCCCCTGCGCCACCTTGTCGTTGAAGGCCTGGATGTTGCGCGCGCCGCAGGTGGCCATCAGCCGATAACGCTTCTCCATCTCGACCACGCCCCACCGCAACGCCCGGCTTGCCTTCTTGGGCTCGGTGATCACCGGCATCACCAGATGCGGGATGCCGTTGTACGCCGAGAGCTCGAGCATCTTGGGATCGATCATCACCATCTGGAGGGTGTCCGGGCCGTGCTGGAACAACAAACCGGTAATGATGGCGTTGAGGCAAACACTCTTGCCCGAGCCCGTGGCACCGGCCACGAGCACGTGCGGCATCTTGGTGAGATCCCCCACGAACGGCTGGCCGACCACGTCGACCCCCAGGGGAATCTTGAGCGCCGCCGCACTCTCGCCATATGCGGGCGCGGACAGCACCTCACGGAGATACACCGTGCGGCGCATGCGGTTCGGGATCTCGACACCCACGGCTCCCTTGCCGGGGATCGGGGCGAGGATCCGAATGCGTTGGGCGCGCAGCGCCAGCGCCAGGTCATCCTCGCGTGAAACGATCTGGTTCACCCGCACGCCGGTCGCCGGCTCGAACTCGAACGTGGTGACCACCGGGCCAGGGTGGATCTCGCTCACCCGGCCGATGATGCCGAAGTCGGCGAGCTTGCTGACCAGCAGGTTGGCTTCGCTCGTCAGGTCGGCCGCGGTGATCAGGTCTTCCGGTTGCGCCGGCATCGACAACAGGCTCAAGGACGGCAGCGGGTCAGTGGGCACGGGGCCAAGGTCGCCATTGGAGGAGGGGACGGGCTTGGGCGCGAGCCCCACTTTGGGGCGGCCGTTGGCCGGCTCCTGGCGCGAGATTCCCGGCAGCTTGAATTGCTGGCCGCCCTCGTCCGTCTCGTGCTCGGCCGCGATGGGGGTGCGCGAGTTGGCGATT
Source organism: Candidatus Eiseniibacteriota bacterium (assembly GCA_031366795.1). Lineage (GTDB taxonomy): Bacteria > Eisenbacteria > RBG-16-71-46 > RBG-16-71-46 > RBG-16-71-46 > JANLWK01. The sequence continues at coordinate 782 of JANLOX010000005.1, read as the reverse complement.
CGCGGCGGTGCCACGACCGCTTCGGCGCGCGCCTTCGCCGCGGGTTGCTCGACGACCTTCGGCGCGCGCGCGGCGGTCTTCGCCGCCTTCGCATCCTTCACGCGCTGCTCGGCCACACGCTTGCGCCACGCCTGCCACGCTTCGTGCATCCGATAGACAGGCGTCACGAACACCGCGCGAATGAAGCGGCCGATCCAGTGGAAGCCGAGTTCGCTCGCCGCCAGCGCGGTGATGCCGAGCAGCGCCCCGCCGACGAGCCACGATCCCACCGTGCCCAGCGCCGAGTGCAGCGCCATCGCGGGTGCAGCCCCCCATGCGCCACTCCAAAGCCAGCGGTCGAGCCCCGACAGTCCGGCCAGCGTGCACAGCTCGAAGATCATCAGCGCACCCACGGCGGAGCTGATCACCAGCGCGCGCGAGGGCGCATTGCGGATGCGGTTCACGCACCACAGCAAGGCGAGCAGCGGAACACCGAACGCGGCGACGCGGCCGAAGATCCACGCCAGTCCGAATGCCAATGTGGCGCCGACGGGCCCGCAGGCGTTGGCGAGATTCCAGGGCGGCGTGCCGGGCTCGGGCAATTTGAACGTGGCGATGCTGGCCATGCCGAGCAGCGCGAAAGCGCCGAGGAGCACAGCCAGGATCTGTCGTTGGCGCTTGTCGGAGATGGTGGATGCCACGCTGGAGAATTGCCTTCCTTGTTCCAGGCCTGAACGCACGGGCCGGTGCCCGGTGGTCGGTGACCGTCCTCCCTACCTAACGGAGAGGTACGAACCGCCCTG
>JANLOX010000444.1:0-2167 GCA_031366795.1 Candidatus Eiseniibacteriota bacterium | reverse complement strand
CGGACGCCATCCGGCTCAAGCACGGGCTGTTTGAGGTGCGGATCGCGGTACGATCTTCCTCGACGAGATCGGTGAGATCACCCCGCCGCTCCAGGCCAAGCTGCTGCGAGTGATCGAGACGGGAGTCTTCCGCAGGCTCGGCGGGACCGCGGACATCCGCGTCAACGTCCGCGTGATCACCGCGACGAACCGCGCGCTCGAGACGATGATCAAGGAAGGTGAGTTCCGCGAGGATCTGTACTACCGGCTCAACGTGTTCTCGCTCGTCGTGCCGCCATTGCGCGAGCGCCGCGACGACATCCCCCTGCTGGCGGCGCACTTCATCCGCAATTCAGCGGTGGTGCCGAAGCGGCAGGTGACGGTCTCGCCCGAAGCCATGACGGTGCTGCAGCGCTACCACTGGCCCGGCAACGTGCGTGAACTCGTGAACGTGATCGAGAGGGCGCTGATCCTGTGTGACGGACAGACGCTCGAGCCCGAACACCTGCCGCTGGGCGTGCGGCTCGAACCCAACTTTCGCGAGGATGCGGACGAGCGCCGCCTGACCACCCTCGAGGAAGTGGAGCGCCGCTACATCAAGCGCGTGTTGCAGGAGTGCAAGGGCCACCGTCACAAGGCGGCCGAGATCCTTGGGATCAGCGAGCGGAATCTCTACCGCAAGCTCAAGGAGATGGCGGACCCCGCGGATGGCGCGCCGCATCGTGAGTGAGCGGGGCGGTCGCAGCCGCAGCTATCGGCGCGACGGCCAGCAGCGCTAACCGAGCCGCTCCCGCCTGCGCAGGGCGGCCTGCACCACGCCCGTGACCTCGGCGGGATCCAGCGGTCCCACGGAGCAGAACATCGGGCGCAGCGGTTGCACGGCAACGCGCGTCGTGAGCGAGGTCTGGTCGGCGAGCAGCACGATCTCGACGTCGGGCTGCATGCGCCGCAATAGCCGCAGCACGCCGAGATCCGTTTCAAGTTCAACGCTCAACGCGTAGACCACCACCGCGGGCAGGTCGGCGACCGCGGCCTCGAGGAATCTGGGGCCGCCCGTGTAGAAGTCGACGGTGAATCCCATTTCCCGCAACGACGTCGCAATCCTGCCGCCCTCGTTGGGTTCGGGGCGGGCGTCGCAGACAATGATGAGGGTCATCGATTCCTCGACCCGTTACGATCCCGCCTGGGCCCGGCGAAGCATTTCGGTGCGCACTTGCTCCAGTAGATCCTGCGCCACCCGCTTGAGCATGCCGCGACAGAGCGAGCGCGGCATTGGCGATTTGGGCTCCGCCTTCAGTTGGTAGTCGACACGAGTCCCCGTCGAGTCGGCCGTGAGGTTCCACTCGCCGGCGTACTCGTGGAAGTCCTTGCCCAGGACATCGTGGAAGCGGATGCGGGAACCGTGCTGCTCGCGGATTTCCAGTAGCACTTGAACGCGGCGGTGAAACAGGAAGAACCCACCTACGGCGTCCTGCCGGAGCAGGATGCCGCCTGCATCACGGCGTTCCACGCGGCTCGACCGCACCGAACTGACGAACCGGCTGATGTGGTCGTAGTCGGTGAGCACGCTCCAAGCCAGCGTGTCCGCGACCGCCGCGTGGAAACTTCCCTGTACGAAACACCCTTGGCGCGCCTCGCTCATCACCACCACGGGCGCGTCGGCGCGCGCAGGCTTCGCTTGCGAACCCGCGCGCGCGGCGACAGGCGCCAGCATCAGCAGGAGGGCCAGCAGTGCGCGGGCGCTGATGCGAGCGCCCGCGCTACTGCGGAATCCTTCGCACCGGAGGTGCGTGCTGAGCTGGGACTGCGGTGTCATGGCGCGTGTGTCCTTAGAACGCAACCACGGCTTCGAACATCACGCCCTTGAACTCGCCGCCGTGGCGGACGTCGTTCAGCGGGAAGCCCTTGTCCTTCTGGTCGACGTACTCGAGCTTGGCCAGCAACGACTGCGTCAGGAACCAGCCGCCACCCACCTGCGTGCGCTCAATCGTGAGGTCCTGCGTGATGCCGGCGAGTTTGCCCTTGACCTGGTCGTAGCGGCCCGCGGCGTACAGGTGGTTGTGGCAGAGGCGATACACCACTTCGCCGGCGTTCTGCGTCCACTTGCGGTCCGAGGTCTCGCCCAGCTTGCGGCCCTTGGCCTGCTCAATATTGCCGAACACTTCAAGGCCGCGGTACTTGATGAATG
>JANLOX010000438.1:0-3139 GCA_031366795.1 Candidatus Eiseniibacteriota bacterium | reverse complement strand
GGAGAGAGTTATCCACAGCCCTCACGCTACTTGGATGAAGAATTAGCGCAAGTTGAGTGAAGGTCGCGCAAGTTGGATGAAGAAAGAGGGGCATTTCCTACGCTAGTTGAATGAAAACCGACGTGAGTTGGATGAAGTGTCGCTAGTTGGATGAAAACAAGTATCTACTCAACATATTGATTTATAAATGGAATACTTGAATTGTCCGCACGTACGAGTTGGTCCCTACGTTAAAGACTATACGAAAGAGTAGATAACGTTACGCTGATGAACGCTGATTTAACACCACTTTCAGAATCGGAAAAGAACGCTCCCTTTCCCGACGTCAATTCGATTGAGCTTCTCTTTCCTGGGACACCCACGGACCAGGAATCACTGTCAGTCACCACTCCTGACCATCTCCTCAGCGAACATATCCTGGGTTCTATTCCACTGTGGGAAGCAAAAGTCCGTCCAACAAAGACGGGGCGGACCTCGTATGAAAAGCAAATTTACCGGGATGTCTGGTGTAATGGTCGGCTCTGCAAGGTATCTTTGATTGTCTATGGAAGCGGAAACCTTGGATTGCCGAATTCAATTGACCTGGAGTTCTTTCGTGGATTTGAACGGTGGACAAAGGCGGCGATGACGCGCGGGGAGCCATTCGATCAATTGGTGAAGATTTCCGGTCGTGAATTATTGGAGGCCAGTGGAAAGGGCTTGGGTGGAGCGTCCTACCAGGAAATGGATCGGTTTTTCTTGCGGATGGCCGGCACAATGATCGGAGCCGGTCGGGATTGGCGCCAGGAAGAAGTGGGCACTTCCGTTCCCGGAACTCTTGAGAAGCGGGCTCGTGCAAACAAGGGGATTGTCTTTCATATTTTCCAAACGGTGGTCTTGCCGGGGCAGGTCAACGCAGATGGGTACGTCGCGGATAAGTATGAGGTGGAGCTTGCCACCTGGTATTGGATGAGCCTGCGATCCGGCAACTGTATCGTGATCGATCATGAGTTGTTCCGCGATCTTCATGGATCGATTACCAAGTTGTTACATCAGTTACTTCACAATCTGTTCTACCTTGGGCGCGGCACCGCTGCGCAAAAATATTCTGAATTGGTGCGAAATTGGCAGATCAAGCGACATAGCGCGTTGTCGCTCGTGAAGCAGCAACTGGATGAGGCGCAGAAGGAGCTTCTGAAGAAACAGTTTATTGCGCGCTGGGAATATGTGCCGATTCGGACCTCTGAAGGGAAAGATTTTGAAATCATATGGGAAGCGGGACCGGCGTGGTGGGCGACTGACAAAAAGACAAGAGAATTTCGCGAAGAAATTATGGACACCAGTCATAGGGAGTTGCAACAGATAGGACGAGAACTGGATCCCTTCCTCCTCATTGATCAGGCCGAGTTGAACTCAGGCGGTAAGGACGAGGAACGCGATGCAGCAAATGTGCGTTTGTTGAGTATTGTTCTGGAATTGTCAGGTCGACGGAAGGACCCAAAAGTCTGGGAGAGCTGGTGGAAGCGAGCCATCGCGAGCGTACCCCATCCCATGATCTGGCGACGGATCGGGGAGGTAAAGGAACGTCGATTGTCCGGTCAGAGTATCAACGTCGGGAGTTATCTCCTCAGCCTAGTTCGTCGTGATGCAGTCAGGCTCGAGCTTCCGTGGGCATTGATGGGCAAGAAAGAGAAGTAGGTAGTGAAATGTTGTAGTGTTGGACGAGTTTTGCATGAACGAGTCTATTCCCTTCGCAGCAGGAGTTGTGGCGTATCAGTCTCGATTACGAGCCAAGCTGGTATTGATTGAAAGAGCCTGTGGGACGGTAGGATCAGAAGGAATAGCTGCGTTGGATATTCGAGGGAGATTGGTGAGGTTCAATAGACTATGTCAGCGCAATGATCGAGAAGCTGCCGAGAAGGTCCTTGATGACATAGGTGTGTTTACGGCTACGGGGGAGGGGACTCGGTCCTTGGCGTCGGCACTCGATCGGATCAGATGCGAACGGTAGAAGTGCCTGTGCCGTTCGGTATGGGATGGGGTCACGAGTGTGCTGTGAGGAAAGACAAGATGTACCCTCTACGACGGGCCGCTATCGACCCAAAGCGGTCACTCGCCAAATGAGGTCCGTAGTAGCACGCGGAAATCAAAGGTGTCAGCAATTTTCTGGACGGATCGGGAGCGTGGAGGGGACGCATGCGGCCAGGCATGGTTGCTGACACCTTTCCCCACCCTCAAGGGTTGAGCCCTTCGCAGCTATAACGGAATTATGCCGATCTGTATAGCACGCCTTCGCTGCCTTGGGGATAGAGTTGACAAGTGTATGCAGCATCACGAGAATTGCGCTAGAACTGGTTGCGGTATCGGCATACTATGCTGGTCAGTATACTCAATAGTTGGGCGTCAAGAACAGGCTAGGTATCCCTTCAACCATGGCACATTCGCCATACGCGAATCTAAAGAAACTGGGACCAGACGAAATCGTCATTCGGTACACAAGCTTGGCGCAATTCGTATGGATTGTGACGCAACGGAAATTGCCTCTTATTCGGATTGACTTGTTTCGCGATCCATACGAGGGGTCAGCTCCCACACCATTGATCAATCAGCAGGCGATTCTATTGGGTGATGGGTATAGGCGTCTTCAAACAATGGGTATCCTGAAGAGCTGGGATCCTAACGGTCAAATGCCGGACGAACCTCTTCAGACTATAGGTGAGCGGTCGGCGGAATTGTCGGCTATCCGTAGGAGCCGCACCTACTCTACGCATGCGAGCTGTTGGCGGTGGGGGCCGGAATCGGAAGGGATGTGGCGGCTTTACTGCGGTGAAAGAGGAGGTGTTGCACTACAGACAACTTTTGCTCGGCTTGAGAAATCGGTGGAAGCAGAATCGATCCTTGCTGGCAAGATCCAATATGCAGATTACGACACCGTGCCGCCTTTCAATGAAGATCTGGACCACGTGATGTACAAACGGGAAGGCTTCGCATTTGAGCAGGAGGTACGATTACTTAAGCCGGATCAGGATTACTACAACAAACTATGTAGCGGCACTGTGCATGAGAAGCTTCCTGATTGTCTGCCGATCCCCTGGAACATAGGCGCCGCCATTGATCGCATCCTCGTTAGCCCTTATGCAGAGGATTGGTATCTGAAAGC
>JANLOX010000437.1:0-2180 GCA_031366795.1 Candidatus Eiseniibacteriota bacterium | reverse complement strand
CCTCGATCTCGACAGCGCGGCGAATGACGCCGGTCGCTGAATCGTCCTCGACAACCCGCTCCGTATTGAGGGCAATATGCGCTCCTCGGGCAGTGAAGTGCCAGGGTCCAGTCACGGCGTGCATACCAATTGAGCGAAACTCAATCATGGCAACTGTGAGGCTGGTGCTGGCCAACGACCCGGTCGACGCTGAGGCAATCGATGTGTGGGTCGACGGTTTGGTCGGAGATGCTCCAGTCAGGTTCCGGTTGGATACCGGTGCAGCCCATTGCATTGTGCCGCTGCTGGACTCGACGCAGAAGCTCACGGTCACTGGTGTCGACTCGGGAGTGGGGCTCAGCGGCACAGGGCTGGATGACGACGAGGTCGTCGTGCCACGGCTCCGCTTGGGAGATCTCGTGATCGAGGACGTCGCGGCGACTCGGTCGGTCGCGGGATCGCCGCTATCGCCACTGCTCGGCATGACCGCATTGGGGCGGTTTCGATGCGAGTTCCGATTCAGCGATCATCAGTTGGAGCTCGATGGCCGTACAGGTCTGGATACGGGCGACTGGTTCGATCTCACGTCGCACGTCGGCTCTCAGCCGATGGTGCCGGTCGACTTCGAAACGGTCGTTGCGTTGGCATGCTGGGACACGGGGGCCGGGCTCAGTGTCGTCGATGTCGACTTCGCCCACTCACACCCGCATTTGTTCGAGCCTGTTCGGGCCACTCGTGGCGTCGATGCCTCTGGCGTCGAGATGCCCAGCCAGCTATGCCGCATGGCAGCATTTCGGGTCGGAGGGATCGCAATCGAGTCGAGCGCCTGCGCGATCGTCGACTTCGGTCCGCTCAACGCCGCACTTCAACAGCCGATTGCGTTCGTCCTGGGCATGCCCGCGATCATCCAAGCCGACTGGAGCTTCGACTTTCCCCAGCGCCGCTGGAGCGTGCGCCGGCCGTGAACGAACCGCCCCGACCTGCGCCTTCGTAGGGGCTGTGCTTCCACACTCAATACAGGAAGGCAAGCGTTCGCCCAACGCAGTGGCGTGGGGACACGGCGTCGGAGCCCTCGGTTGCTAGCACCCAGCACAGGTGGCCCGCCGATCTCCCGCACGATGGGATGGGCAAATCTGTGCAGACCGACGAGAGGGACGGATCCCGTCGGTCTGCACAGGATGACCCTATGCACACCATCGCAGGTCGTTAGGGACCAAAGGACCTGTCAATACTGTACTTCCGTACACGGACTGTTGCGGAAGGAGTCAGCGTGGGTGGTGATGGTGAGTCGGCCTGTAAGCGGGATTCTGTGACGCTTTCACGCCGGTGACCATCCCTCTAGGCGGCCTACCCGAGAGGTAGCCGGCGAACCGGCTGGACGGGCAGCCCATCCTCTCTGCTTGGCCTTGCTCCGAATGGGGTTTGCCAGCCGTACAGGTCGCCCTGCACGCTGGTGCGCTCTTACCGCACCGTTGCACCCTTACCTGTGACCAGCGAACTGGCCCATCGGCGGTCTCTCTCTGTTGCACTGTCCGTCAGGTCACCCCGACCTGGCTCGCGCCAGCATTCTGCCCTACGGAGTCCCGACTTTCCTCGACATGGTCACCGAAGTGCCATGCCGCGGTCACCCGGCCAACTCACCATCGGGCGACAGTGTACGAGCGGCTCAGCAACTCGGCTTCACGTACTCGTAGACGAACGAGTTGAGGCTCGGTGTCTCCAAGTTCATCTTCAGGCGCGTGCCGTTCTCGTCACCCTTGCCGACCACGATCTGGGTCGCCCCGAGAGCGCCGAACTGCCCCGGGATCGCTGTGACGCTGGGGATCTCGGTCTGGGCCACCGGAGCCGGGCTCGACGCCTTGCCGCCGACGGGCTTAGCGATGTTCTGCGCCGTCGTGGACGGTGCGATCGTGGTCGGTGGCGCTGCCGGCTCGGCATTCACCGCGTCGTCGAAGTTGACCAGGCCACCGGGACGATCGGGATTGATCGTCAGCGCGAGCAGCGCGGCATGCCGTGCCTCGCGTGCCCCGACCGACATCGCATCGCCGCGCAGCGACGGATCGGTGAACAGCGCAACAAGCGCTTGGTACGTGGCTCCGGCGAGCGTCTCGAGACCGTGAGCGAAGTTCAACACATCGCCGCGCGGGTCGTCGCTGGGCTCGATGGCCTTCGACGTCGCCGTGGCCGCCGCGCCCTTGGTG
>JANLOX010000432.1:0-3646 GCA_031366795.1 Candidatus Eiseniibacteriota bacterium | reverse complement strand
TGGACGCCGAAGCCGGAGTGGGGCCAGGCGAGCATGCCGGCGGCGGCATCGGGGTCGAGCCATTCCGCTTCGGCGAACCACGCCAGCACGGTGCGCTGCCAGGCGGACTCGAGCACGGAGAGATCATGAGTGGGAGCGGGGCGGAACGCGCCGTCACTCATGGGCGCGTGTAGATGCGGGTGCCAGTGGGCGAGCGAGCCGAAGCTCTGGATGCAGACGATGACGCCGGGCTCACCGAGGGCGGCGCGTTGATATGCGAGCAGGGTGCGGTAGGCGAGTTGGCTCAGGGTGCCGAGCCCGGAGGGGGGCGTGGGGAGAGAAATCGAATTCGCTGTGGCGCACATACAGGTGTTTTACGACGGTACGCTGGACCAGGCGCAACGCCTGCGCATGCCACCCATGATCTGGGGGCCACTCGGCGGCGGTCGGATCTTCACGCGCACGGACGAGCGGGGCACCCGGCTGCTTCAAACACTCAAGAAGATCGGAAGCCAGATTGGCGCCGCCCCGGACCAAGTGGCGCTGGCCTGGATCCTGATGCACCCCGCTCGCCCCCTGCCCGTTCTGGGTACGGGCAGGCTGGAGCGCATGCGGGCGGCCGTGGCCGCCGAGGCCATCGAGCTCGATCGCCAGAGCTGGTTCGAGATCTGGGAGGCCTCGGCCGGACACGAGGTTCCGTAGGCGGTGGAGCGCACGAAGTCCGAGATCGCGGTCGCACGTTGCCGCCGCTATGACCAAAGTCGTGGAACGCGTTAATGTCTTTTGCCCTTGACGTCGAAGCAGCACCCCGACCCGTCTCCACGTCATCCTTTCTCCCCGCGACGGACCACCGATCGGCTATGCGGCCCTCGGCTTCGACATTTTCTTCGGCCGCACGACCAGATCGACGTCACAGTCGAGCACGTGAAGCAGGGACAGCAACTGGTCTACCGACTTTCGCAAGTTCTTCTGATCGAGCAAACGGTAGAACTGCGATGCGGACGTTCCCAGTCTCCGGATGATCTCTCGCCGTGATAGAGCGCTGGCCCGAACGCGCTTCTGAGCTTCGATGGTCAGCCTGTAGCGCAGTGCGTCCCGAACAAAGCCGGGGTCCTGGTTGTACTCCAGCACCTGCTCGACATGAATGTTGCCTTGCTCGCCGGAGTCGAGGACGTACGTGAAACCTTCCCGCGCCAGATCGCGATCCACGAACACTCGCGCGATCGGATTCTCCGCGTCCGGCTTCGGACTAACCCTAGCGTACGGCAGCTGACAGGTGCCGCGCGCCGTCTGCACCTCGAACGCTCGTTTGCGGTTGTTGTGATTCACGGAGCGAATTTTCATAGCAGCCCTTCCGACTCGAGCTCGGCGATCAACGCGAGGACACGCCCCGGGGCCGTGCCCTTCATCGGCTTCCCGCTTTCCAAATCCCATTTCACAATGAACTTCCCGTCGCAATACACATGGACATGCCTCGGGAAGTGATCCCCTTTCCAACAGAAGAAAACGAACCCGCCACGGCGAATCTTCCCCAGGAGCAAGCGTTGCCATGGGTGGTAGCGTTTGTCGATTGATTACGGATAGAATTTTTCATCCTTGGAAGGGCCAATCCACGGTGCGAATGCACGTGATTACACCCGCGAGGCCACGCCGAGGACCGTGTTTCGATCGGCTGCGAGTCGCCGGACCGGCCGCCGGCCCCGTGAGGAACTCACCCACCAAATCCCCCCTCCCGCGCCACTGCACATTTGTGTATCATCACGCACCCCGCATTCCCAGCGCTCGATGAGGACACGACCGTGCAGGCTCGACCGACCCGCTTTCTTCCCTGGCCCGAGGCAGCGCCAACCCATCTGGAGGCGCTGATCGCCGAACTCTCCGCGCGCGGCGACAACCGTGGGGCACTCGCGCATCACGAGCGCCTGCCCGAGCGGCCCGCTCGCTACGGGGAGTTGTCGCTGCCGCTCCCTGAGCCGCTGGCGCACTCCATCGGTGCGCTCGGGATCGAGCGGCTCTACACGCACCAGGTGCAGGCGATCGAGGCGCTGCGCGGCGGGCTCGACACGGTGATCGTGACGGGGACCGCGAGCGGCAAGAGCCTGTGCTACCACCTGCCGGTGTTCGAGACGTTGCTGGGTGCTGAAGACGCGACGGCGCTCTACCTGTTCCCGACCAAGGCGCTCGCGCAGGACCAACTGTTGAGCCTGACGCGGCTATCGAGCGAGCACCCCGAGTTGGTGCGCTCGGTGCGGCCGGGGGTGTACGACGGCGACACGCAGCCCTCGACGCGGCGCAAGATCCGCGAGTCGGCGAACCTGATCCTGTCGAACCCCGACATGCTGCATCAGGGCATCCTTCCGCAGCACTCGCGCTGGGCGTCGTTCCTGCGGCGGCTCAAGTTTGTGGTGATCGACGAGATGCACGCCTATCGCGGCATCTTCGGCTCGCATGTCGCCAACGTGATGCGGCGTCTCGAACGCATCGTTCATCACTATGGCGGCGACTTCCGCTACGTGATGTGCAGCGCCACGATCCGTAACCCGGGTGAGCTGGCGGCATCGCTCACGGGGCGCGAGGTGCGCGTGGTGGACGACGACGGGGCACCCCGTGGGGAGAGGCATTTCCTGTTCTGGAACCCGCCGTACACCGATGAGTCGCGCGTCGAGCGCCGCAGCTCGAATGTCGAAGGCTGCATGTTGTTCAGCGAGTTGGTGTCGCGCGGAGCCCAGGCGCTGGCATTCACCAAGTCGCGTGTCGCGGCGGAGTTGGTCTATCGCTACGCGTGCGAGCGGCTGGAGCGCGACAAGCTCGACGACAAGATCCGCCCGTATCGCGGCGGTTACCTGCCGGAAGAGCGCAGGCGCATCGAGAAGGCGCTGTTCTCCGGTGAATTGCGCGGCGTGGTGAGCACCAACGCGCTTGAACTGGGCGTCGACATCGGCGGCCTCGACGCGGTCGTCATGATCGGCCTGCCGCCGACCCTCGCGAGCGCGTGGCAGCAAGCGGGACGCGCGGGTCGCAAGGGTGCGCCGGCGCTGGCGATTCTGGTCGCTTATAACGAGATGGTCGACCAGTACCTGATGCGCCATCCCGACTACTTCTTCGGCCGCTCGCCCGAAGCGGCGGTGATCGATCCGCACAACCCCTACATCCTCGCGCAGCAACTGGCGTGTGCGGCCTTCGAGTTGCCGCTGTCGGCGGACGATGTCGCGGCGTTCGGTCCGCAGACGGGCGCGATTCTCGAGGCACTCGAGGAATCGGGGGAGACGCACGCGGTCGATGGCCGCACCTACTGGGCGAAGACGGATTTCCCCGCGGCCAAGGTCAACCTGCGCACCATCTCCGACGACACCTACACGATCATGGACTGCAAGAACAACAACGCGGTGATCGGTACCGTCGATGCGATCAGCGCGCTCGAACTCGTGTATCCCGAGGCGATCTACCTGCACGAGGGCGAGACGTGGTACGTGCGCCAGTTAGATCTCGAGCAGAAGACGGCATTCGTCGAGCCGCGCGAGGTCGACTACTACACCTCGCCGGTGCTCGACACGAACATCCGCGTGCGTGAGGAGCTGCAGCGCCGCGAGTGGCGCGGCGAGAGCGTACGGCTGGGCGAGGTGACGTATTCGTGGCAGGTGATCGCCATGAAGAAGGTGCGCTTCCA
>JANLOX010000451.1:0-23518 GCA_031366795.1 Candidatus Eiseniibacteriota bacterium | reverse complement strand
ATCAAGTCGCGAGACCTGCCCGTGCCGGTGATCCTCGTCACCAATAACGAGGAAGAGTCGCTGATGAACGAGGCGATCGGCCGCCACATCAAGGACTACCAGATCAAGCCCGTCAATCCTTCGCAGGTGTTCCTCGCCTGCAAGCGTGTGCTCGATTCGCCCAAGCTGCAGGGCTCGCAGCTGCACCGCGACTACGTCGCCGATATGCAGCGCTGGCAGCAGATGGACATGAAGCGCCTCTCGCCCGCTGAGTGGATCCAGCTGGCCGTCGAGTTGGCGCGCTGGGACGTGCGCTTCGATGCGGCTCCCGAGGACGGGCTCGAGCAGGCGCACGCGGATTTCCGTCGCGGACTCAACGTCGAGTTCGGCCACTTCGTCGAGCAGCACTATCCCGCCTGGGTCCGCAACGGCGAAGGCCGCCCGCTGCTGTCCTCCGACGTGGTGAAGCACGCGGTGGTGCCGCACATGAAGGACGGCAAGCGCGTCGCACTCGTCATCATCGATTGCATGCGGCTCGACCAGTGGTTCGCGCTGGAACCCTTGCTCGAGGAATTCTTCAACATCGACCGCAACTACTACTGCTCGGTGCTGCCCACCGCGACGCCGTACTCACGCAACGCCATCTTCGCGGGGCTGTTGCCGGCGGAGATCTGGAAGCAGCACCCTGACCTGTGGCAGGAGGGCGGCCCGAACGAGCGCACCAAGAACCGCTACGAGCGGCAGCTGCTGGAATTCCAGCTCAAGCGGTTGGGCGTGGGCACGGACCGCAGCATCAAGTACTCGAAGATCCACACCGCCGAGGAAGCGCAGCAGGTGCGCCGCCAGATGGGATCGTTCGGCGACGTGCAGTTGGTCTCGATGGTGTTCAACTTCATCGACATCGTCGCGCACGGCCGCTCCGAGAGCGAGATCCTGCAGGACCTGGCGCCGAACGAGGCGGCGTTCCGCGCCGTGATGAAGGCGTGGTTCACGCACAGCCCGCTGTTCGACATCCTGCGCGCCTTCGCGCAGCAGAACTGCACGGTGGTATTGACCTCGGACCACGGCGCCGTGCTCGGCCGCCGCGCGGCACTCGTCTATGGCGACCGCGAGACGTCCACGAACCTCCGCTACAAGTACGGACTCAACTTGAACACCGATTCCAAGCAAGCCGTAATCCTGCGCAAGCCGATGGACTTCATGCTGCCGGATGATGGCGTGAACAAGAACTACCTGCTGGCGCGCGAGGACTTCTACTTCGTCTATCCCACGCGCTTCCATGAATTCGAGCGCCACTTCCGCGGTTCGTTCCAGCACGGCGGCATCTCCCTTGAGGAGATGGTGCTGCCGCTGCTGACGCTGACTCCGCGCCGCGGGTGAGGGTCGTGGGCGAACAGGATTCAGCCGAGCAGCGGCATTCCAATGCCCCGGAGCAGACCGAAGCGTTGGGCGCTGCACTCGCGCCCGCCTTGCGTGAGGGCGACCTCGTGCTGCTGTCGGGGCCCCTGGGCGCGGGCAAGACGCGCTTCGTCGCGGGGCTTGCCCGCGCGCTCGGCAGCCGTGGCCGCGTGCGCAGCCCCTCGTTCACGCTCGTCAACGAATACGCTGGCGAGCGGCTCAGGCTCTACCACCTCGATCTCTACCGCCTCGAATCCGTGGACTCCACGGGGCTGGGGCTCGACGAGATGCTCGATCGCGGCGTGGTCGTGGTCGAGTGGGGGGAGCGGTTGCCCATGGCCGATCGTGTCGAGGCGCTCGAGTTGGATTTCGCGCTGGTGAGTGATACCGAACGCAGTATCACGGCGAGCGGACAAGGACCGCGCGGCCTCGAATTGCTCGAACGCTGGCAGCGCATCAGTGTGGGACAAGGCACATGAGTGGACTCGTCCTCGAAGCCGCTACCGATCACGTCGAGGTGCTGGTGTGCGATGGCGCAGGCGCCCCGTTGGCGCATGTCGTCGAAGCGGTGGGTCAAGGCCACACGCAGCGCCTCGCAGCGATGGCGGGCCAGGCGCTCGCGCAAGCTGGCCTCGCACCCACGCAATTGGAGTGGATCGCCGTGGACTTGGGCCCCGGCTCGTTCACCGGTGTGCGCGTCGGCCTCGCGACCGCGCGCGCCTTGGCGCTGGTGGGGGGAGCGCGCTGTATCGGCGCATCGTCGCTGGCTTCGCTCGCGGTGGGAGCGCACGCGCGCCGCACGCTGATCGTGCCGCTGGTGCCCGCGGGCAGGCGCGATGTATATGCCGGTTGGTTCCGCACTGACCTGCGCGGCAAGGTCAGCGTCGTCGCGGCACCCGAGGTCGGCACGTTGGATCTCATGATCGAGCGCACGCGTGAAGTCATGGCGCTCGTGCCCAAGGTGAAGTTGTTGTTCGTCGGCCCCGCGCTCACGCGCGCGCCTGAATTACTCGAGGCCGCGTTCCCCGGCAGCACGCAGCCGCGTGTGCGCGAGGCCGGACTCTCGGCGATCGATCTCGGCGAGGCGTCGCGTTCGCTGCTTGGGCCCTCGGCGGGATTGCCGCGCGCGGGCCAACCGCTCGAGCCGCTCTACATTCGGCCCGCGCAGGCCGAGGCGCGTGTGCGGCATCGCGTCTCGGGGTTGGTGCCCGTCACGGTGCGGCCCTTTGCACTCGAGGACATCCCGGCCGTGACCGAAATCGAACTCGTGACCTTCCCCGATCCCTGGCCGCCCAAGTTCTTCGCTGCGGAGATCACCGCCGCCATGGCCTACGCGCGGGTCGCCGAGCGGGGCGGGGCGCTCGCCGGGTACAGTGTTGCCTGGCTGGGTGTCGGCACGGGTCATCTCGGCAATTTGGCCGTGGCCGCAGGCGCCCGCCGCCACGGCGTCGCCAGCATCCTGCTCGATGACCTGACGGGCGAGGCCCTGCGGCTGGGCGTCGAATCGCTGACTTTGGAGGTGCGGGTTTCGAACTTCGCCGCACAATGGCTCTACCGGCGCCACGGCTTCCGGCTGGCCGGGTTGCGCCGGCGGTATTATCGTGACACGGGAGAAGACGCCCTGGTGATGGAGTGGTGCCCGGGCCTGTCCGTCTAGGAGAGCGAACTCATCATGTCTTGGTTGAAGCGCGAACGAGCCGGCATCAAGACGGACCGCGAGTCCCGCCCCGAGATTCCCGAGGGGTTGTGGACCAAGTGCGAAGGTTGTGGCGAGGCGTTGTTCCAGTCGGTGCTCGAAACGAACCTGTGGACCTGCCCGAACTGCAGCTACCACTTCCGTGTTCCGGCGCTGACCTACCTCGGCTACCTGAGCGATCCCGATTCGTTCGAGGAGCGCGACGCCGGGCTCGAGGCGGGCGACCCGCTGGAATTCCGCGACGCCAAGATGCGCTACCCCGACCGCTTGAAGGCGGCGCAGCGCGACACCGGCATGAAGGACGCCGCGTTGTCGGGCATCGCCACGGTCGAGGGCAAGCCCGTCAGCCTGACGATCATGGACTTCTTCTTCATGGGCGGCAGCATGGGCTCGGTCGTCGGTGAGAAGGTGGCGCGCACGATCGAGCGCGGCATCGAGGAGCGCCGCGCCGTGATCGTCGTCTCGGCGACCGGTGGCGCGCGCATGCAGGAAGGCATCCTGTCGCTCATGCAGATGGCCAAGACCTCTGCTTTGCTCGCGCGCTTGCAGGACGCGCAGCTGCCGTTCATCTCGATCCTCACCGACCCCTCGACCGCCGGCGTGCTGGCGTCCTACGCTTCGTTGGGCGACGTGATCGTGGCCGAACCTGGCGCACTGGTCGGGTTCGCCGGCGCCCGCGTGATCCGGCAGACGATCGGCGAGGACCTGCCGCCGGGCTTCCAGCGCGCGGAGTTCGTGCTGGAGAAGGGCTTCGTCGACCGCATCGTCCACCGCAAGCAGATGCGCACCGAGGTGGGGCAGTTGCTGGAATTCTTCTGGCGCTCGACGGACGGCTTTGCGCCCGCGAACGGAGTCTCGCCGCACGCAGAAGTTCCGCGCGCGAATGATGCTGCGTCCCCTGGGCCCGGCCGCCCGACCCGGTGAGTTCAGGGCTGCAGAACGCCATCGAGACCCTCTACGGGCTCGAACGCCGTCGTAGCGACTTTCGCGTCGAGGACACCGCGCGATTGCTCGCGGAGCTGGGCGATCCGCACCGGCGTTTCCGTTCCGTGCATGTCGCCGGGACCAACGGCAAGGGGTCCGTGTGCACGCTGGTGGAGCGCGTGCTGCGCGCCGCCGGACTGCGCACTGGGCTCACGACTTCGCCACACCTCGTCGACTACCGCGAGCGCATCCGCATCGTTGGCCAGTGGCCGGAGTCGGGCGAGTTGGAGCAGCGCCTCGCGGCGATCCAGGCTCTCGAAGCGGCGCGCGGGCGCACGTTCTTCGAAGTCACCACCGCGCTGGCGTTCGACGCCTTCGCGCGTCACGGCGTCGAATGGGCGGTCGTCGAAGTGGGCTTGGGCGGCAGGCTCGACGCCACCAACGTGCTGACGCCAGAAGTGTGCGCGATCACTTCAGTAGGGCTCGATCACATGGAGATGCTGGGGCCCACGCTTGCCGATGTGGCGCGCGAGAAGGCGGGTATCATCAAGCCGCGCGTGCCGGTAGTGGTCGGCGCGCTGCCCGAAGCAGCGGCGAGCACGGTGCTCGAGATCGCCCGCTCACGAAATCCTGTCCTGCTCGGGGAGCAACCCGGCGAGCGCACGCCGGTGTACTTCGAGGCGCTCAAGCGGGTGGATATCTCGAACGCGCGCCTCGATGCCGACGGGGCACGCTTCGACGCCGAGTGCACGCCGTGGAAAGGCCTGAAGCTGTCGATTGCGCTGCGTGGCGTCCATCAAGTCGACAACGCGCGCGTGGCGCTGGCGATCCTATCGGTGCTGGCCGAGCGGGGGCTCGCGCTCCCGGCGAGCGCGGTGCGCGATGGTTTCGCCGCCGCGCGCTGGCCCGGCCGGCTCGAGCCCTGCCCGCGCGAACCGCGTTTGTGGTGGGACGGCGCCCACAATCTCGATGGGCTGGATCGCCTGGTCACGGCGTGGCCCAACGACCTGGCGCTGCCTCCCCCTGGAGCGATCGTGTTCGCCGCCTCGCGCGACAAGCCGGTCGCCGAAATGCTCGAGCGCCTCTACGCGTTCGCGCCCAACGCAATGTTGTTCGCCACGCGCACGCGCAATGAGCGTTCAATGCCGGCGAAGCAGTTGGGTGCGCACGCCGTCGCGGCCGGTTGGCAGCCGCAGTTGCGCGACGATGTCGGCGAGGCGATCGCCGATGCGCTGGCGCAGACACGCGGCCGCGTGTTGCTCGTGGGCTCGTTGTTCGCGGTGGGCGAGGCGATGCAGCGCTTCGGCGGGGCGCCCGAGGCATGCTCGTGATGCGCGCCGCCGCCATTCGCCGCATGCTGGTGTTTCTGGGGCTTGCGCTCGCGGTGGCGGTTGGTCCGGCCCGCGCCCAAGCGCCGGCGGTGGTCGCATCCCAGCCCCAGCCCGAAGGCCCCCCACTCCACCTGTCCGCCGACAAGATGAGCGGCTCGCATGGTCCCGAGGGCGACGTGGTCGTGCTCAACGGCAACGTGCGCATCGTCCGTGGCGCCACGGTCATCACCTCGCAGGACGGCACCTACGACCGCACCGCCGGAATGCTGTACCTGCAGCAACGCGTTCGCATCGTCGACAGCACCACCGTGATCACCTGCGACAACGCGTCGTATTCCGAAAAGGACGACGTCGTTCAACTGTCGGGCAACGTGCGCGCCCAGGACAAGAGCATCACGCTGTCGGCTCCGACGGCGACCTATGACCGCGTGGCCGGGCGCGCCGACTTGTTCGGCCGCGTCAGGGCGGACTACGGCAAGCAGCAGCACATGCTCAGCGATCGTGCCACCTACTACCGCGACTCAATGATCGTCCACGCCCGCGGCAATGTGCGCGGGATCGATGATGAAAACAAAGTGACTATGACGGCCGCCGAGGTCGACTTCAATCACAACACCAACGAGGCCGAGGCCCGCGGCGCGCCCGCACTGGAAGAGCTGGGTGAGGACGGGCACAAGACGCGGATCACCTCGCGGCTGCTGCGCCTGAATTCGCAGTCGCACGTCGCCGAGGCGCTCGATTCCGTGCGCGTCGTGCGTGACTCGCTGCAGGCGACCGGCGACTACGGTTTGTTCGATGACAAGAACGAGCGCGGCTGGCTGCTTGGGCATCCACGCGCCTGGGACAACGAGACCCACCTGGTGGGCGACACGCTGGAGTTCCGCACGCACGATCAGGTGATCGAACGGCTGCTGGTGCGCGGCAAGTCCCGCCTCGACTACACCGGCACCGGCCCAGGCTCCAAGGGCGAGACGACCAGCCTGACGGGGCGGCTGCTCGACGTGTACTTCACGAAGCAGGACATCGACAGCCTGATCGCGACGGGCGAGGCGCGCAATGAGTACGTGGCGGCGCCGGTGAAGGGCAAGACGCCCGAGCGCAACGTTGCCGAGGGCGACACGATCCGCATCTACATGAAGGATCGCAAGATCGATGAGGCCGTGATCGTCGGCAAGGCCCACGGCCGCTACCGGCCCGGCGTGGCCCTGGCCGATACCGCGAGCGCCAGCAAGGAGGCCATCAGCTACGACGCCTCGACGATCCGCTATGTGTTGCCGAAGAGCCGCATCGAGCTCGATCACGACGCGCACTTGACCTACAACGATCTCGACTTGAGGGCGCGCCGCGTGCAGTTTGACAGTGGGAAGCAGACGCTGGTCGCGGAAGGTTCGCCCGAGCTGATCGATCGCGGCGACAAAGTGGTCGGCCAGCTGATGACCTACGATCTCGAGTCGCGCGTCGGCAACATCTACAAGGCCGAGACGAGCTACGAGAAGGGGCTCTACCACGGTGAGCGGATCCGCAAGGTGAGCGACAACGAGTTGCAAGTGCTGGGCGGCAGCTACAGCACTTGCTCGCTGGAGAACCCGCACTACCACTTCGCCTCGCGCTACATGAAGATTTACCTGAAGAACAAGATGGTGGCGCGGCCGGTGGTGTTCTACCTGAAGAACGTGCCGCTGCTGGCGTTGCCGTTCTGGATCTTCCCCATCAAGCCGGGCCGCCACTCGGGGTTCCTGTTGCCGCAGTTCGAGGCCGGCTTCAACAACGCCGCCGGCCGCTTCTTCCGCAATGCCGGCTACTACTGGGCGCCCAACGACTACTTCGATTTCACGGGCTCGGGTGACTACTACCAGGCGCAGCCGTCCTACGTGCTTCGCGGCGAGGGCTACTACAAGCTGCAGTACCTGGTCGATGGTTCGTTCCGCACCAGCTATGCGCGCGACAAGGCGCTCAATACCTCGAACTGGGATCTCGACGCCAGCCACGAGCAGGAATTGTCGCCGCGCACGCGGCTGTCGGCGCGCGCCTCGTTCGTCTCGAGCCGCGACTACAACTCGAGCAACCTGTACGGCCGCTCGATTGCGCAGCGGCTCAACCGCTTCCTCACCTCGAATATCGCGATCAGCCACTCGGCGGACTGGGCGAGCTTCAACCTCGTCGCCGACCGCCGCCAGGATCTCGACGCCGACAATTCCATCCACGATCCCGACGATTTTGGTCCGCTGCAGGGGCCGCCGCCGGGCACGCTGGCATCACTGCCGAACTTGACCGAGAACCTCCCGGCGATTTCGGTGTCGTTTCCCACGCGTTCGATCGGCAGCCTGCCGGGACTGCGCAATCGCCCGCTCGCCAAGAGTCTGCAATCGCTCTACCTGTCGCTCAACTCGCGCTTCCTCGCCTTCCGCGAACGTCGAGCCTATGTCGCCAACTACAGCTACTTCACGAACGACTCGGGTGGCATCGACTCGGTCACCAACATCGACCAGCGCATCACCACGCGGCGTGGATTCGGCACGAGCGCCTCGCTGACAGATTCCCGCCGGTTGTTCGGCTGGATTAACATGCAGCCCGGGCTCTCGGGCGATGCGGTGGTGTTCGACTTCGATGAGTTGGGACACAAGGTCGTGCCGACCGGCACTTGGTCGGCGACCGTCGCCTCGAGCGCTTCGCTCTACGGAACGTACCTGCGCAAGATCGGACCGGTGACGGGGATTCGCCACGTGGTGACGCCGCGCGTCTCCTTCACCTACAGCCCGGAATTCAACAACCTGTTCTATACCGATGCGCGGGGCGTCAAACGCTCGCGCTATAACAATTTCGGTACCATTGCGGTGTCGGGATTCCGCCGCGAGCGGCTGGACTTCGGGCTCGACCAGCGCCTGCAGCTCAAGGTGGGGCAGGGCGACAAGGCGCGGAAGCTCGAGAACTTCGCCTCGCTCTCGCTGGGTGGATCCTACAACTTCCTTTACCGCGAAGCAGGCTCGCGCCATCCGATCTCGCCGCTCGGCGCCAGCCTGTTCCTGCAGCCGCCGGGCGTCGTCAATGGCAGTGCTTCTGCCACGATCGACCCCTACGAAGGGCGGCCGCTGCGCGCGCTGTCCTACAACACCGGCGTCTCGCTGGTGAGCCGCGGCCGCAAGGCGCGGGCGACGCCTGACCTGCCCACCGATCATGGCGGGTCCGTTTACTCGACCGACGAAGTCACTGACCTCCAGGATGCCTGGAACCTGGGATTGAGCTACTCGTATTCGGGCGGCTACCCGGGCGGATCGATCTCATCCCTGATGAGCAACTGGGCGAGCAACCAGAACGCGAACCTCGTGCTGCGCATGCGCGTCACGCCGGCGTGGAGCTTCAACTACTCGACATCATACGACGTGACGCGGAAGCTTTCGGGCATCCAGTACTTCTCGGTGTCGCGCGACCTGCACTGCTGGGTCGGCACCTTCAGCCGTACCTTCGCGCCTGGCGGTGAGGCCGAGTACTACTTCCGCATCTCGGTAAAGGACCAACGCGAGCTCTACCTCGAGCGCGGCACGCGCACGGGGAGTCTCGGCGGAATCCAGTGATGCGTCCCGAGGTCGTGGGCATTTCGGAGCCTAAACCGAAGTCGCCGCCTGAGAGCGCCGCGAGCGGCCCGGTCCATTCCGAGCAGTGGTCGGTGAGCGGCATGCACTGCGCGGCGTGCGTGTCGCGCGTCGAGAATGCGCTGCTCACCGTGCCGGGTGTGCGCGCCGCGCGCGTCAACCTCGCCATCGAGCGCGCCGAAGTGGACCTCGTGGGTCAAGTGAGCGCCGAGGCGCTGGTCGCCGCGGTGCGCGCCGCCGGCTACGAGGCGCGGCCCGCAGCGGGCAATCGCGAAGACGATCGCCTGCTGCGCGAGCGTAACGTCACAGCATTGTGGCGGCGCTTCGTCATCGCTGCGTCGCTGTCACTGCCGGTGGTCGTGCTCGGCAACTTTGGCATGCTCGCGCCGCTGCGCGGGTGGTTGCCGCTGCATCTCCAGAACGTGCTGATGCTGGCGTTCGCGATCCCGGTGCAATGGTGGGCGGGAGCACAGTTCCTGCGCGGCGGATGGAATGGCCTGCGGCGCGGCACGCCCGACATGGACCTGCTGATCACCGTTGGCACGCTCGCCGCGTTCAGCTATTCGACCGTGGCCACGCTATGGCCCGCGGGGTTCGCGCGCGCGGGCATTCCGCCGCACACCTACTTCGACACCGCCGTCGTGATCATCACGTTGATCCTGCTCGGCCGCCTGCTGGAAGCGCGCGCGCGCGCCAGCACCTCGCAGGCGATGCGGCGGCTGCTCGATCTCGAGCCGCGGCTCGCGCATCGCGTGCGCGATGGCGTCGAGAGCGACGTGGCGCTCGATCGAGTGGCGGTGGGCGATGTGCTGCAAGTGCGCCCGGGCGAACAGGTGCCCGTCGACGGCGTGATCCTCGAAGGCCACTCGAGCCTCGATCTGGCGATGCTCACGGGCGAGCCTATTCCCGTCGAGGCGGGACCCGGCGACCGCGTGACGGGCGCCACGCTCAACCAGACGGGCGCTTTCCGCATGCGCGCCGAGCGCGTTGGCAAGGACACCGTGTTGATGCAGATCGTGCGGCTGGTCGAGCGCGCGCAGACCAGCAAGGCCCATGTGCAGCGCCTCGCGGACCGCATCGCCGCCGTGTTCGTCCCCGTCGTGTTCGCGATCGCATCACTCGCGGTTGCGGCATGGGCAGTGTTCGGGCCCGAGCCGCGGCTGGCGCACGCGCTGTTAACCGGTGTGTCGGTGTTGATCATCGCCTGCCCCTGCGCGCTGGGGCTCGCGACACCCACCGCCCTCGTGGCGGGTACGGGCCGTGGCGCCGAGCTCGGGGTGCTGGTGCGCGATGCCGCCGCCCTCGAATCCGCGGGTGACGTTCGCGTGCTGGTGTTCGACAAGACCGGCACGTTGACGCGCGGTCGCCCCGAAGTGGTCGCACTGGTGCCCATGGCGGGCACGACGGCCGATGCGCTGCTCGCGCTCGCCGCTTCGGCCGAGCGCAACAGCGAGCACCCGCTGGCGGGTGCCATCGTGCGCGAAGCTGAGTCGCGCCGGCTGCGCATCGTCACGCCGCAGGATTTCGCGGCGCAACGTGGGCGCGGCATCGTGGCGCTGCTCGAGGGCGCCGCGGTGCTTGCGGGCACGCCGCTGTTCCTGGGCGAGCAGGGCATCGATGTCAACGGCTTGAGCGCCGAGCGCGCGGAGCTGGAAGCGCAGGCGCACACGGTCGTGGGCGTGGCCTCCAACGGCGCGCTGCTCGGTTGGATCGCCCTGAGCGACCGCCTCAAGCAGGGCGCTCGGGAAGCGGTGGCGGCGCTCGAGGCGCAAGGGATCGAGGTCTGGATGATGACCGGTGACAACGAACGCACGGCACTCAGCCTCGCCGCCGAGGCCGGCATCGCGCCTGCGCGCGTGCGGGCGGCCGTGTTGCCCGAAGCGAAGGCGAGCCGCATCGCCGAACTCCAGGCGCGCGGCTTGCGCGTGGCGATGGTGGGGGATGGCCTGAATGATGCGCCGGCGCTGGCGCAGGCCGATCTCGGCATCGCCATGGGTAACGGCACCGATGTCGCGAAGGAAGCGGGCGACTTGACGTTGGTGCGCAGCGATCTGGCTGCCGTGCCGCTCGCCCTTGGGCTGGCGCGGCGCACGTTGCAGGTGATCCGCCAGAACCTGTTCTGGGCGTTCGTCTACAACATGATCGGGATTCCTGTGGCCGCAGGCGCGCTGGTGCTGCTGTTCCGCGTGGGCGGCCCGGTGGGGCCGGTGTTCGGCTGGCAGGGCGAGCTCAATCCCATGCTGGCCTCGCTCGCCATGGCGTTGTCGAGCGTCTCGGTGGTGATGTCCTCGCTGCGCCTGCGCAGCTACGCGCGCGGTGGCGTCACGGCGGGCCGCTAATCATCCGGCGAGCGCGCCCGCGCGCCCGCGCGCCTACTCGTCTTCGAGTTCGTCCTCATCGAGCCCCAGCAGGTTGCCGACTTCCTGCTGCAGCGTCATGCGGATTTCGCGCGCCAGGTCTTCGGGCGTGTGGCACATCCGCAAGAGGTTGCGGCGGAACAGGTGAATCGCCCCGGTCACCGCGGGCTCATCGGTGAATGAGCTGTCCCTCAGCGGGCTGCCGATGAACAGGCCGAGCAGGTCGGGGGCGAGCGGCGGATCCTCGGCGGCCAGCATGGCGCGGATCGGCAGTGCGTCCACGATCACCGGGATCTCCTCGAGTTCCTTGCGGATTTCAGGAGGCAATTCGGCAATGCTGCTCTCGACGCACTGGTCGAACGCCTCATCGCTGATCTCGAGCGGCATCGGGTAACCCTCGGGATCGAGCTCGTGCGCGCTCTCGGCATGATCGGCCGATTCGCGGTCCTTGCCGAGGTGCTCCAGCGTGCGGGATGCCAGATCGTGCGACTCGGGCATGTCGGGACGGATGACCAGCGCCCGCTCGGCATCGCGCAGGGCATCCTCGAACCTCAGCAGGTCATGCTCTGCGAGCCCGCGCAGATGGAAAAACGCCGCGGGATCCGCCGACTGCTCGGCGCCTGCCAGCGCCTTAAGCGCCCTGTCCGCCTCACCCGCCTCGAGCAGCAGCGCTGCATCCACCATGCGCAGGTCCGGGTGCCCCGGCCGCTCGGCGAGCAGCCGGTCGATGGTCACTCGGGCCTCGGCCAGCTTCCCCGAGTCGAGCGCCGCCCAGGCTTCCTGCACGCGATCCCATTCTGGCTCGGTCAGTGTCTCAAATTGCATGGACGTTCACCCTGGTGGACCCACGAAGTGCGGCTGGGGGTAGATAGGATTACCAGAAACCGCAAGTCTTGACCGGGGCCTGTCTTGACCCGACCGGGAACGGCTCCCTAGACTCAAACGTTCCCAAGACTCCCGCTGTCCAAGGAGTCGTTGCTCCGTATTGTTTTGAACCCTCGATTCGCCGGAGATCGCCTAGCCCATGAAGCTGGTCTTGTCGCGGATGACTGCTGCCTTGATCCTCGCCGCCGGTTTTGTGCTGACTTCGGGCGCCACGGCGCCCACGCCCGCCCCGCGCCAGCCGAACAAGTTGATCATCCTGAGCACCACCGACGTCAAGGGCAAGACGGTGCCCTGTGGCTGCCACATTCCCAAGGGCGGACTGTCCCGCCGTGCGTTCTTCGTCGATAGCCTCAAGACGATCTACGGCCAGGTGATGCTGCTCGACAATGGCGCGTTCTTCCCCGAAGACCAAGTGCACCGGGACGCCGCGTGGTTCCTGTTGGACGCCATGAAGACCCTGGGCACCGACGCCGTCAACGTCAGCGACAAGGACCTGGTCTTTGGCCGCGCCTTCCTCGAGCAGCATGCGCGCAAGTCGGGCCTCACCCTGCTCAGCGCCAACCTGCTCGACCGCCGGTCGCGCCGTCCGGTGTTTAATCCGTTCCTGGTCAAGCAGGTGGGCACCGTCAACGTCGGGCTGTTCGGGCTGATCACCGATCATGGCGATCTGGGCCCCGGCAAGGACTCGCTGGCGGTCGCGGATCCGCAGGTCGTAGCACGGGCCACGGTGCTCGAGCTGAAGCGCCGCGGTGCGGACGTCATCATCCTGATGTCGCAGCTCGGCAAGGTCGAGGCCGAGGACCTGGTGAGCGCAGTCGATGGCATCGACGCCGCGGTCATGGGCCGCAACGTGGTGCTGGTGCAGAAGGGCCGCATGCTCAAGAGCACCATCGCCTGCTACGGCGGTGAGCAGGGCCACTACGTGTGCAAGACGGAGCTCACGCTCGACGCCAGGCATCACGTGGTCTCCAGCGACGCCGAGGCCATCATCATGGGCCCAGACGTCAAGGACAAGCCGGAGATCTTCGCCATGACGAAGACCTTCGAGGACGCCATCGCCACACGCATCGAGAAGGCGCGCCGCGAAGAGGAAGCCCGCAACAAGGTGTCCTCCGCGGACGACTCGCCGACGCACTACGTCGGCTCCGAACTGTGCATGCGCTGCCACGTGAAGGAAGCCGAGTCGTGGAAGACCACCTCGCACTCGCAGGCCTTCGCGTCGCTCGTCAACCTCAAGAAGGATGGCGCCGACAACTGTGTCAGCTGCCACAGCTCGGGCTTCATGAAGCCGGGCGGGTTCGTCAGCACCGGGGCAACCCCCCAGATGCAGAATGTCCAGTGTGAAAGCTGCCATGGCATGGGCACCGAGCACGACGCCTTCAGCGCGACCCCGGCGAAGATCGATGCCTCGACCTGCACGCAGTGTCATTCCGCCAAGGGCGATCCGCACTTTGATTTCGCGGCCGAGTTGCCGAAGGTCGTCCACTCGAATCTTTCGAGTGAGACCATCAACAACAAGAAATTCAAGCAACCCGGCGATGCGAAGAACATCGCCGAGTTCCTGAAGAACCACGGGAGCTGATCCGACCATGAAGCCGATCGTCATTGTTTCGATTGCCGCTGCCCTGGCGGTGAGTCTCGCCGGTTCCGCAGCATGGGCCGCGACGCACCAGCCGGTGTTGCAGCCGGACAAGTTGCTGATCTTGAGCACCACCGACGTCAAGGGTAAGACGGGGCCGTGCGGCTGCCACGTGCCCAAGGGCGGGATGTCGCGCCGCGCCAGCTTCGTGGACAGCCTCCGCTTAAGCTACGGGCAGCTGGTGCTCGTTGACAACGGGGGATTCTTCCCCGAGGAGAACGAGCGCAAGGCAGCACCCGCGTTCATGCTCGATGTGATGAAGACGATGGGCACCGACGCGGTGAACATCGGGGAGCGCGACCTGCGGTTCGGGCGCGAATTCCTCGCCGAGAAGCTCACGCATTCGGGCATCCCCGCGGTGAGCGCCAACCTCGTCGACAAGGCTTCCCAGAAGCCGGTGTTCGATCCCTACATCGTCAAGAAGGTCGGCGGTGTTACCGTCGGCATCTTCGGGCTGATCGCGCCGACCAGTGATCTCGGGCCCTCCAAGGAAACGCTGGTGGTCCTCGATCCGGCGGCCACGGCGCGCGCCACGGTTGCGGCGCTCAAGGCCAAGGGCGCCCAGGTGATCGTCCTGCTGGCCCAGTTGGGCAAGGTCGACGGCGAAGACCTGGTGACCGAGGTGGACGGTATCGACGCGGTGATGATGGGACGCAATGTCGCCCTGATCCAGCGGGGCCGCATGGTGAAGAGCACGATCGCCTGCTACGGTGGTGAGCAGGGGCACTATGTGTGCCGCACCGAACTGGCGCTGGACGCGCAACACCATATGAAGTCCGCGGAGGCTGAAGCCGTGATCCTGGGTCCCGAAGTGCCCGACAACGCTCCGATCGCCGCTTCGGTCAAGGCGTTCGAGGCTTCCGTCGCCCCGCCCTCGGCTCCCGCGCCGGCGGTTGCGGATACCTCGAAGACCACGAAGGACTCGGCCGTCCGATGACCTCTATGCCGGCCGTTCGCACTCTGCGGTCCCCGCTCGCACTGTCCCGTCTGTTCTCCGCGGCGTTGCTCGCCGTCATCCTGGTGGCGCTGTCGAGCGCCACGGCCGGCAAGGGCGGGCCGCTCAAGCAGCCGAACAAGCTGCTGATCCTCAGCACCAGTGACGTGAAGGGCAAGACCGGCCCCTGTGGCTGACATACCCCCAAGGGGGGCCTGGCCCGGCGGGCCAGTTACGCCGATAGCCTGAAAAACGTCTATGACCAGCACGTGCTGGTCGACAACGGTGGGTTCTTCCCTGAAGAAGACAACCGTCGTGACGCGGCGTGGTTCCTGATGGACGCCATGAAGTCGTTGGGGACGGACGCCGTGAATGTCGGCGATCGCGACCTGCGCTTTGGCCGCGCCTTCCTCGAACTGCGCGCGCGCAAGGCCGGCCTGCCCGTGGTGAGCGCGAACCTGCTCGACGCGAAGTCGCGCAAGCCGGTGTTCGCGCCCTATGTCGTGCGCCACGTGGGGACGGTGAACGTCGGCATCTTCGGTCTCATCACCGACAAGGGTGATCTTGGGCCCGGCAAGGATTCACTGGCGGTCGAGGATCCACAGGTCGCCGCGCGCCGCACGGTGCTCGAGCTCAAGCGCAAGGGCGCCAACGTCATCGTCCTGCTGTCCCAGTTGGGCAAGCAGGAAGGCGAGGATCTGGTCACCGGTGTCGAAGGCATCGACGCCGTGATCATGGGCCGCAACGTCATGCTGATCCAGCAGGGCCGCATGGTGAAGAACACCATCGCCACCTACGGCGGTGAGCAGGGCCAGTACGTCGGTCGCACCGAACTGACGCTCGATGACCACCATCGCATGCTCACGGGAACGGCGGAGTCCGTGCTGCTGGGCCCCGAGATCGCCGACAAGCCCGAGATCGCCACACTGGTCAAGGGTTTCGAGGACGCGCTCAACGAGAAGAACCGCAAGATCGAGATGGAGAAGCAGGCGCAGACCAAGGCGCAGGCCAACGATCCTTCGGTGGCGCACTACATCGGCACCGAGATGTGCATGCGCTGTCACGCCAAGGAAGCGGCGCAGTGGAAGACGACTTCGCACTCGCAGGCCTGGAACACGCTGCAGATCGTCAAGCGCGACGCAGATCCCGAATGCATCACCTGCCACAGCGTGGGCTACAACAAGCCGGGTGGCTTCATCAGCTTCCCCGCGACGCCGTTGCTGGCGAACGTGGGTTGCGAGAACTGCCACGGCATGGGGACGGAGCACGAGTCGTTCGCCAACGCCCAGAGCCCGGCCCACGTTACCTCCGCGACCTGCATGCAGTGCCACAACAAGGAGCGGGATCCCGACTTCGACTTCGCGGCCTACCTGCCCCGTGTCACGCACACCAACATGACCGGCGAGACGCTCGAGCACCGCAAGGTGAAGGCGCCGGGGGACGAGCAAAAAGTCCCCACCATGATGAAGTCGGCGAAGCCGGCACACTGACGGCGGCGCGTTCGGTCCCAGCATTCACTTGCATCTCGCGGCGCCCAAGCTCTATGGGCGCCGCGTTTTGCTGGGACTATTTTTCGCGGCGGCTTGACCGGCCCGGGACCCGAACCTAATGTCCGGCTCGCGAATCACTTGCCGCTCACGATGCCTCAGGTCCCAGGAGGCGTTTTGGTCTTACTCACCCCTGCCGTGGGAGTTCCGGCCTTGAGTTCGATCCTCGACGGCGTTCAGTACGCCGAATCCATCCTCGACACGATTGGACATACACCGCTGGTCCGCCTGCGCCGGGTGGCGCGCGACCTGCCGTGCCCTGTCCTGGCCAAGCTCGAGTTCTTCAATCCCGGCGGTAGCGTCAAGGACCGCATTGGGTTGGCGATGGTCGAGGCGGCCGAGCGCGCGGGGCACCTGAAGCCCGGCGGCACGATCGTCGAGTGCACTTCGGGCAACACCGGCCTGGGACTCGCCATGGTCGCTTCGGTGCGCGGCTACAAGGCCGTGTTCTGCATGCCCGACAAGGTCTCGGTCGAGAAGGTGAACCTGCTTAAGGCGTTCGGCGCCGAGGTGTTGCTGACGCCGACCGCGGTGCTGCCGGATTCGCCCGAGTCCTACTACAGCGTGGCCCAGCGCATCGCCAAAGAACGGCCCGGCGCTTACCTGATGAACCAGTACCACAACCCCTCGAACCCGGAGGCGCATTACCGCTCGACGGGGCCGGAATTGTGGGAGCAGACGGCCGGCAAGATCACGCACTTCGTCGCCGGCATGGGGACGGGCGGCACGATCTCGGGCACCGCGCGCTACCTGAAGGAGAAGAACCCGAAGGTCCAGGTGGTCGGCGCCGACCCCGTCGGCTCGATTCTCAAGCATTACAAGGAAACCGGCGAGATGAGCGAGGCGCACACCTACAAGATCGAGGGTGTGGGCGAGGACTTCATCCCCAGCGCCACGGACTTCTCGCTGGTGGATCGCGTGATTTCGTGCAACGACCGCGACGGGCTCAACCTGGCGCGCCGGCTGGCGCGCGAGGACGCGATCTTCGTTGGCGGCTCTTCCGGGATGGCGGCGTGGGTCGCCCTCGAAGTGGCGCGTACGGCGGGTCCCGACGCGCTGGTGGTGGTGCTGCTGCCCGATACGGGGGAGCGCTACCTGAGCAAGGTCCACAGCGACGAATGGATGCGTGACAATCACCTGCTCGATCCCGCGGTGACGCGCGTCGCCGATGTGGCGCCCGCCAAGGGGCGGCAGTTGCCCAAGTTGGTTTCGGTTCAGGCCACCGATGCCCTGCGCGAGTCGCTGACCCTGATCGAGAAGTACGACGTCAACCAGATCCCCGTCTTCCGCGGCACCGAAGTGGTCGGCACGCTGTACGACAGCGACGTCCTCAAGGCCGTGCTGCAGGACGCCACGGTGCTCGAGCGCAAGGTTGAAAGCATGATGGAGGCGCCGCTGCCGGTGGTCTCGAGCGACGTGCCGGTAGGCGAGGTCGCGCGGCTGCTGGCGACCGGAACCCCCGCGGTGCTGGTGCGCCACGGGGGTGCGGTCACCGGCATCCTGACGCGGTTCGACATGCTGCAGTTCATCGTGGGGGGCCAGTAGTGGGCGGCAACAGCTCGTTGACCAAGAGCTCCGGGTTCAGCACGCGCGCGATCCACGCGGGCCAGGAGCCCGACCCCACGACGGGCGCGGTGGTGGTGCCGATCTACCAGACCTCGACCTATGCGCAAGAGGCCCTGGGTAAGCACAAGGGCTTCGAGTACGCGCGCACCCACAATGCGACACGGTTCGCGCTGGAAGCCAACCTGGCAGCACTCGAGAACGGCGCGCACGGCTTCTGTTTCGGCTCAGGGTTGGCGGCGACGACGACGCTGATGCAGACGCTGTCCTCAGGTGACCACGTGGTCGCCGGCTCGAATCTCTACGGCGGCACCTTCCGCCTGTTCGACAAGGTAATGCGCCGCTTCGGGCTCGAGTTCAGCTTTGTCGAGGTGACGGACCTCAAGAACATTCAGCAGGCCCTGCGCCCGAACACCAAGTATGTGTTCGTCGAGAGCCCCACGAACCCCATGTTGCAGCTCACGGACCTCGCCGCTGCCGCCCAGTTGGCGCACGCGGGCGGGGCCAAGCTGGTCGTCGACAACACCTTCATGACGCCGTTCTTCCAGCGCCCGCTCGACCTGGGCGCGGACGTCGTGCTGCACTCGGTGACCAAGTACCTGAATGGCCACAGTGACATGGTGGGCGGCGCTCTGGTCACCAGCGATGAGGCGCTGGCCGAGTCGTTGCGCTTTCTCCAGAACGCCTCGGGCATGGTGCCGGGGCCGATGGATTGCTGGCTGGCGTTGCGCGGTACGAAGACGCTGGCCGTGCGGATGCGGCAGCACGAGCAGAATGCCAGGACGCTGGCGCGCTCCCTCGCCGGGCATCCCGCCGTGAGCGTCGTGTTCTACCCGGGGCTCGAGAGTCATCCCCAGCACGAACTTGCGAAGCGGCAGGCTTCGGGGTTCGGGGCGATCATTTCGTTCATCGCCGGGGACAGCTCGCTCGAGAGCGGGCGGCGAATTTTTGACCGGTTCTCGTTGTTCACCCGGGCGGAGAGCCTGGGCGGTGTCGAGAGCCTCGTGTGCCATCCTGCCTCCATGACGCATGCGTCGGTGCCGCGTGAAGATAGGCTCAAAGTCGGTTTCAAGGATGGGCTGCTGCGACTGTCGGTGGGCATCGAGGACGTCGAGGATCTTCAGGCCGATCTTGCGCAGGCGCTTCAGGGTGCTTGATGTCAGGCATTTGCGAAGTTCTGCGGTGCGGAATTCCTCAAAGGCGGGTTGACAGAGGGGGGCGGTCGTCCATAGCCTAGCGCGCGTTTTTCATGAGTGAACGGACGCCCTATTTCGGTCGCTTCCATGGGCAAATATTGCATTCAACCGCTCAGGGAGGCAGCGCGTTCGGGACACGCCGCGCACGTGGGGTGCCCGCATTTTTTTGTACGATGCAAAATCACACAAGGTCGCGGCTGATTGTAGTTTAGGCCGTGGCGACTTCGAGAGGAGGTGAATCGTGAAGATGCGGAAGCTTTTCGCTCTCGCGATGGTTGCTGTGCTGTCGCTGACCATTGCCCTGGCTGTCGTGGGTTGTAGCCAGAAGACGGAGACGACGACGGAAACGACGAACCCGCCGGCGGAGACGTCGGCGATGCCGGCGGATTCCGGCGCAATGATGTCGGACAGCGGTATGAGCCACATGGCGGACACTACGGCGCACAAGTAGTTCGCGCCTGACCGATGCCAGTCCAGCAGGGGGGAGCCACCGGGTGACCGGAGCTTCCCCCTTATGCTTTCCCCCCTCCTGTGTCCAATGGTTTTTTGGGCCTGTGCATGCAAAACGACCGCAACCCTTTCGGCGTTTCGCTCGTAGAGAGAGACAGTTGCGAGCGGAGGGAATGAACGTGATCCGACGATTGATGACCCTCATGGCGGTGCTGGCGCTGGGCGTCCCAGGACTCGCCCGGTGCGAGGAGCTGCGGCAGCAGAGCAGCCGGGACTGGGACGCCCGGGGACTCACCCGCGTTGAGATCGAGAACCCCAGCGGGGATGTCTCGGTGCGCCCGAGCCGCGATGGCCAGGTGCATCTGGTCGCGCTCAAGACCGTCCGCCATTCCGAGGCCCCGGGAGCGGCCCGGTTGGCCGAGGACACCCGGCTGGTCGCCGACCTCGCCTCCGGGGTGCTGAAGATCGAGGTTCGCTACCCCGCCCGGCGCGAGATCCACATCAACCTGTGGGACCTCGTGCGGCACTTCGAGTGGCCCGAGGTAAACGTGCAGCTGTCGGTCGAATTGCCGCCGGGACTCGCGTTGGCGCTGCGTTCCGCCAGTGGCGACCTGCAGACGAGCGGCCTGAGCGGGCGGCAGGACCTGCACTCCTCGAGCGGTGACATCGAGGTCGATGGAGCAGCGGCGCTGACGATCGAGACGCGCAGCGGCGATGTCACGGCCGACACCATCGCCGGTGGCGCAATCTCCACCTCGAGCGGCAACGTCGTCGTGGCTTCAACGCGCGGCCCGCTCGTGGTGCGGTCGCACAGTGGTGACGTTCGTATCGACTCTGCGGCGGACTCCGTGACCGTGGACACCGGCAGCGGCGAAGTCCGTGTCGGGCTCGCCCGGCTGGGGCTGGTTGCCCGCACCGGCAGCGGAGAAATCACCGCGCGCGCGGGTGGCGTGGTGCGTGTCGAGACTTCGAGTGGGGAGACCAAGCTGGCATTGACTTCGCCGCTGCGACGCGCGGACATCCAGGCTGGCAGTGGCGACGTGGTGGTGCGTATCGCGCCCGCGATCGAATGTCGCGTCGATGCGCAGGCCGGCAGTGGTGATGTCGAGGTCGCCTTGCCATTGCTCAACCGAATTTCAAGAGATCATCTGGTGATCGGGCGCTTGGGTCGCGGCACGACCGCGATCGTCATCCGCACTGCATCGGGCTCGATCAACGTCGCACGCTAGACGGGAGGAAACGCCATGGGACGCGGGATGAAGGGGAGTTTGTTCGCGGGGCTGATCGCGCTTGGGCTGGCAGGTTCGTTATGGCCTGCCGTTGCACCCGCGGGGGAGGTGCTCAACTTCAAGCCCGTTCCTCGTGAAAGCGTGTCGCGCTTCGTGAAACTCAAGATCGTCAAGCACACGCCGGCGCCCGACCCGACCGACACGATCGGGTTCGGCGGAAGCACCCTGGATTCCCCCGCGCCGCCGGATCCGCCGTCTACTCCGAGGGACCGCTCGCGCGGCATCATGAAGATCGGCTCCGACATCCACGTCGCGCCCGACGAAGTGATCCATGGCGACCTGAGCTCGGTGAACGGTGACATCTCCATCGAGGGTCATGTCGAAGGCGACGTGGTGGCGATGAAGGGCGATGTCGAGCTCAAGTCCACGGCGCGCGTCGATGGCGACGTGGTGTGCCTGGGTGGCCAGCTGACCGAGGAACCCGGCGCGCAGGTAAGCGGGCAGAAGGTGACGGCCGGGCATTCAGGCGGGTGGAGCATCCGTGACCGTAACCACCGCATGAACTCGAGCGACGGCGAGAGCGACAACGAAGACAGCGACTCGATGTCCTCGCACCGCCGCGGCGATCGCGTGGCCCGCGCGCTGGTCTGGCTGCTGGTGCTCATCCTGTTCGGCTGGCTGTTCGTTCGCGTCGCCCCGGGCCGTACCCAGGCTGCGCTGGAGACGTTCAAGCGCTCGCCCGGGCTGTCGCTCGGGATCGGCTCGATGATCTGGGCGCTGATCATTCCCTCGTTGATCGCGCTTGTGCTCGTCGTCGCACTGCTGTGCATCACGATCATCGGCATCCCGCTCGCGGTCGCAGCACTCGTCGGATACGCTCTGTTCCTCGCGGTGCTGATGCTGTGGGGCTTCACCGTGGCGGCGACTCTTCTGGGAGGTGGGCTATCCAAGGCGACGCAGGACGGCGCGCTGTCCGGCGTGCCCCCCTCCGCGCATCCGGCCGGCATCGCGGGTGCTGTAGTGGGTGTGGGTGCCGGCGGACCCTTGGCGCCCCATGGCGTCCCGATGATGCGGCGCATGCTGACCGGTGTGGGCGTGCTGATGGGCTCGATCGTGGTGGGCCAATTGTTGCGCGCCAGTGGTCTTGGGCCGCTGCACGGACTGGGCACCTTGATGCTCGTGCTGGGAATCATCTCGTCTTCCGTCGCGACCACCCTCGGAGCGGGAGCGCTACTGCGCTCGGAATTCGCCATGGGCACCTTCCACGTGATCTGGAACGGGCGGCGGTTCGGCAAGCCGCGCGCGGCCACGGCTGCGGCCGCCGCGAGTGCGACTCATGTGCCGATGGCCGACGTGCCGGGGTCTGCCGCAAACCCCTGGCCGCCGCC
This sequence comes from Candidatus Eiseniibacteriota bacterium, assembly GCA_031366795.1. Classification (GTDB taxonomy): domain Bacteria; phylum Eisenbacteria; class RBG-16-71-46; order RBG-16-71-46; family RBG-16-71-46; genus JANLWK01. The sequence goes on along the minus strand of JANLOX010000451.1, from coordinate 1,412 downwards.
GCACGAGACACCCGCGCCTCCGTCTCAGCCCTCACCGCCCGATGCGTTCCGGCCGCCGGCCGATCCCGGCGCCGGCAGTGGGATCGGCACGCCGCCATCACCTCCGCAGGACACGCCACCGCCGGTCAGTTGATGGCGTGGACGACTTCAGGGCGGTGGGCCTGCATGGGGCTCGCCGCCCGTTTCATTAAGCCCCTGAGGGTGGTTAGTGGGAGTTCGCGCCCGTGATCTGGCCCCTGGGGCTCAGCCTCGAGTCGTTGTGGTTGCTGTGCGTGGTCTTGTTTGTCGACGGCGCCACGATCGCCGCCACCTCGACGGTGCTGGTCCTGACCTACGGCCGCTTCCATCCGGCTTGGCAGCTCGCGGTCTTCGGCGCCTTCGCGAGCGCCCTCGGCAGTGGCGTGCAGTTGCTGATCCTGCGCTGGGCGCTCAGCGCGAAGCAGCCGTGGATGACGCGCTTCGCCCCCTCGCGCGACAAGATCGACGCCGCGCTCAAGAACTTCCCGTCCGCCTCGTTCATGATGCTCGTCGTGGCGCGCGCCACGCCGCTGCCCGATGCGCCGCTCAAGTTGGTCGCTGCAGTCGTCGGCTATCCCGTGTGGCTCTACGCGCTCGCCTCGTTTCTTGGGACCGTGCCGTACTTTTATGTGCTGGCGCTGATCGGGCGGAAGTTTCGCTTGCCGCTGTGGGTGCTGCTGGCGGCGTTTGGCGCCGTGCTGCTGGGGTTGGGCATCGACTGGCTGCGGCACAGGGCGAATGGCCGGGTGCCCGGCGGGACCGGCGGCGCGGCGTGATTCGCGTGTGACGCCGCTCGCGCCGTGGATCGTGGGCGCAGGCTTACGAGCATTGAGTCGGTGGACATTGCGGTCGGAGTGAATCCCAGCGCACCCGTCCGCGCGGACCGTTGCTGGGTGTGGGTTGCGCGATGGTGCGCGAGACTCCGAATCCCTGACTATCGGCGCGGACACTGGAGTGGGCGTCGACTCGCACGACAACTGTCCCCGGGGACAGTTTGCATCACAATCACTTGACGATTGCGTGCAACGCGATGGGACCCGGGCGCCGTAGACGCTGCGCGCGACTCTGTACCCGTCGAGGCGCCAATCACGTGGCGCGACGCCAAGCAACGTGCCGCATGGGTCCCACCGCCCAACTCCAAACAACCCGCCGTCCCCACTCATGCCGGCGCCCCCTCGCCTGTATCGACGCGCCGGAAGTCCTGCTTCATCGCTCGGGGAGCCAGAAAAGCGACCGCCCTGCGCACGCGCTCTTCGAGCGACGGATCCGGGAACGACTCGCACTGCACCGCCGCCCGCCGCGCATCCTCGCCGCGGAACCCGAGTGCGCGTAGCCACGGGACGACGTCGAGTTCTTTGGAGCGCTCGGTTGCGGCGGCCGCCGCTTGAGTTTCG
>JANLOX010000448.1:0-3571 GCA_031366795.1 Candidatus Eiseniibacteriota bacterium | reverse complement strand
CTTCGTTCTCACATCGTTCAGGTCCTCAACGTACCCCAGAGGGTACGCCTCCGGGCCTTCACTCGCTGCGGCCTTGCTGAACGGGCTTTTTGAGCATCCTGCGGGGACCGTTCTTGCCCATGACCATTCTAAAGTCACGGTGGGTTAGGCACAAACTGAGTTTCCCGGCAAGCCGCCCTTGACACAATTTCCACAACTGCCGATAGTATCAGCCACTTTGGTTCAGCCCGGATCAGAGGGCTCTCAGGAATAGAACGCTAGCCTCAGAGTCCTTTAGGTGTCACCCAAAGGACCTCGGTGGCTAATTTGACACAACACTCACTGACAACAGACCTCTTACGCGCATACTGCGAAGTTGCGCTTACAAATGCGAATGAACTCGTTCAAGAGGCCTCGCTGCTCTACGCGAATGGGCACAGGGCTCGCGCGTATTTCTTGGCCATCGCCGCCATTGAGGAAACCGGTAAAGGCCTTCTTGCTTTCGATGCTCAAGGCAGGAATATTGCGGATTCCGCTGTGAGTACAAGGCTAAGGCGCGCAATGGAAGACCACTCGCTAAAGATCGCAGCTGCGTTTATGGGGTGGCTCCGAGCAAGCCCGAACGACGTGATCAAATCATGCCAGCCGTTGATTTGATAATTCATCTTAAACGCGGTCGGGAACCGTCTATGTATACGGATATTCATCCTGACGGTTTAACGATACAAGTGCCATCTGAGATGGTTCGGGACGCTGCGGCGCGCGACTGCATCCGTCTATCCACGGACTGTCTTGCTCATGCACGCAAGCATGTTGCCGAGAAGGTACCTGAGCGCAGAACGCGCGCCGAGGATCAACTCTTTGCGATGAAAACAGGAGAGTTTCAGAAAATCGCGAACACCGAGGACTTTTGGTGGTACTACATCGCTCAACTTGAGTCTGGACGAAAAGACTTCTCTGAGGCCGTCGTCCAGTATCGAACGGAATATTTTCTGAAAGGTAGGCAGTTTGAGCGGCAAAGCAGCGCGAGCAATGACACCTAACCCACGTATGAACACAGCCATTTTACAGCGTTGCTTTTCGCCGCCGTTTTAGGTCGGTTATGCACATCGTTCAGGAAAAACTTTATGGGACACTCTCGTTTTCTTGACGCGTGATTCGAGTAGCTACCCGCAATAATTCAGAATGTCCCCATCTCTGTACATTTATTCATGTCCTCAACCCAGCCCGGCAGGCGTTCGTAGTCCGTAAACGGGCTTGACCCCGTTCACGGATGTGGTGTTATGCTGATTCCCAACTGCCGGACACGCAGTAACCAAGTAACCAATTGAAGGCAAGGAATTAACCGACCTTCGGCAAGAAATCCCAGGGGAAACAAAGGGGTCGGGAATCTTTTTTGTAACTGTGCGCGCAGAAAACTTACGCGGACCTTCCGGCTTTCTAGGAGGCTGTCCGATATTGCCTTCGTGACGAGGTGAAGGAGATGCGGCCAGATGCGAGGCCGCAGGCCCGCAAAAAACCGAAGGCGTATTCACTGGAGTACGTTGAGGATTTTTCAGGGCCGAGAACAACGCAGATGATCGTGGATCATTCGCCGCAGTAGAACGGTCAATGTCGGACAGGCTCCTCAACGCGTGAGTCCAGCCGCTGCCTGCAGCCACTCAGGACACCCCCCCGTTTCTTTTCCTGAACATCTCACAGTATGCTGTATGGATAGAAAATCTAAACTCCGCTTCGTATGCGGATCAGTCTGAGTGAGAATCAGATCGCTTAGTGGTTTGACTCGGTCATATTCCCCACCGCAACCACAGACGAACGGAGATGCGCAATGCTTCAGCTTACACCTCTCGATCCGAAGACCCCGATCTTTCAACAGCTCAGCACCGATGTTTCGCCCGTGGTGCTGGTCAACATCTTTCACGTCGCAGAAGCAGACATCCCGGCCCTCCTCACAGCGTGGGAGGCGGACGCCAATTGGATGAAGCGACAACCCGGCTATATCTCAACGCAATTACATCGAGGGATCGGTGGCAGCACCGTATTTATGAACTACGCGGTGTGGGAGTCAGTGGCGCACTTTCGAACAGCCTTTACCCACCCAGATTTCAAGGCGGCCCTTGAGCACTATCCGTCTACCACTGTAGCGTCTCCGCATCTTTTCACGCGGCTCACGGTGCCGAATCTGTGCGTAGGTCCGTAGCATATTGGACGAACTTCTCGCGCAGTCGATCGCATACGCATTCAGAGTGACCGAGGGAATTGCCCTTTGAACTTCATAGTTGATTCGTCCAAAGGAGATCGTCCATGACCAAAACCATTCTGATCACCGGCGCGACCGGAAACATTTCATCGGGCATCATTACCCAGCTCAAGGGCTCTGAACATCGCCTCCTGGCGCTGGTGCGTAACCCGGAAAATGCTGAAGCACTCACGCGACAGGGCGTCGAACTTCGAGTCGGCGATCTGGAGAAGCCGTGGACGCTCGGTTCTGCCTTCGCAGGCGCAGACATCGTGTGGATTCTGGCGCCGCCAGGACCTCGCGCACCCGAGCAATGCTCGAACGCACTCTGGGCGGCAAGGCGGGCAGGCGCCAAGCACGTCGTTCGCCTGTCGGCATTCGGCGCAGCGCATACGGCGCCAACGATCAACAGCCGTTTGCATGCACTCTCCGACGCCGAGCTGGTTGGATCGGGCATTCCGTTCACCATTCTAAAACCACATTACTTCATGCAAAACCTCATAAGCGCAGCGCAGACCGTCGCCCAACAGGGTGCGATGTACTTCGCCCTTGCCGATGGAAAAATAGGGCTCATCGACTCACGCGACATCAGCGATTTCGCCGCACAGGTGTTGACGACCGCGGGCCACGAGGGAAAGACCTACACACTCACCGGGCCGGCTTCGGTATCGATGCACCAGGTTGCAGCGGCGATCGGCGAAGCCATCGGGAAGGCAGTGAAGTACATGCCGGTTACCGTCGAAGCCCAGCGGCAGTCGATACTCCAGATGGGAATAGACGAGTGGATGGCGAACTTGCTGTCAGATTATTCCGCTGCCTACAGCACGAACTGGGGGGATCTCGTCACCGACGACTTCCAGCTGGTGATGGGCAAGGCCCCTCGAAGCATTGCGCAGTTCGGCAGAGACTTCGCTGGCGCTTTTGGGAAGTAATCGCCGGGTGCGAAGAATCAACAAGGAAAATTGAAGGAGATATTCTGGCTTCTTGTCGCGTGAGTCGAGCAGCTCCCCGCGACAATTCAGAAGACCCCCGTTTCTGTTCCCTCCAGCATGCTGAAAAGTCGCTTTTCCACCCGCCCGACCCCGGCGCGCCAAGACGCGCCTTTTCCCATGCGGCGTTCTCGCTTCACTCCTAGAAACCGTGAAACGTAAGACGTAAAAGGTGAAATGAGGGACTGCCGAGTACTCTTCCTCCTAAACCTTTCACGTTTTCCGTTTCACCTTTTACGAACGACAAGGCCGGCCTTTTTGAGCATCCTGAGACTATTGTGACATTGGCGCCATAGTGAAGGTTCCATCGGCGTGGGGTGTATACACCGAGTTTTCCCCAGCCTGCCAGATGAATAAATACGGG
>JANLOX010000402.1:0-10962 GCA_031366795.1 Candidatus Eiseniibacteriota bacterium | reverse complement strand
GCATCCACTGCGACTGCGGTCTCTGCCTCTGAGAACGGCAACGCATCGAGCCACGCCTTCAACGCCACCAGCACGCCACGCGTCTGTTTGCCGTATTGCGCCAGGAACGATGCGCCGTGTTCGCGCGTCAGTCCCAAGTTCCGCTCGACGACCGCCGCGATCACTGCGCCACCCGCGCGCGAACCGCGCCGCACATACTCGACGCCGGCAAGCTCCGGCAGCGTGTGAATCGCGGGGAGGCCCTGCATGACCTGCACGCCATCAAGCGCCGCGGCGCCAAAAACCACACGCATGTCTTCGCGGATCAACTCGACCGGGTCGTGCGCCTCGAACGCGAAGCCCGCCGCAATAGCCGCTGCCAACGCCGGCGACGCCTGCAGCGCGGCGTTCACCGCTGACTCGAAGCCATAAGCACCGATCATGAAGCGGCGGTATATCTCGCGATATTCGAGGATCAATTTGTCGCGCATCGCCGCGCTCAGCCCAGAAGCCGGATCGGCATCCGGCATGCGCACCACGATTAGGCGGTTGAACGAGGCCGCGCGTTCGACGTGCTCGTGCACTTCGCGCGTGCCATGCTTCAACTGCACCGACAACGGCAGGCGCGCCGCAGACTCAGGCACCGGAATTTCGCTGCTCATGCGGACTTCTCCGTCTGGAACACGCTGTCATGGGGGGATCCGCCAGCCGGCGCATCGAGCTCACAGCCAAAACCGAACGGGCAGGTGGCGGGCGCCTGGTTCGACGCGAGCGACTCGAGCCCGGCGAACCGCGGCCGCGCGCGGCGCGAAAGCACAAACTGTCCCGCGGCGATCGTAATGAGCAGCGCGCTGACAACGGTGTACTCGAGCGCACTGAAGTCCGCCTTGCCGCGCCACTCCATCACCACCATCGCCACGAGCCACACCTTCGCCATGATCAACCACGGCGACCCGATGGCGGCCCAGGCCTGCCGAGGGAACTTCGCCATGGCGGTGAGCATCGGCGAATGGAACGTTTGCGACCGCATCAGCCAGCGGATGCGCAGGATCGCGGCCAGCAGGCCGATGGTCGACAGCGCCTCCATCGCGATGCGGAAGGGCTTGGCATCCAATCCCAGGTAATAGGCCCCCCAACCCCCGACGATCACCACCAGCGCCACCCAGGCCAAAAGGCGGTAGCGGCGGTCTTCCATCAGCAGGGCACGCGCGCCGCCCAGAGCGGCTACCACGAGGGTCACTGAAGCGACGGGACAAACCAAGACGGGATTCCTCAAGTTGAGCATGGGTGCTAAAAGTGAAGCTATGCGCTAAATGTTTAGGCACATTAACAACACTGCAGAGCCCACTGCAAGTCAATGAAAACAAGCTGGTTCTGTCGTGCGGCGTGCGATGAATGTGCTTCGATTCATCACCGAGCCAGGGGCGGTGCGCCGCAATCTCTTCCACGTTGATTGCGGCGAGGTAGATGCGCGCGCCGGGCAGTCGAATGGTGCCGCAGCGGGGCGTCCAGTACGGGCGCCCCGCTCGTGCCTCGGCTCCGGTTCGGATCAGCGCAACACGGTGAAGCGCTGCACCAGGGTGCGACCCTCTGTGCGCAGGCGCGCGAAATAGACGCCGGCGTTTGCGGTGCCGATCGCCCAGTCGAAGTCATGATTCCCGGCGGCGAGTTCGCCGTCGCTGAGCAGCGCGACTTCGCGGCCCTGGAGGTCGAGCACGCTGAGCCGCACACGTTGCGCACGCGGCAGCGCGAAGGCCAGCCGCGCCTCGCGACGCGCGGGGTTTGGGCTGACCGCAGCCAACGCCAGTTCCGGCACCGGCGATTCAGCTGGCGCCGAGGCCACGCCGCCGGGGACGACGGCAATGCCGCCATAGCTCGTCACCGGCAGGCTCAGTAGCTGGATCCCGCTGCCATCGAGGTTGGCGCGCCGGATGCGCTGGGTGCCGGCGCCGCTCTCGACCCAATACATCTTGCCGCCTGGGACATCGAGCGTGAGATAAGTGGGGTTGGCCAGGCCGCTGAGCAGCGTTACGACGCTGCCGCCGCCAGTGGCACATCGCTGGATCCGGCCACTTGCGTACTCGGCCCAGTACACGCGGTTGTTCGATTCGTCGGCGGCGATGCCATAGGGACGATTGCCGATCGGCAGCGGCGCCAGGATGCCACCGCTGCCCAGCGCGTTATATCGGTAAATACCATCGATGTCGGCGACGAAGATGAACTCGGAGGGCGACGGCTGGTAGGCGATGCCACGCGGGTTCGAGCCGGCGACGCCAAACGTTGCGAGCACCGACTGGCCGGTCCCATCCAGCGCCGCCGTCCGTACGGCGGGCCCGGTCACGGTGTTGCTCGTGGTCCACAGCAAGGGCGTCATCGTCCCGCCCAGCGCCAGGCTGCGCATCGCTGAGCCGCCCGTGACCACATCGGTCGCGGCGAGCAGGCCGAGCCCCGCGCGCCGCACGCGCGCGCCAGTGAACGTCGCCTCGGTCCAGTAGATGCTCGCACGCGCGCGATCCAGAGCCAGCCCCTCGGGCAGCGAGCCGGGCGGAAGTGCCAGCGTCACCCGCCCGGTGCCATCCACGTTGGCGCGGTTGACCGAGGGTGTGGCGAAGCGCGTATCCAGCCAGTACACCTGCTGCGCCTGCGCGGCCGCCGCCGCGAACAACACGGCGAACATCGCCAGCAAAACCACCAGGCTCTTGGAACGCATACTTTCCCCCCGCCGATTCGTCGCGGAACCGGGCGTCGCGTCAGTTGGGTGACGGATAAATGCCTTCAATGGCGATGCAATAAGTGATCGCCAGGTAGGGCGAAAGATTTTGGTGTGGAGCGTTCGAGCCGGCCGGTGCCAGATGCCCCGCGGCCATCGCGACTGCGGGACCGCTGCCCCAGGCCAGGCCACCGGTGGCGTCGCGCGCCGGCAGTTTACCGGCGGGATCGGGCGACGTGCCGGCGCTGGCATCGGCCGCGGTCGCATGGCTGTGCACCGGCAACGAGGCCACGATCAGCGTTGCTTGCTCGTTGCCAGCCATCTCGCCCAGGTAGTGCGGGCTTAAGCCTGGGCCGCTGCCGGCGTGGATCGCGTTGCGCGAGCGGAGGTCGGGCAGCGCGAAGGTGGTCTGGCCATCGCCGCCGTAAGTGGTGCCGATCAGCGAGAACAGGGCATCAAACTGGCTGATCGGCAGCAACGCGCCATCGCAGGGCAGCCACCCGCGGGGCGCGAAGTTGCCTGCGAACATCATGACCTCTCCGAGGAACGGGTTGGAGGCCTGAGCTTGCGCCGGCTTGCCGCTGCCCAGCAACCCTGCACCCGTGATCGCGGCGGCCACTGCGGCGAAAAAACGCCGGCGCGGCGGCTTCGGTGCGTCTGCGGGTAATTTCGGCGTATCGTTCATACGCACTCCCGGAACCATCGATCGAGCATCGGTCATGACCGCGAAGGGTAGACGCCTTGCAGCGCGATGCAGTAGTTCAAGACGAGGTAGGGCGGCATGTTGTTGTGCGGCTGGCTCGCCCCAGCAGTGCCGATGTGATTCGCGGCGAGCGCCGCCGAAGCCCCGGTGCCGTACGCCGGGATCGCGGCCGGATTGCGGGCCGGCAGCGCATTCAGCGGCGAATCGACCGTACCGTTCGTCGCATCGGCGTAGGCCGTGTGCGTATGCGCGGGCATTTCGGTCGCAGTCAGCATGTGGTTTTCCTCGCCGCCGAGCTCCCCCTGCGTGAAGTTCGATAGTCCCGGCCCCTGCCCCGCATTAATCGGCGCGCGGCCGCGCAGATCCGGCAAGCCGAACGTCGTCTGGCCATCGCCGCCATACATCGTCCCAAGCAGGCTAAACAGCGCCGTGTTCTGGGCAATAGACAACAACTGCCCGTCACAGAAAGCCCAGCCCCGCGGCGCGAAGTTGCCGGCGAAGATCATCAGCTCGCCGATGAATGGGTCGAGACCCGCGGTGCCGGCCTCGGCGCGCCGAGGTCTCCCCAGCACCGCAAAGCCCGCGATGGCGGCACCCACGCGGGTGAGGAAGTGACGCCGCTCGAGCGGTACTGTTGTGGCAAGCGATGAACCCAATCGCGGACGCTGCACCGGCATGGCAAGTCCTCATGAACGCATGGGAAGTCGGGAATTGGAAAATTCACGGTGGGTAGCGACTCATGCCGATTATCTCGTGGCGAGCGCCCCAGGGGAAGCGCGAAGTTTTGGGCTCGAGCAAGCGCACGGCGGTGTGCTGTGCTGATCGCGCGTAGGCCGCGGGCGACTTGTTCTAGATCAGTTCAACCCCTTCGCCAGCCAATGCAGGATGTTCAACGCGAACTGGCGGTTCTGGAAGCCCGGCGAGTTCATGCCAACTTTCCGTTTGATGCCGCCGGCCTCGGTTACCAGCTGCGCCGAGAACATAGTCGTTTCCCCGAGTATGACGACGCGGCCCTTGCCGAGCGTGAACGCCAGGCCCTGCGAGTGGCCCGCCGCACTCTGCTTCATGTTCGCGGGCACGGCGCCTTTCACTCCCTCGCGTCCCAGCGTGATGTCCTGGGCACTCGCGGTCACCTTCAGCAGGGGAATGCTTCCCGGAGGTCCCACGAGCGACTGGCCGGTGTAGGTGCGAATGCGGTTGATCGCCTCCGCAGGCTCGCGGCCGCGCAGGGTGACGTGATCGCCCAGCGTGCCGCTCGCGCGCGAAAACACCAGCGTACTGGCGCCAAACGAGGTATCGGCGATCGCGGGATCGACCAGGTAGCCGTTGCCGAACTTGATGCCGAAACGCGCCGCCATGGCGCGGCCCGCGAAGCTCATGGGCGCATGCTCGCAGATGAACAACAGCGAGCCACCCGCGACGACGTAGTTGTAGACGGCATCGCATTCCTCGTTGGTGAACGCGGAATTCACCACCGAGGGGGACTTCATGTCGTCGGTGCCCAACGGATTGGCGATCAGCAGAATGCCAACGTCCTTGAGGTCCGCCGGGGCGAATACGCCCACGTCCTGGATCACGTTGAAGCCGTCGTTCTTCGCCATCGTCGCGAGCGCGTCGTAGCGTTGGCGCGTGGTGTGCGTGTTGTGATGGCCGAGGTCGAACATCAGGATGGGATGCCGCGTCGTGAACATCGGCTTCGTCACCTTGGTGTTGAAGTCGTGATCGGCGGATTGCTGCGATCGCGCGGCGAGCGGCAGCATCAGCAACAATAGTGACAGGCACAGCTGGCGCAGGGTCGCGACCATGGATGGCAGTCTCTCGCGGGTTATGGAACAGGGGGGCGAGAGCATAACGATGGCGGGTTCGGGGTGCCTGTGCAAGGAACCCTCACCCCGTATTGGGAGCTCCCCCTCCGGACGCCAACGTCCCAACGGCCCGCAACCCCTTAGGGCGCCATTGTCGGGGCCCCGGCGCTGCGCCTATCATGAAGTCTCGCCGCGCACCCACGGAAGCTCGGAGGAACAACCCCATGTCCCGCCCGCCACTCACCGACACGCAGGGCCGCACCGTTCGCGACCTGCGCATCTCCGTGACGGACCGCTGCAACCTGCGCTGTGTCTACTGCATGCCCGCTGAGGGCATGCCGTGGCTGCCGCGCACGGAAATCCTGACTTATGAAGAGATCACCCGCTTCGCCGGGTTGTGCCTCGAGTTTGGCGTGACGGGGATCCGGTTGACGGGCGGCGAACCGACGGTGCGCAAGGACCTGCCGGTGCTGGTCTCGATGCTATCGGGCCTTAAGCCGGGGCTCGACCTGTCGCTGACCACCAACGGCATCAAGATCCCCGAGATGGCGGTGGCATTGCGCGATGCCGGCCTCACGCGGCTCAATGTCAGCCTCGACACGCTCGACCGCGAGCGCTTCAAGTCGATCGCGCGCCGCGACCGCATGGCGGACGTGATCGCGGGCCTCGAGGCCGCGCGCGCGATCGGGTTCTCACCCATCAAGATCAACGCCGTGCTGATGCGCGGTTTCAACGACGACGAGGCCGTGTCTTTGGCGCGCTGGGCGCGTGACGAGGGCTACCAGTTGCGCTTCATCGAGTGGATGCCGCTCGACTTCCAGCATTCGTGGGACCGCAAGAAGATCGTGACGGCCGCCGAGATCCTCGAACAGTTGAACGCCGCATTCCCGCTCGAACCGATGCGTGTTTCGGACCCGAGCGCGCCGGCGACGATGTACCGCTATCTCGACGGACAGGGCTCGGTGGGCGTGATCGCCTCGGTGTCGCGGCCGTTCTGCGGCCATTGCGATCGCATCCGGCTCACCGCGGACGGCCAGATCCGCACCTGCCTGTTTGCGAATCGCGAGTACGACATCCGCGCCGCGATGCGCTCGGGCGCCGGTGACGACGCCCTCGCCGAACTGCTGCGCGCCGCGGTATGGCGGAAGGAGCCGGGGCACCTGATCAACAGCCCGCTGTTCAAGCAGCCAGAACGCGGGATGAGCGCGATCGGCGGCTAACGCTTCAAGTTCGGGCGCTCGCCGAGGAACATCACTTCTTCCTCGAGCTCGACGCTGAACTTCTCGCGCACGCGGCGCTTCATTTCCTCGGCCAGCTCGAGCACATCGCGCGCGGTCGCGTGGCCCGCATTCACGATGATGTTCGCGTGCTTGGCGAACACCATCGCATCGCCCACGCGCAGGCCGCGGCAATCGCACTCATCGAGCAATTGCCCTGCTGCCACCCGTCGCGTGCCGGGCGACAGCTTGCCGCCCGGCATCTGCCAGTCGGGCGGCAGGTTCTTGAAATAGGATCCCGCCGTCGGCTCCACCCGCCACTGCGGGTGCTTGACGCGGCGCACTTCTAGCTTCTCCTCGATCTCCCGGCTCGACTCTGCAAGATCACCCTTCTCGAGCTTCAGCAGGCACGACAACAGCACGCGCGGGTCGCGCTTGAGCCGCGAGTCGCGGTAGCCGAATTCGAACCACGCTGCCGGCAGTGTCTCGATCACCGCCGTGTCCATCGAGACGATCGTGCACTCGACCGTGTAGCTGCCGATGTCTTTGCCGTAGCAACCGGCATTGCCATACAACGCGCCGCCGACGGAGCCGGGGATGCCCGCCGCGAACTCGAGTCCCGTTAGGCCGCGATCGCGGCAGCGGAAAATCAGGTCCGTGAAGTCAGCGCCACACTCCGCGTGTACAGCGGTGCCGTCGAACTCGATCGCCTCGCATGCATTGCGGATCACCAAACCGCGGAAGCCGCTGTCCGCGACGAGCAGGTTGCTACCGCCCCCGAGCAGGAACATCGGCAGCCCCAGGTCGCGCCCGGTCGAGATCGCAGCGACCATTTCATCGGGCGATTGCGCCGCGAAGAAATAATCCGCCGGTCCGCCGATGCGAAACGCGGTGTGGTGGCGCAGCGGCTCCTGCGTGAGCAGGCGCGAACCGAGGGCCTGGCGGAGCTTCTCGACGGCGGTGGGCATCGTTCGGGTCATGGGTGCTCGTTCGCCATTCTCAAGGGAAGAGGTCGACTCCGGGCGCGCATCGTTGCCCAAGTCGCTCGCGTAGGTCAAAATCAGGTATCGGCAGGAAGCACCGTTTGGCCGACCCGCAATTCCACCCTCGGCGGCACACCATGAAAATCGAGATCACCTACTGCCAGCAGTGAAACTACCTGCCCCGGGCCGCCAGTCTGGCGGCCGAACTCAAGCGTGAACGCGGCATCGAAGCGACGTTCGTCAAGGGCAGCGGCGGCGTCTTCGAGGTGCGCGCGGACGGCGCGCTCATCTTCTCGAAGAAACAGGTGGGCCGCTTTCCCGAGCCGGGCGAAATCGTCGGGAAGATTACCGCGCCCTGAACCCTGTCCGGGTCACGGTTGCGGGACGATCGGGCGCGGCTCGCGAATGACCTCGCGGACGATGGTGTAGCCGTCGCCGCCCAGGCGCCCCACCGCGAGCAGCCGCGTTGGATCAACCAGACCATCCGACACCAGGCCGTCGGCCGCGTGGGCGAGCACGATCTCACCGATCAGCAGGGTCGTCGTGCCCAGCGCGACCTCGCGCTCGATACGGCATTCGAACTGGACGGGCGACTCCGCCACCCGCGGCGAGCGCACGCGCTCGGAGGGCACTGGCGTCAAGCCGGCGAGTTCGAACTCGTCGACATCGGCCAGCCATTCGCCCGAGGTTCGCACCATCGGCTTGAGCATCGCCTCGGTCACGATGTTGACGACGAAGTCCCCGGTCGAGCGCGCATTGGCGAGCGTGTGCTTGGGCGCGCCGGCGCGCTCGTTGATCGAGATCCCGAGCAACGGCGGGCGGCTCGAGAGTGGCGCGAAGTATGAAAAAGGCGCGACGTTGTGGTGTCCCTGCCCGTCGACCGTTGAGACGAACGCGATCGGCCGCGGGATGATGGCGCTGATCATGAACCGGTACAGCGCCCCGGGAGTGGTCAGTTGCGGATCGAGCTGCATGGGTCTCCGTTCGGGAGGCGTTCGGCGGTCCTTGACCCACCGTAGCGCGGCCATGCGGGATGAGCAACGTCGCCATCTGGGGTAAAATGCCGGCCTGCGTCGTCCACCCACCGCCAAGAGGAATCCCATGTCACACTCGACGATCGGCAAGCCCGCCGCCACCGAACACGCGCCCTACTACGGCAAGTACATTGGCCTTGTGCCGGGCGATGACGCGCTGTCTGCGCTGATCGGCCAGATCGAAGAAACCGCCGCCCTGATGTCGCGCGTCGACGAGGCCAAGGCGGCGCACCGCTATGCCGAGGGCAAGTGGAGCGTCAAGCAGGTGATCGGCCACCTGTGCGACGTCGAGCGGGTGTTCGGCTATCGCGCGCTGCGCTTCTCGCGCGCCGACACGACACCACTGCCCGGGTTCGACGAGAACGCTTACATCGACGCCGCCAACTTCGACGCCCGGCCGATCGCCGACATCGTGCTCGAGTTCCGCGCCGTGCGGGCGGCGTCGATCTCCCTGTTCGCGGGACTCTCGCCGGAGGCGGTGGGGCGCCTGGGCACGGCGAACAACTCGCCGATGTCCGCGCGGGCGGCCGGATGGACGATCGCCGGGCATGAACTGCACCATCGCGCCCTGCTGATCGAGCGCTACGGCCTCGAGTAGGCACCCCACTTTAAGGCCAACGGCACGCGGCCACGGCGGGCCGGCGCACCAAACGCCGGCGGCCCGCCGCATCCGGATCGGTCCGGAACGGCGGGCCGCCAGTCGCTGCGGCTCGATCAGTGCGAGGGTTCGGGCTTCGGCGCGTCGGCCGGAGCCGCCGCATGCGTCGAGTCCGCGTTGGTCTCGGGCTCCTTTTGGCCGCGGTGGCACGTCCAGCAGGTGACGAGCGGCGTGTCGCCCTCGAGATCCTTCATCGCGGGCAACATCCGGTCATTGAGCTCCTTGTTCATCGCCCACATGTCACGAGCGATGCGCTTGTTGGGCCGGTCGTCGCTCGCCATGTCGCCCCGCACATGGCAACCCATGCAGCCCATTCCGAGGCTGCGTTGGAAACTCATCACCATGATCGCCGGGACCTGCTTCGCGGGCATGCCCTTGAAGAGCTTGATGTTCTTGTAGACGCTCTCGGCGGGCATGTCTTCGCGCCCCTTGATGTCCTCGAGCAAGTGGCTCATCTGGTTCTGCGCGCGCGCCGCATCCCATTCGAACTTGTGAGGCGGACCGCCGGGCCCGCCTGGACCACCGGGTCCGCCCGGTCCGCCGGGCGTCCCTTGCCCGGGAGGTGGCGCCTGGCCCGCCGGCTGGCCCTGGGCACCGGCCGCCACTGTGTGAACCATGTTCGCGCCTACGGCCGCGAACAGGACGAGACCGACGACGGCTACGAGCGAGCGACGCATGGAATCCTCCATCGATGAGCGTGAAAGGCCGCGTTGGGGCGCGCCAGCTTGCCAGCTTCGGTCCCCCGCATCAACTCCAGCATGACGGCGCAGAAGATTCCGCGCGGCCGCTTGAAATGCGCGCCCGCCCGAGCGCGCGTGGCGACGCATCGGGCGAACCTCTGCCGGGAGCTCAGAGTCTATGGATATCATTGTAATTTGATATTCTAAGAGGTGGGAGAAATCACCCAAGGGCCCACTCGGCGCCGGTCAATTGCCCCGGCTCGTCGCGCACTCCCATCGTGATGAGCCATTCGACCCATAACGGTCGCGGCGCTTGCGCGCCATCGCATTCATGCCAGCGGAGTCGCATTTGCTGGCAATAATGGAGAACTTGGCCTGACGTCAACGCGCGGGCGCGCTCCGCAGAACGACGGCGCTGGCCCATCGCTGGTTTCAACAATAACGGAATGTGGATTGCACTGGGTTGTCTTGTTGAATCTTGATTTTGCACGGCGGGTCAGGTGGTTGTTCGTTTTTATTACCACGATCAAACACTGATTCCATACACTTGTACTGTGGAGTCCCATGCATCTCCGCGCATCCCGCTGCGCGCGACCTACTGGAGGACCCTGCCTGTATCACGAGCAACACGTTCAAGGCGGCCGCATCCAACGGCGGTACGACATCCTGCTACTGCATCCCAAGAGGAGAGCATCCGTGAAGAGACCAATGAAGTTGAGTATCGAAAAGCTCGAGGACAAGATTGCCCCGGGCTTGCTGACCTCAGGCCCGCTCGGCAATGACGGCACTGCGGGCACGAAGGGCACGGCGGGTACGAAGGGCACCGCCGGCACGAAGGGCACTGGCGGAGGCGGCACGAAGGGTACTGCCGGTGGTGGCGGCACCGCGGGGACCAAGGGTACCGGTGGAGCTGGTGGCGGCGGTGGCGGTGGCACCGCGGGAACCAAGGGTACCGGTGGCGCTGGCGGTGGTGGCGGCACCGCGGGAACCAAGGGCACCGGTGGCGGTGCTGGCACCGCGGGAACCAAGGGCACCGGCGGCGCTGGCGGTGGTGGAGGCACCGCGGGAACCAAGGGTACCGGTGGCGCTGGCGGTGGCGGCGGCACCGCGGGGACCAAGGGAACCGGTGGCGCGGGCGGTGGCGGTGGCGGAGGCCGCGCGGGAAGCCCGGGTAGAGCGGGCGGGGGCGGGGG
>JANLOX010000394.1:0-1742 GCA_031366795.1 Candidatus Eiseniibacteriota bacterium | reverse complement strand
TGAGCGCGCGGTGGGGTTCAAGCCGAACTATGCCGAAGCGCACTACAACTTGGGTGTTTTCTATGAGTTGCATCGGAAAGACTTGCCGAAAGCCCTGGCCCACTATCATCAGTACCTCAGTCTCGGCGGGCGCGACGATCGGGCCGAGCGGATCGTCGGGTCGGGAGGTCAATGATGATAAGAGGAGCCAGAATGATTCGGAAGTCCAGAATAATCCGAGGCGATATTGTTTTTGGTTGGCTGTTGCAGAGCTAATTGGGGTCGGGAGGGCTTGGATGATTGGCTTGCGATGTGCACAGTTCCCCACCGCGCCTGCTCACCAGTAGTAGGGCCAAGGATTCCAATAGGGGCTCCAGTACGGCCCCCCATAGGAACCTCCCATATAAGGACGGATACGAGGGGCCACGTTTTCTGATGCAGCCCACACTTGCACACGATTGATGGTGAGAACGGGATAGGTATAGTCCGTTTCGTCCAATGGCTGTGTCATGGAGCCGGAGACCTCGCCGGTTACAGTGATTCTGGTTCCAGGCGGGATGGTCGCGGGATCGAGAAATTCCCGGTAGATCGCGATGAAGCGGCCTTGTGATTGAGTCAAGTCGTACCCGGGCCGCATGGATCGATCGAGCGGCAACTGTAGGATTTCGATCTTCGTCCCGTCTTTCTGTCGTCGGGCCGTCAAGACTTTGCCGCCGAAGATCGCCGGTTGACCTTGGAAGGAGTCCGGCGCTGCCTTGACTTGGAGAAAGTTGAATCCCTGCCTTTCATCCGCCTCTTGCGTCGAGGCACAGCCCGCGAGCATGACGAGCAATGCTAAGAGAGAGAGCAGCGTACGTGCCGGGAGCCTGGCGCTCGTTTCCCCCAGGAGAAGGGGTAGTATTGCGCAGGTTCTTCGCATAGCCACAGTCTAACACAAGAAAGTAAGTTCTCGGTGCATTCGCTATAATGAACGATCAGCGTCGATCTAAGAAAGGAGTCGATTATGGGGGGCAGACAGTTTAGGGAACGGGGTTCAGCAATTTGCGCGGTGATGATATGGACCATGGTCGCCTTGTGGGGTTCACCGGCCCTTGCGGTGCCCCTCGATATACAGGGCAAGTTCGAAGTGGTGACGGGTGAAGTCTCCACACATACACCGGGTAAGGTGAAGGTGATGGAGTTTGCGGACTTTTATTGCCCGCATTGTCACCAGTTTGATGAGACAGGATTGCCGTTACTTGTGAAAGAGTTCGGTGGCAAGTTGGAGGTGACGATGGTCGGGTTCCCCGTCATTCGCGGAAAGCTTCCGACGCCATTTGATATGTATGAGCAGGCCAAGATGATGGGCAAGGGCAATGAAATGAAGACGGTCTTGTTCCGCACGATCCACAAAGACAAAATTGATGGCGTGTTGGATCGCTCGATTCGGGAAGTGCTGATTCGAGAAGTCGGCCTCGATCCGAAAGCGTTTGAAGACGGGATGGCCAGCGGAAAACCGGCCAAAGCCGTTGAGGACGGTAAGCGGTGGGGAGAGCGGATAAAAGTGTCGTCTACTCCATCGATCTTGTTGGATGGGAATATTAAAGTCGATGGACCAAACATGACGCCTGACAATGTCATCATGATCATTCGGAGCATTCTTGAGAATGACAAGAAGAAGTAGACGTGAAAGTGCTGAGTGCTGGGTTCTGAGTTATGGTCACTCTGAAAACTTAGAACTCAGAACTTTAAACTCATAACTCCTTCTGAGGAACGATGGCGAT
>JANLOX010000356.1:0-2596 GCA_031366795.1 Candidatus Eiseniibacteriota bacterium | reverse complement strand
GAGTACCGCAAGCGTGCTTCCCTGCTCTTGCAGACCGTGGGTCTCGGCGGTTATGAAGACAAACTTCCGCACCAACTCTCGGGCGGCATGCAACAGCGCGCGTCGATCTGCCGCGCGCTGATCCACGAGCCGAAGATGCTGTTGCTCGACGAGCCTTTCGGCGCGCTCGACGCGTTCACGCGCGAAGAGCTGTGGTGCACGCTGCGCGACCTGTGGAGCGCGCGCAAATTCAACGTCATCCTGGTCACGCACGACCTGCGCGAGAGTGTGTTTCTCGCCGACACGGTGTACGTGATGAGCCGCGGCCCGGGGCGCCTCAATGTCAAGCGCGACATCGGTCTGGCGCGGCCGCGAGACCTGGAAGTGACCTACACCGCAGAGTTCACCGACATCGTTCATGAGCTGCGTGGGCACATTGGCGCGACGCGCAAGGCCGGCGTGGCGGTGGCGCGATGAATCAGAGAACGCTGGAGCGCTGGGCGCCGGTTTTCACCGCAGCGGCTTTGCTGATCCTGTGGCAGCTCGTCTGCACCGTGTTCAAAATCGCCGACTTCATTTTCCCAAGCCCGCTCACCATCGTGCAGGCGATGTTCGAATACGCCGGCGCCATCGGCGAAGCGGCGTGGAAGACCTTTTGGGTCACGATGCTCGGCTTTGCGATCGCCATCGTCGTCGGTGTCTTGCTCGGCTTTTTGGTCGGCTCGTCACGTTTGGCGTATGCGGCGGTCTACCCGCTGCTGGTCGGTTTCAACGCGGTACCAAAAGCAGCGATCGTGCCGATCCTGATCGTGTGGTTCGGCATCGGCATCGGGCCTGGCATCCTCACCGCGTTTTTGATCTCTTTTTTTCCGATCACGGTCAACATCGCAACGGGTCTCGCCACGCTCGAGCCCGAGCTCGAAGACGTATTGCGGGTGCTCGGCGCCAAACGCTGGGACGTGCTCGTGAAGGTCGGCCTGCCGCGCTCGATGCCCTACTTCTATGGTTCGCTGAAGATCGCGATAACGCTCGCTTTCGTGGGCACGGTGCTCGCAGAAATGACGGCCGGCGATTCGGGCATCGGCTACCTGATGCAGACGGCGGGATCGCAACAGCGCATGCCGCTCGCGTTCGCCGGGCTGGTGGTCATCGGCGTGATGGCGATGGCGATGTACGAGCTGTTTTCGCTGATCGAGAAGAGAACGACGGGCTGGGCACACCGGGGAACACAAGGTGACTGACAGGCCAACCAAGACACGGCCCGCACCGTCGGGTGCCGACCCCAGCCCGGGGCAGATGGAGCGCCACCTGCGCGCGGCCAACGCCGCCGCACAGCGCTCTCTCGATGCAGGGCACCACCCGTTCGGCGCGGTGCTCGTCGCGCCCGACCACGAGACCGTGCTGATCGAACAAGGCAACGCGGGCAGCGTGAACCACGCCGAAGCTGTGCTCGCGCGCACCGCGGCACAAACCTTCGGCGCCGCCTACCTGTGGGGCTGCACGCTCTACACCACGGTCGAGCCGTGTTGCATGTGCGCGGGCACGCAGTACTGGGCCCACATCGGCCGGCTCGTCTACGGCATGGAAGAACGCCGTTTGTTGCAGTTCACCGGCAACCACGCAGAGAACCCGACGATGGATTTGCCCTGCCGCGAGGTGTTTGCACGCGGCCAGAAAAATATCAAGGTGTGGGGGCCGGTGGCCGAGGTCGAAGCGGAGATCGCCGCGCTGCACATCAACTTCTGGAAACGTGGCAGCGACACGGAAACGCGCTGATGGGCTGGCAAGGATCGTTGCATCTGGCCTACCGCCGCGACCCGCACAGCAGCGTGCCGCGCAGCGTCGTGCACGACCGCCACGACGGCCCGCTGCGGGTGCTTGCGAGCCTCTACCCCGAAGCGCCAGCGGTGTGCCACAACGTGCTCGTGCACCCGCCCGGCGGCATCGTCGGCGGTGACGAACTCGACATCGACGTGACGCTCGCCGAGGGCACGCACGCGCTCATCACCACCGCCGGCGCGACGCGCTTTTATCGCAGCAGCGGCGCGAGTGCCCAACAGACCCTAAAGGCCACGCTGGCCGAAGGCGCGCGCCTCGAATGGCTGCCGCTGGAGAGCATCGCCCACAGCGGCTGCATCGCCGAAAACCGCGTGCGCTTCGCGCTCGCGCCCGGCGCTGAAATGATCGGCTGGGACGTGCTCGCGCTCGGTCTGCCGGCCTCGGATCAGGCTTTCGAGCGCGGCAGCTTCACGCACAGCATCGAGCTGCCCAGGCGCTGGCTCGAACGCGGTGTGATCGAAGCCAGCGACAAACGTCTGCTCGACTCCCCGCTCGGCTGGGCCGGTCACCGCGCGATGGCCACCCTCTGGTTCGCGACCGGCGCCGCGTTGCCCGACAGCCGGCGCGACGATCTTCTCGACGCCGCGCGCGGCGTGGTCGAAGGCCACGCACTCCGACCTACTGCCGGCGCTTCGTCGCCCCACGATGGTGTGATCGTGCTGCGCGTGCTGGCGCCGCGCGTCGAGCCGGCCATGAACCTGCTCACGGCCGTGTGGGCCCAGTGGCGCCGCGTGGCGTGGCAGTTGGCCAGCTGCACGCCGCGCGTGTGGCGGACTTG
>JANLOX010000310.1:0-14807 GCA_031366795.1 Candidatus Eiseniibacteriota bacterium | reverse complement strand
CCGGCCTCGTACCACTTGAGCCGCGGCCGTCCGGTCAGGATGCGATGCAGCGCCACTTCGAGTGGAACGCGGAAATAGAACGCCGCGGTAGGAGAGGGGGCGAAGCGGTACAGCGACTTCACCCAGTCCGGATCGATGCCGCGCGCGACGTCACGCGCGAACGCGGTATAGACGTAGCGGTCGGCCAGCACGATGGCGCCCGCCTTCAGCGCGGGCAGCAGCTCGCGATCCACGCGTTCGGTGAAGTCGGTGGCGTGGATCAGCGAAAACGTCAGCGGCGTGAGCAGCTTGCGCCGCTTGCCGCGTGAAGTCGTCTCCCGAACGATCGGCGAGGAGTTCCATTCGCTGAACACGACCGGGTAGCCGGACTTGCGCAGCCACTGCGCCAGCAGCGTCAGCTGCGTGCTCTTGCCCGAGCCGTCGATGCCTTCGACGATGAACAACCGTCCCGGGTAGTTCTGCGCCGTTCCAAACCCTGATGCACTCACCGCGTCTTTTCCTTCCGCCGGCTGCGCGTCATCGCGCGCAATTGTTTGGGGGTCATGAGCCATGCGATCTGTCCGCTGCCGGCCTCAACCGGGCCCTCGAAGTCGATCGCGCACGCTCCGGCCTTCTTGAGCGGCAGCGCTCGCGGCGCCCCGAACACGAGACTGCCCGCCAGCTTGCCCAGGTCGGGCTCGTGCCCCACCAGCACCAGCACGCCGCCGGCGCCTTGGGTTTGCTGCAGCCGCTCGATGATCTCACGCCATGAGCCGCGCGGGCGAAGCGCCTCGACCGCATGCAGGCGCGGCTCGCGGTAGGCCTCGCGCAGCAACGCCGCAGTACTCGCCGCGCGCACCAGCGGACTCGTCCAGATCGCCCGCGCCCGCGCGGTCAGCACCGCGACACCGGCGGCCGCGGCGCGGGTGCGCGCCTCCCCGCGGGGAGTCAACGGGCGGGCATCGTCATCGGGCCAGCGGGCGGCGTCCCGCTTGCTGGCCGGGCCGTGACGGAACAAGACGACCCGCAGGGTCTTCATGGCATTCACTGGAGTAGGGACCGTATGGGGAGGAAGGCTAGGTCGTATCGCCGGGGCTCCGGCGCGCGCAGCCAGACAGCCATGAGTCTACCACTCGCCGTAAACCCGCATCACGTGCGGCCAAAGTCATCGTCGGCGTGCGTATGCGGCCGCACCGGGAGCTCGACTCCGGCTTCGGCGTGGTGCTTGATGATCCGCGCCTCGGCGATGAACACGACTTCCTCGGCGATATTCGTGGCCAGGTCAGCGACGCGTTCCAGATTGCGCGCCACCAGGATCAACTCGAGCGCAGGCGGGATCGACGAGGGTGCTTCGAGCATGAACGCCAGCAACTCCTGGTGGATCTGGCGGTTGAGTTCGTCCACCTCGTCGTCGCGCCGGCACAGCGAGCGGGCGCTGTCGGTGTCACGCCGCACGAAGGCGTCGAGCGCGTCGCGCAGCATGGCGGTGGCGAGCCCCTCGAGGCGGGGAATATCCACGGCCGGCGCCAGGCGCGGCACGCCGGTCAGGTGCTTTGCGGCGCGCGCGATATTGACGGCGTGATCGCCCACGCGTTCGAGATCGTTGGAGATCTTCAACGCCGCCGTGATGAATCGCAGGTCGCGCGCCATCGGCTGCTGCAGCGCGAGCAGCCGCACGCAGCGCTCCTCGATATCGATCTCGAGCCGGTCGATGGCCTTGTCGTCGCCGAACACCTCGTCGGCAAGCATGGGCTCGCGCCGCTCCAGCGCGCGGATTGCCTTGCGGGTGGCCGTCTCGGCGCGGCCGCCCATCACCAGCAACTGCTCGCGCAGCGCTTCCAGTTCCTGTTCGAAGTGACGTTCCATCAATCCCTCTTACCCGAATCGCCCGGTGATGTAATCCTCGGTCAGCTTCGCGCGAGGGCGGGTGAACAGTTCGCTGGTGACGCCGGACTCCACCAGTGATCCCGATAGCATGAATGCCGTGCGGTCGGAGATGCGCGCGGCCTGCTGCATGTTGTGCGTGACGACGACGATCGTAACGCCTTGCTTCAAGTCGAGCACCAACTCCTCGATGCGCGCCGTCGCCGTGGGGTCGAGCGCCGAGGCCGGTTCGTCCATCAGCAGGACCTCGGGCTCCACCGCGAGGCTACGCGCGATGCACAACCGCTGCTGCTGCCCCCCCGACAGTTGCAGCGCCGAACGGTCCAGCCGGTCGCGTACTTCGTCCCACAAGGCGGCGCGGCGCAGGCTGTGCTCGCAGCGCGATTCCAGTTCGGCGCGGTGGCGCACACCCAGCAGGCGCAGCCCGAATACGACGTTGTCGAAGATCGACTTGGGGAATGGATTGGGGCGCTGGAACACCATGCCGACACGGCGGCGCAATTCCACAACATCGACCTCAGGCCCCAGGATGTTGAGGCCCGAGACGAGCACCTCGCCGCGCGTGCGCACGCCGGGAGTCAACTCGTTCATGCGGTTGAAGGTGCGCAGCAAGGTGCTCTTGCCGCATCCGGAGGGGCCGATGATGGCGGTAACGCTGTTCGATTCGATCTCGAGCGTCACATCCTTCAAGGCCTGGTGAATCCCGTAGAACAGGTCGAGCCCGCGCGTCGCGAGGCGAATGTCCGGGACACCCGCCGTCGCGGACTGCGTGGCTTCGCCGGGAGCACCCACCCCGAGCCCTGGCGGACGGGATTCGGGCACGGGACGCGGAGGAAGCGGAATGGTCAGGCTCATATGCGGAATCCTTCTCAAGGCCAGACTAACGGCGCACGATGTTGCGCGTCGCCACGCGAACCGCCGCCGACACCACGGTCACCAGCATCAACAACACGAGTGCAGCAGTCCAGGCCTGGGCATTCCAGTCCTCGTAGGGCGCACGCGCGTAATCAAAGATGTAGACGGGCAGCGAGGCGATCGGGCGGTTGATCGCGACCGACCAGAACCGGCTCCCCAGCGCCGTGAACAACAGCGGCGCCGTCTCGCCCGATGCGCGCGCGATGGCCAGCAACACGGCAGTCACCACGCCGCCCGACGCGGCGGGCAACACGACATCGTGAATCACGCGCCAACGCGGAGCACCCAAAGCCAATGCGGCCTCGCGATAGGAACGCGGCACGAGGCGCACGACTTCCTCGGTGGAGCGCGCGATCGTGGGCAGCATGATCAGCGACAATGCGATCGAGCCGGCGATGGTCGAGAACCCGCCCATCGGCACCACCACGAGACCGTACGCGGCGACACCGATGACGATCGAGGGGACGCCATTCAACACATCCGTGGTGGTGCGGATCATCGTGCCCAGCTTGCCGTCGCCATATTCCGCGAGGAACACCCCTGTCCCCACACCAACCGGCACGGCGATCAACGTGGCGATCCCCGCCAGTAGCGCGGTGCCGGCGATGGCATTCGCCATGCCGCCGCCGGCCTCGCCGACCGGCTTGGGCAGGTGCGTGAAGAACGCCAGCGACAGCCCGGGGCCACCCTTCATCACCAGATGCCACACGATCAACACCAACGGCAGCATCACCACGGCCGCCGCGAGATGGCTGCCGCCCACGACGAACGCGTCGGTCACGCGGCGCGCGCGGCGGTGGCTGGCTCGCGGCAGCAACGGGAAGTGGTCAGGCGGCGCCAGCGACATCGCGACGTCCTCCCGTTGCCCAGATCACGAGCAGCCGGGCGCTCGCATTCACGATCACCGCGACCACCAGCAGTACGAGCGCGATCTCGATCAGCGCGGACATGTGGAGCTTGCCCGTCGCCTCGGTGAACTCATTGGCGATCACGCTCGACATCGTCGAGGCGGGCGCCAGCAGCGAGGCGGAAATGTGGTTGGTGTTGCCGATCACCATGGTGACCGCCATGGTCTCGCCGAGTGCGCGGCCCAGCGCCAGGATCACCGCTCCGAGGATGCCCGGACGCGCGGCGTCGAGCGTCACGGCCATCGCTTCGCTGCGCGTGGCACCCAGCCCCAAGGCCGCTTCGCGCAGCGCGCGCGGCATGGAGCGCAGCACTTCGCGCGAAATCGACACAATAGTCGGCACGATCATCACCGCGAGCACCAGTGATGCGTTGAGCATGCCGATGCCGAATGGAAAACCCTGGAACAGCGGCAAGAAGCCCAGGTGATGGATCAGCCACGGCTCCACTGTCGTGCGCAGCAACGGCGCCAGCACGAACAAGCCCCACAGCCCATAGACGATGCTGGGAATCGCGGCGAGCAACTCGACGACAAATGACACCGCGGATCCGACCCCTCGCGGCGCCAATTCGACGAGGTACACCGCGGTGCCGATGCCCAGCGGCACGGCAAGCAACAGCGCGACGGTCGAGGACACGGCGGTGCCGAACAGGTAGGGCAGGGCGCCAAAGCGCTCGGCAACCGGATCCCACTCGCTCGACCACAGGAACGGCAAGCCGTAGGCGCGCAGGGCGGGCCACGCACCGACGGCGCACTCCCACGCGATCAACGCCACCGCCGCGAACACCAGCAGCGCCACGCCGCGCAGCACGCCGAAGTGCACGCGGTCGAACAAGCGCGCGCGCGCGGCACGGCCGCTGCGCGAGGGCAGCGGCCGCAGCTCCGAGCGGCCGAGTGCTTCGCCGGTGGCGAGGTTCATCGCGGCTGCTTCACGATCTACCGGCCGTGCGTCGCGGCCGGGCCGACGCCCAGCTTCTTGCCGTTCGCGGTGAGCGTCGCCAGTGCCGCTTCGTTCACCTTTACGACCGCGGCAGGCAGGGCAGCGTAGTCGAGCGCCCCGGCCATCGCCTGGCCGTCGTGAATCGCCCAGCGGATGAAGTCGGCGAGCATGCGCGCGCGCGCAGGGTCCTTCGAGTCCTGGTAGACGAGCAGGTAGGTGAGGCCCGAGATCGGGTAAGCGCCGCCGCCGTTGGAATTGACGATCGGCGTGCGCACATCCTTCGCCAGCGCGTTGGCCGCGGCCGCGACGGCGGCGGTGGTCGATTCAAGCGAAGGATCGATGAAATTGCCCGCGCGATTCTTCACCAGCGTGATCGAGAGCTGGTTTTGCTTCGCATAAGCCAGCTCGACGTAACCGATCGCACCCGGCGTCTGGCGCACAAGACCCGCAACGCCTTCGTTGCCCTTGCCGCCGACACCCGAGGGCCACGACACGGAAGTGTTGGCGCCGACCAATTCCTTCCAGGCACCGCTCACCGACGAAAGGTACATCGTGAAAATATTCGTGGTGCCGCTGCCATCGGAGCGATGCACCGCGAGTATCGGCGCTGCCGGCAGCGTCATGCCGGCGTTGACGGCCGCGATCGCGGGATCGTTCCACGTCGTGATCTTGCCCAGGTAGATCCCGCTGACCAGCGCGGGCGTCAGCTTCAACCGGTCTTTGAGCCCCGGCACGTTGACGACCAGTGCCACGGCGCCGCCCACGGTGGGGAAGTGCAGGACCTTGCGCGGCATCTCGCGCAGCCGGTCGTTTGACAGCGCGGCGTCGCTGGCGCCGAAGTCGACGGTGCCGGCCTTGACCTGCTGGATCCCGGCGCCACTGCCGATCGACTGGTAGTTGATCTCGATGCCGGTCTTCTGGTGATAGACGTCGAACCACTTCGAATAGATTGGGTAGGGGAAGGTGGCGCCCGCGCCGGTCAATCCCTGGGCGGCGGCAGCGCCCGCCAGCGTGACGGCCGTCAGCGCAAACAGTGCGAGTCTCGAGAGCATGGAGCGCATATTCGGGATCTCCTGTTGGTTCAGGATTGGGGTCTGCTGAAGCGGCAATAGACGGTGATACGCGCCTGCACATCGGCGTGTGAGGGTGCTACGGCCGTGCCATGGCCGACGTACTGCAGGGCTTCGACGTTCGGCATCAGGTGGACGTCCTTGAACGGCTGCCAATCGACGCCGGCGATCCACAACCGCGTATCGACACGGTTCGCGGCGCGATGGTCGGGCTGCCACAGATCGAGGCGCGCGAATGCGCCGAGGGTGGGGCGCAGGGTTCCGCGCGCGAACAACGAGGCGCCGCGCGGCTCGCGGCTCGCCGCGGGGCCCAGGTGTTGGACGCGCACCAAGCCTTCGGCGCCCACGCCGAAGCGATGGAATTCGTAAGCCGCGAACAATTTGTAGGTCGCCTGGTCATTGTTCACCGCGAGGCTGTCGGTGTGGCTCGCCACCTTGGGCGCAAGGTTCACACGCACCGACTGCGCGTCGACGTACGGCTCGAGCCGCAACTCACCAAAACGGAGCGGCAGTGTGAGGTATACCTTCTTGAAGCGGTCGGTCTCGGGCTTTTGGCCGTTGCCGTCACCGATCATCAGGTTGTAGCCCGCGTGATGATCGCCATCGACGAAGCCCTTCAGGGCCACGCCGATGTCCGACGCCGAGCCGATGCCGCGGACGTCGGCGAGCGTCTTCTCAATCGCGCGGTACTGCCAGAACTCCTCGGCGTTCTCCCACGTCGGCGTGTTGACCATGCCGAACAGGACGTCGCCGCGCGGAATCACGCTGCGCGCCTGGAAGTACGCGTTCTTCACGAACGCGCTCACCTTGCCGTCGGACGACAGCGCCTTGCTGTCCATCTCGAGCCGCAACCGCGTCGCGTAACGCACCGACAGGTCGTTATCGAGCTGGAAGTAGACGCGCCGCAGCTGAATGCCGTTCAGGTCCTTGGTAATGGGCTTCGCGCCATCAATATTCGCGGACCCGAGGTCCCCGCCCGTGGCGTTGTAAACGTGGACGGGGTCACCGTTGGCGTTGTAGTAGGCATCGCCGAACAGGTAGCCGCTGATCTTGCCGCGCGGGTAATCAGGAGGCGCCGGAGCAATGGCCGGCGCCACGGCATCGAGCGGAGGCTGCGCCACCGCGACGGGGACGACGCGGGCCGTGGCGGTCTGTGCCTGGATCGAGTCCGCAGGCTGCGTCGCGACCTGTGCCATCGCCTGCGATGCACAGCTTCCAGCGGCGAGCCCGACGACGATGCACAGGCCGGCGCGCGCGAGACGGTTACGCATCAACGTGCCTCTCCGTTGGGTTGGCTTCCGTTCGCGCCGCGCGGGCGGCGCCGGTCGCGGCGGCGGGTCTGCAGTGAGCGGGCGCGCGCCACGCCCTGCAAGGTTTCGTAATCAACGCCGGCGAGCCGCACCGCGGCCGACCACGAGCCGAACAACCGCCGCGCGCGCGCATACAAAGCGGGAGCCGCAAGGTGGACGCGGAACAGTCCGTCCGGTGCCGCCGACAATTCGCGGATCCGCGCGACCACCTGCTCGCGCGTCATCTCCAGCGGGCGGCCGGGCCTGCGCCGCGGGGACGTGCGGGCGCCGGCGGGGTGTTCGCTGGCCACTTCGTGAGCGTCGTCGGAAGCATTCCTGCGCGTATCGAACGAACTCATGGCACTCCTCGGCGCTAGGGGGCGTAGGGTATTCGGTGAGGGTCCGCTGGGATGCATCCTCGGGGAATCCTGTTTCGGCGGCGTTAACGCCGCGAAACCGCAGGGAAAATTCGGCAACGCGAAAGGAACTAAAACCGCCCCTAGCGTGCGGCTTGCCGGGGGCGGGGATGGAGGCATCGCCCTTGAGTGGCGCGTTTTACGGGCCTGTCACCGCGGGGACGCAACCTGTCCATCAGCGGGAGTAGAAAACCACGGCGGCGGTTGCGGCGGTGTTACCGCGGAATGAAGCGCGTGGAAAAACGCATGCGGAAGGTGCTGCCGCGTCCAAGCTCACTGCGCAAGGTGACGCCGCCGCCGTGCAGCTCGGTGATGTGGCGCACGATGGCGAGGCCGAGACCCGTGCCGCCGCGTTCGCGCGAGCGCGCCTTGTCGACGCGATAGAAGCGCTCGAACACGCGCTCCTGCTCGGGTTCAGGGATCCCCGGCCCTGTATCGTCCACTTCGCACCAGGCTTCGCCATCGAGCGCGCCGGTGCGCACCAGCACACGCCCTTGGTCGGTGTACTTGAGCGCGTTGTCCACGAGGTTGGAGATCGCCTGCTCGAGTCGCGCGCGATCGGCCGTGACCGGCACCGGCGGGCCCGCCTCGAGCGACAGCGACAGTCCGCGACGCTCGGCGTCATCGCGGAACGAGGCGACAATGCCCTGCGCGAGCGCCTGCAAGTCGAACGGCTCGGTGCGCAGGTTGGTACCGGGGCGTTCGAGCTCGGCGAGACTCAACAGGTCCTCGGTCATCGCCTGCAGCCGCATCGACTGGTCGCGAATCACCTGCACGAAACGCTCGCGATGTTCGGCATCGTCGAGCCCGCCCGCGAGCAGCGTCTCGGCGTAGCCGCGCAGCGAAGTAAGCGGCGTGCGCAGCTCGTGCGAAACGTTGGCCACGAAGTCGCGGCGGATGCGCTCGACGCGCTCGAATTCCGTCAGGTCCTGCAGCACCAGCAGCACGCCGGTCTCAGGGTCTGCTGCCAGCGGCGTCACCTCGGCGCGCACCACGCGCTCGTGCGGGGCCCACAGCGTGAGCCGCGTTTCCTCGACGCGCCGGCTCTTGCGGCAGCGTTCGACCAACTCGAGCAGTTCCGGCTCGCGCACCGCTTCCGGCAGTGCGGCACCCAGCACCGCCGGGCGCGCCAGCCCCAGCAATTCAGCAGCACGAGGATTGACGTGCAGCAAGCGGCCCGCGCCGTCGATCAACGCCACGCCATCGCTCATGTGCGCGAGAATCTGCTCGCGCTCGTCGCGCTCCATCGTCAGCGCTCGCTCGCGGCGAATGCGTGATTCCTGCAGCCGCCGCACGGCGCGCACGATCGGCTCGAGGTCGCGATCACCGACATCGAGTGCGGCGCCCGCCACCTCGCCGTCGGCGACGCGGCCGATCGCCATGGCGAGCCGGCGTGCAAGCCGCGAGCGCCGTATCGCCAACAACACGGCGATCGCCAACGCCACGCCGAGCGCCACCAGCAATGCGGTCATCGGGATCGCCTCAGCGCGCGGCCACGATCCATTTGTACCCCGAACCGAGCACGGTCTCGATCGCCTGCGGGTCGTCGCCAAGCTTCTGGCGCAAGCGCCGCACGTGCACGTCAACGGTGCGCGTCTCGCCAAGGTAGTCGTAGCCCCACACCTTGCGCAGCAGTTCATCGCGCGACAGCACGCGGCCGGGATGGCGCACAAAAAAGTTCAGCAGGTCGAATTCGCGCGGCGTCAGCACCAGCGCGCGCCCACGGTACGACGCCTCGCGTGCCGGCTCGTCGATGCGCACGTCGCCCACTTCGAGCACCGGCGAAGGGCTGGCCGGCTTGGCGCGCCGCAACAGGGCGCGCACTCGCGCCACCAATTCGCGCGGGCTGAACGGCTTGGTGAGGTAGTCGTCGGCGCCGTGCTCGAAGCCGAGCAACCGGTCCATCTCGGCCGCGCGCGCGGTCAGCAGCAGCACCGGCGTCTCGCGCGTCGAGGCGTCATCGCGCACCTCGCGGAGGATCTCGAGCCCGCTTAAGCCCGGCAGCATCAGGTCGAGCACCAGGCAGTCGGGCTTCGAAGCACAGATCTGTTCGAGCGCCTGCTCCCCGTCCGCCACCGTCGCGACGCGGAAGCCCTCGCGCTCGAGGTTGTAGCGCACGAGATCGCGGATTTCCTTCTCGTCTTCGACGACCATCACCAGATCCGGCATGGGAGCGAGGCTAGAGTTGCCGGAGTATGCGGTCAACGAAGCCACGAATTCTCATTCCGGCAGCCCGAATCGCTTCCGGCGCGGGCGGCGCTGCGATACCATGCCCGCCCTACGGGAATGCGCTGGGAACGGCCGCGATCGCGGCCCGAAAGCGACCCGCGCCACGAGGCCAGAACCCACCCGATGACGCTCGACGAGCACACCGGCAACGCATCCCTCGATCGTCTGGGTCCCCAGGACCTCGTCGAGGTGTTCGGCTTTCTCGACCGGGATCCGGTGCTCAACGTGTACCTGCTGGCGCTGACACTGCGCGACGGGTTGGCGCACAACCGTGACGAGTTCTGGGGAGTCCGGCGCGATGATTCGCTGGTGGCGTTGTTGCACATCGGCAGCCAGTCCGGGGCCGTGTTGCCCATTGGCGACGACACGGCGGCACTCTCCCTGCTCGCCGGGCAACTGGCCCAGCGGCGCGTGTTCCTCCCGCAGCGCTTCCAGGTCATCGGCCCGCGGGGGGCAGTCCATGAAATGGTCGAGCGGCTGGAGCTCGAAGGCCTGTCACCACGGATTCGCCGCGACCAGACCTACATGAGCCTTGTGCCGGAAGCCCTGGCGTCCTTCGAACCGCTGCCCGATTTGCGTCGCGCGGCACAGGACGACCAGCGAATCGTGTTCGAGAGCGGCGCCGACCTGCGCGTCGAAGAGCTCGAGGAAGACCCGCGCACCGTCGACCTGGCAGGCTACACCCGGCGAACCGAGAACGAGTGCCGCGACGGCTACACTTACCTGTGGACCGACGATGAAGGCCTGCGCTTCCGCGCCAGCGTCAGCGCCGTCACACCCGACGCCGCGCAGGTGTCCGGCGTGTTTACGCCCTACGCGCGCCGCAACCAGGGCTACGCGCGGCGCGGGCTGTCCGAGCTGTGCCGGCGGCTGTTCGAACGCAGCCGCACCGCCTGCCTGTTCGTCAACGACTTCAATACCCCGGCGATCGCGGTCTACCGCCGCATGGGATTCCGTGAGCTGGCGCCGTGGGCGTCAGCGTTTTACCCGCGTCCAGACTGAAGCGCGTGGCGCTTGTACGGCGCACGCTTGACCGCGATTCATGGGATTTGCGACCGTCGCCCGCTGACATTCGACTCGCATGAACGCTCCCGCCGCACTTATTGGAGGTTGATCGTGATGAAGAAACTCGCTGCCCTGATGCTAGTCGCAGCACTCGCTGTTCCCGGGGCTGCCGGGGCGCAGGCGTTTGGTCAGTTCACCAGCGCCCAGACGCTCGCGCCCAACCAGCACATGGGCGGCGCCTACCTGCAGTCGAGCTCCAGCGTGATCGGGCTGCTGGGACAACTGCGCTTGAGCTTTTACCCGGGCGTCGACTTTGGCTTCCAGGGCGGCTTCGCGCGCCAGGACTTCGGCTCCGGCAACCGCACCACGCTGCGTCTCGGCACCGACCTCAAGTACCAGGTGACGCAACCGACCAGCGGGTACCCCTACGCCATCGCCGTCGGCGGCGGGCTCGGCGTCGAATCCGGCGATCACTGGAACGTGCTGTCCGTGGGTCCCACGCTGGTGAGCAGCCGCTCCTTCGCGGGCAACGGCGACCTGGTGTTCACGCCGTTCGTCAGCGTCGGGCTGTTGTTCACGAACGCGAACATCGCCAGCCTCAACGAGACCGACCTGTCGATCCCCGTGCGGCTGGGTTCCGAGCTGCGCTTGAGCCCGCAGTTTTCTATCACCGGCGAGCTACAACTACGTCTGTCGGATGACCTGAATGACGACGTGGGCTTCTCGGTCGGGGTGAATTCCCCCTTCTAGCCAATCCTCCCAAGTCGCGGCGGGCCTAGGCGTAAGCCTGAGCCCGCCGCACGTTTTTGGGAGTATTGTGGACTGACCTTGTAACCCATTGCATCGCAACACACTGGAAGGGCTTGTACGGGCCGGTTGTGAGTGCTAGCCTTCCGACCCCCCGGAAGGACGTGGGTTCTGCACACGTCACCGGGCCACCCACCACAATCCAATATCTCACGCTACCGCAATGGGTTCCGCGAACATTTAGGAGCTGGTTTGCGCGCGCCAACGACTCGCGCGCCGCAAACGTTCCGGGTTTTGTGGACAACGTGTGGAGGAAAGGAGTCGATTTAGGGTTTAACTTGTATCAGGCCTAGGGTTTTCATCCCCTTCGCCCGATGTGGATAAGCCTGGGTCAGTTTTCCAGATCGACTTGGTTCCCCAAGGCCCGCGGCCGCAACTGGCGCTAGAGCGCCAAGGCCCCGCGCCCTGTGGAAAAGTTAGAGGCCCCGAACCAACAAGGATGTAAGGCAATGGCCGTCTCAGACATGCAACCGGAGACCTTCACGCAACTCTGGGAGCAAGTTCTCGAGGCCGTGCGCAGTCGACTCGGAAGCCAGCAGGCGTATGAGACCTGGTTCCGGCCCGTCGTGCCCCGCCACTTGAGCGCCCAGTTCGTCGAACTCGAAGTACCCAGCTCCTTTTTCAGTGATTGGATCCAGCAGCACCATTCCGGCGCATTGCGCGAGGCACTGAAGACGGTGTTCGGCGCCGAGCCGGAAGTCCGCTTTTCGGCACGCGAGCAGGACACGCTCGAAACGCACGCCATCATGGAAGCCGCACTGCGCGCCAACGCCGCGGACAATTCCGGGGCTGCGCTGGCGAACAGCGCGCTGGCCGCGCATCACGGTGCAGACCGCGCAGGCGGAGCACCGGCGGCAAGTGCTGCACCCGTCGCACCCGCGGTGCCGCCGGACGTTTCCGCCCTGCGCAACGCCTTCGCGGCGATGCTCAATCCGCGCTACAGCTTCGAATCCTTCGTCGTGGGCGGCAGCAACCGCTTCACGCATGCGGCCTGTCTCGCTGTCGCCAAGAACCCCGGGCACGTCTACAACCCGTTGTTCATCTACGGCGGCTCCGGGCTCGGCAAGACGCACTTGTTGCACGCGATCGGGGCCTCGGTGCTGCGTGAGCGGGCGGCGGCGCGCATCGTCTATGTGTCGGCGGAGCGCTTCATGAACGAGATGATCTTCGCCATCCAGCACGGCCAAACGCTCGCATTTCGCAACAAATACCGCAATGTCGAACTATTGCTGATCGACGACATCCAGTTTCTCGCGGGCAAGGAGAGCACGCAGGAAGAGTTCTTCCACACATTCAACGCCCTGCGCGACGCCCACAAGCAGATCGTGGTGACAGCCGACAAGCCACCCAAGGACATCCCCATGCTCGAGGATCGCTTGATCTCGCGCTTCAACCAGGGGCTGGTCGCCGACGTCCAGCAACCCGATCTCGAGACGCGTATCGCCATCCTGCGTAATCGTTGCGCCATGGAAGGTGATGGCGCGCGCGTGCCGCCGGACGTGCTGCTGTTGATCGCCGACCGCATCCGCAACAACATCCGCGACCTTGAGGGCTGCCTCGTACGGCTGATGGCGGTCGCCTCGCTGATGGCACGCGACATCACGCTGGAGCTGGCGGAAGAGGTCATTCAGCAATACGTCGACCCCGAGCCCGACCACCTGACGCCCGAGCGAATCCTCGCGATGATCTGCGAACGCTTCGCGGTCAAGACCGAAGCGCTGTGCGGCAAGCGGCGAACCAAGACCGTCGCATTGCCACGCCAAGTGGCGATGTACCTGCTGCGGCAGCTCACGGATCTGTCGCTCGTCGAGATCGGTCGTGTGTTCGGCGGACGCGATCACACGACCGTGATGTACGCCTGCGACAAGGTCGGCGGCATGATCCAGAGCGATAGCGTGTTTGGGGAGAAGGTGAACGGGATGATATCCACATTGGCTTCGGGATGAGCTGTGGATAACCCGTGGACAGAGGGGGATATTCTCGAGGGTCGTGGGAGAGAGCGAGCGGCGGCGTGCACAAGTTGTGGAGAAATCGAGAGTTATCCACGTCGCCATGAACACGTTCGCGACCGCTCCCACGGCGCTGGAAACAAGACTTTGATCGGGTTGTCCACGGCATCCACAGCACCTATCTCTACGATCTTCTTATTTATTGAATGACAAAGACTTAAGCAGCCGTAAAAGACTTGCAGGATTGCCCCTCTAACCCTATGATCCGGACCCGAATATGACCACCCAGACGACGACCCCTGCGACCGCCGGAGAAGCCGCCAAGTCCGCGAGCTCCCCGGCCCAAGAGAGTGACCGAATGGAGCTCACGATCCAGCAGGCCGACCTGGCGTTTGGCGCTTCCAAGGCGCTGGCCTCCGTGTCGTCCAAGAGCCCCCTGCCGCTGCTCAGCTGCTTGCTGCTCGAAGCGGAGCCTCAGGGCCTGCGTATCACCGGCACCGACCTCGACGTCACCACGTCGGTCGTACTGCCGTGCACCGTGAAGAAACAGGGACGCGCCGCTGTGAATGCGCGGCATTTCCACGACGTCGTGCGCAAAATGTCGAAGGGCGAGGTGACACTCAGCGTTGTCAACAGCCAGTGCGAAGTGCGCTACGGCGGTGGCAAGGGCTGGTCCAAGTTCCCCACCCAGGACCCCGCCGACTTCCCGAAGATTCCCGAGCTCAAGGCCGACGCCGCGATCTCGATCGAAGGCGACGCGCTGGCGCGACTGATCGCGCGTAGTGGCTACGCCGCCTCGACCGAGGAAACGCGTCCCCAGCTCAACGGCGTGTTGCTGCAGTGCACGCCGGCGCAGATCACGTTCGTCGCCACCGACGGCCACCGGCTGTCGCGCACTGAACGCACGGGTAAATTCGACGCGTTCAAGACCGATGGCGTGATCATCCCGAATCGCGCGCTGAGCGCGATCAGCCGCGCCGCGGAAGACGCCACGAGCCCGGTGACCATCGAAGTCGCGGGTGGACGCAACCAGGCAGGCTTCTCGACCCAGATCGGCGCCTATCGCGTGCAGGTGCTGACGCGCCTGCTCGAAGGCCCCTACCCGAATTACGAACAGGTGATCCCGAAAAACAACCCGCGCGAAGTGATTTGCGCGCGCCTGGATCTCATGGAAGCCGTCGACATCGTGGCCTCCCACGCCGACAACGTGACGCGGCAGGTGCGCTTCTCGCTGCGCACGAACAGCCTGGGCGTCTCGTCGGCGACGGAACAGGGATCCGGTGAACATTCGCTGGCCGCGGAATACGCTGGGGATGACATGGACATTGGGTACAATGCGGGTTACCTGCTCGACCTGCTGCGCGCCCTGCCTACCGAGAGCGTCGTGCTGAAGCTCAACAGCGCGCTCTCCGCGGGG
>JANLOX010000296.1:0-2817 GCA_031366795.1 Candidatus Eiseniibacteriota bacterium | reverse complement strand
TTGGGCTCGTGTGGTTCACGCGCCGGGGACAGCGCAGTGGCGTCATTGACTATCTCGTCGCGGGCCGCGCGGTGACCTTGCCCGCGCTCGTCGCGACGCTGGTGACCACGTGGTACGGCGGCATCCTCGGCGTGGGTGAGTTTTCGTACCGCTACGGGCTCGCAAACTGGCTGGTGTTCGGCGTGCCCTACTACGTGGGCGCCTTGCTGTTCGCGCTGTTGTTCGCCAAGAAGGCCCGGCAGGCGGAACTGTTCACGATCCCCGACCTGCTCGCGAAGCACTACGGGCCGGGGCCGGCGTTCGCGGGCGCGCTGCTGGTGTTCATCACCTCGGCGCCCGCGGCGTATGTGCTGATGCTCGGCACCTTGTTCGCGGCGATGTTCGGGCTGCCGTTGGTGCCGTGCGTGATCGTGGCGGCGGTCGTGTCGTTGTTCTACATCGATCGCGGGGGCCTTCGCACTGTTGTGCTCACCGACCAGGTGCAGTTCGTGCTCATGTACTTAGGATTTATCGTCATGGTGGCGATGTTGGTGGCGCGACATGGCGGGCTCGCGTTCCTGCACGCGACACTTCCCGAGACGCACTTCACCTGGCATGGCGGCAACCCACCCGCGGCGATCTTCGTGTGGTACGTGATCGCGCTTTCGGCGCTCGTGGATCCCGGCTTCTGGCAGCGCGCGTATGCCGCGCGCGATCCGAAGATCGCCAAGCGCTCGATGCTGTGGTCGATCGTGTGCTGGATCGTGTTCGACTTCCTCTCGACCACAACGGGCCTCTACGCCCGCGCCGTGTTGCCGCACTTGAAGGATCCCGTGTTCGCCTATCCCGAACTGGCCCGCGTGACGCTGCCCGCGGGGGCACTCGGGCTGTTCTATCTGGCGATGATCGCGACGGTGATGAGCACGATCGATTCGTATGGCTTCATCGCCGCCACCACGCTGGGCCGCGACGTGATCTGGCGGCTGCGGCGCGGCGCGAGCGAGGACCGCATCCCGTTCTACTCGCGCATTGGTCTGGGAATCGCAACGGTATTCGCGTGCGCGTTGGCACTGGTGAACCAGAGCGTGATCGGGCTGTGGCATGACCTGGGCTCGATCACAACGCCCGCGCTGCTGCTCCCGGTCGGCACCGCGCTGCTGCAGCGCGGGCGCCTGAAGACCCACGTCACGATGTTCGCGATGTGCGCCGCGTTCGCCACCTCGCTCTATGGAATCCTCGTGCGCGCTTACACGCCGAAGGGTGCTGCACCGCTACCGTTCGCCAATATCGAACCCATTTATTTGGGGCTGCTGACCTCGCTCGTGATCTACGCCATCGGCTGGCTGTTGCCGGGGCGTCGCTCTTCGGGCGCCCCCGCAGTCCGGGATACGGCCTGATGCCCCGCCCCCTGAGCCGGGCCGCGGGGGGGCCCACGACTCCCGATACCTTGCCGCAGATCGTTCCGATGAGCGGCATCGAGGTGCGCACCGACCGGCCCTCGGCACACGCGCCGGTGACGCGCTCTTCACTCGGGCGCGACGACCTGCTGCGCGTGAACGATGGCCAGGACACGCCGATGCTGCTGGCGAAGCTGCCGGGCGTGTACGCCTACTCCGACGCCGGCAACGGTATCGGCTATTCCTACCTGTCGATCCGCGGCTTCCCGCAGCGCCGTGTCAGCGTTTTGATCAACGGCGTGCCGCTCAACGATCCGCAGTCGCACGAGGTGTATTGGATCGATCATCCCGATCTGCTCGCCTCGACGCGCGAAGCACAGGTGCAGCGCGGCGTCGGTTCGTCCCTGTATGGCGCGGCGTCACTCGGTGGGAGCGTCAATATCGAGACCTCCCCGTTCACGGAGACGCGTGAAGCGCGCGTGTCGCTCGATGCGGGCTCCTACGATACCAAGCGGCTGGCGCTCGAGATGAACTCCGGCGCGATCGAAGGTGGCTGGAACTTCTATGGCCGCTACTCGCGTATCGAATCGCAGGGCTATCGCGACCAGTCGTGGTCCAAGCTGTGGTCCTACGCGTTCTCGGCGCGGCGCACGTTTGGACGGCAGTCCCTGCGCGCCGGTCTCTATGGCGGCCCCGAAGAGACGCACCTCGCCTACCTCAGCGTCTCCCCCGACGCCTTGCAGGGCCGCCTCACCGGCAACGTGAATAACGACCGGCGCTTCAATCCGCTCACCTATGCGAACGAGCGCGATCATTTCTTCGAGCCGCACTATGAACTGATCCACAACTGGTCGGTCAACGACAAGATCACGCTGACGCAGACGGCGTACTGGTTCGACGGCAAGGGCTACTACGACGAACAGCGCAACGGCGCGACACTCACGAACTATCGGCTGCGACCGTGGACCACGACCGACACCACGCTCTATGCGCGCGACCAATACGCGGACGCCGACCAGAACGGCGTGCTCGATCGCGACGCGCAGGGGCGCGTGACGGTGACCCGCGCAGACCTGGTGCGGCGGCGCTCGGTGGTCAATCGCAATGGCGGCTGGGTGCCGCGCGTGCGAATCGAGCACGAACGCGGCACGCTCACCGTGGGCGGCGAGGTGCGCGCCGCCGATGGGCGCCACTATGGCAACGTGATCTCGGGGAGTGGCTTGCCGCCCGCGACTGCGCCTGACGCGGCCTACTACGACGTGCGCCCGCGCACGCTGAACACGGGAGTATTCGCACGCGAGGAGTACCGCGTGACGCCCGCATTGCTCGCGATGGCCGATCTCAGCCTGCGGCACACCAACTACGCCATGCGTGGCGATCACTTCGACGGCATCCGCTTCGACCAGTCCTACGACTTCGTGAACCCGCGCCTCGGCCTCAC
>JANLOX010000282.1:0-1621 GCA_031366795.1 Candidatus Eiseniibacteriota bacterium | reverse complement strand
GTGGGCTTTCTGGCCTACCTCCAGCTGCCGGCATCACGGAAGTTTCACCCGTCGGTCGATCCCCGAAGAGTGCTCGCTCGATTGGGTTTGAAGCGAAGCGACTGAAATCTACCCGAACATCTTTGGCGTCGGCATCCTTGCGCGGATCCGTTCGAGTTCGTCAACCGTCACGCGGCCGATGCCGTTCCCGCGGCACGAATCCTCAACCGCTCTCATCACCATGCCCCGGACGAACATGGGGATCTTCTTCATGCGCGCGGCGGCCTCATCGTCCCAGGCGATGGTTTTGGCCGACTCGGGCCCATATTCGATCGACGGAATCCCAGGTGCTCCCGCCACGGACGCGCGGCCGCTGATCGCGAGAAGGGGAGATCCGGCGAACGTGCCGGGGACGTGGCTGCAGAGGGGGTCTTCGGCCATCAGGTCGCCGGTCATCCCGAAGGCCCGGGCGCGGCAGCCCCCACAGTGGCCGTTCATTTCACACTCGCCGCATCGCCCGCCGAGCGAGGTACGGAGGCGAATGCCGGTGAATAGCGCGGAGGACGTCCAGAGGTCCGCGAGACTCGAGCTGCGAAGCGTGCCCGCGAAGACCGGGAGGTAGGGGCACGGGGTGACATCGCCATTCGGCCGTATCCCCATGTAATGCGTCCCCGCCGGGCAGCCGCCGGCCCCGCCGGAGTAGGTCCTGATCTGGGCCGGGATCGGATCGGTCTCGCCGCCGGCCTGCCCTGAGCCATGAAGGGAATTCTCCAGAACGGTCTTGATGTAGTGCGGCGCGCACTTCGCGTTCACGAGCATCCGGCGGTCGTACTTCCTCTGGATGCGGTAGAGCGAAGCGAGCACGTCGTCGTACTGCGCGGGGGTGATGTCCGACACGAACTGGCCGCGGCCCGTCGGCACCAGGAAGTAGAGGTTCCAGACTTTGGCGGCGAGCCGATCGTGAGCGAAGTCGGCGATCGCCTCTAGCTCGTCGAGATTGTGCGAGCCCACGGTCGTCTGCACGATGAAGGGCAGCCCGGTCCTGTTCAGGATCTCCGCTCCCGCCACCGTGTTCCGCCAGGCGCCCCGCACGTTCCTGAAGCGGTCGTGACGATCGGGATCGAGCGCATCGAGCGAAAGCGAGAGCCCCCGCACTCCGGCCTCCGCGAGGCGCCCCGCCAGGTTCTCGGTGATGCTCACGCCGTTGGTGCCGACGACGACCCAGAGTCCACGCTCTGAAGCGCGCCGGATGATCTCCAGGATGTCGCGCCGCAGGAGCGGCTCGCCGCCCGTCAGGATCGTCACGCACTCGGGCGCGAAGTTGGCGATTTCGTCGATGACCTTGAAGCATTCTTCGGTGTCGAGTTCGCTTCGATCGGCAAAGTTCTTTGTACCGACCAGCGGCGTGATGCCGGCGTCGAGATAACAGTGCTCGCACGCGAGGTTGCAGCGGTACGTGAGATTCCACGAGACCACGTAGGGCCGGGCGAATGCGCTCGAGTTCGGATCCGGCATGTTCACATGCCGAAGAAGTCGCGCGCCTCGTCGAGGATCGCCTCGTCCACTTCGAAGCCCCCTCTGTCCCGGACGAATCGCTCGATGCCGGTTCGCGCCATGGGGCGGACGAACGAGGGAATGTTCG
>JANLOX010000214.1:0-2086 GCA_031366795.1 Candidatus Eiseniibacteriota bacterium | reverse complement strand
TCCGTCGAAGCCCTATGTCGTGATCAGCTACGGGTCGCTGTTCGACGCCAGCCGCCAGCGCGACGGCCGACGCGCGTACTAGACTGAAGTTCCACACGGCGTTGAGCACGTTGATCGTTACGCGATAAGCACTTGGCGTGAATGCGGGGTTCCGGCTGCTGGCTACACGGTGAGCTGCTGGATCAACGCGAGGGCGCGCTGTTGCGTCG
This sequence comes from Candidatus Eiseniibacteriota bacterium, assembly GCA_031366795.1. GTDB lineage: Bacteria > Eisenbacteria > RBG-16-71-46 > RBG-16-71-46 > RBG-16-71-46 > JANLWK01. The sequence continues at coordinate 1,877 of JANLOX010000214.1, read as the reverse complement.
CGGTTGGCGTGGTGAGGACCTCGAAGGTCGGCGCATCGGGCATGGCATGCGGGGGGCGACAGGTGTTCCGCACGATGGTGCCGAGGGTCGCGAGCAGGGTCGAAAAACTGTGGGCCGGCGAGCCGTCCTCCAGCCGATGGCGGCTCGCCTTGGCGGCGGCCGCCGCGGAGCGTTTCGCCGGTGCGACCGGGTCGCGTGTGGCCTTGGCCTGTTGGTCCGGATCAGCGAACATCAGGGCGCGCCACGCCTCGCGCATGTGCCATTCGACGTAGTAGGCCAGCATGCAGAGGAAGATGTGCGCCCGCACGCGATCGGCGGTGCGATGGTGGATCGGGCGCACGTGGAGATCGACCGACTTGAGCGAGCGGAACGCGCGTTCGACATTGGCGAGCGACTTATAGCTGCGCACGCACTCGGCTGCGTCCATCTCGGTCGCGCGCACCGAGGTGCGGATGATGTAGAGGCCGTCGAGCGCGGCTTCCGCCGCGATGCGGTCCGCGTTGCGCGCGAAGGTGAACGCGGTGTCACCGATCGTGAGGTCGAGGTGCTTGGCGACCTTGTAGCGGTTCACGACCTTGCCCACACAGACACCGATCGCGTCCTGGCCACCCAGCTTCCCGGCATCGACACGCGTCTTGATCGTCGCAAGGGTCCGCTCCGTGGCCAGCAGCAACGCCTCTCGCTTGTGCGCGCGCAAGGTGGCCAGTGACGGATTGCGGCACGCCATCAACCGCTCACCCGGATACTCCGGGGCGCTGAGCTCGAGCAGATTCCGCTCGTCGAACAGATCGATCTGCAGGTGGCCCTGCTCGACGAGCGCGCGGATCGACACACTCTTGAGGGCCGTGATCCAGCCGAGGTCGGTCTCGCGCAGGGCGGTGATGGCCTTCTGCGAGATCATGCCGCGATCCCCGACGATGACCATGTGCGCCAGCCCGAAGTCCTCGCGGAGCCGCCGCACCTCGGGCAGGAACGTGGTACTGTCGGCGGTGTTGCCCTCGTGCACCGAGACGGCCACGGGGCAGCCCCGCGGATCGGTGAGCAGGCCGTAATTGATCTGTAACGTGCCCGGCTTCCCGTCGCGGCTGTAGCCGCGCTTGGCCAACGGACAGCAGCGGCCTTCGACGTAGCTCGACGACAGGTCGTACAGCACCAACCCGCCCTCGCGCAGGTGCCGCGCGGCGAGCGTCTGCTGGATCCTGTCCTGACGCGCGACGAGCCAGTCCATGGCCCGATACAGCTCGTCCTCGCTCGCGTCGGCCACGCCGAAATCGTCAGCCAGCGTCGTGGTGTGCCACCAGCGCGTAGTGGCCAACTTGGTGTGGGGCGCCAGCAGGCGCGCCGCCACCATCGCCACGACGACGTCACGCTCGCGACAGGGCTTGGACGCGAGCAGCGGAGCGAAGCCCACGCGCTGCATCGCCACCGTGACGGCCTGCACGTGGCCATGCGCGCGTGAGGCGATGATCTCGAAGTGCTGCGCCGCAGGCCGCACGACCTCCCCACGGAGCGCCGCGCGAATGGCATCGATTTGCGCGGCCGAGAGACTGGAGAGATTGGCCAGCGTGCGCTTCCGGACCTTGGCGCCCTCGCGGAAGGACTCCCGCAGGAGCACGGTGGGGGTCGACCCACGATTCGGCACAACGTCGATGTGCATGGGTGCAATATACACATTCTATGCTGTACATGCAACCATATTACATGGCTACATTATCCACCATTCACACTCGGCTAACTCGTTGACTACACTCCACTTCTCTCGGCAAAGGGCGACAATTTGCGCGGGAACTTCAGTCTAACGAACGGTGCACAGGGCAAGCCCTGTAGACCCGACGGCTAATGGCGGGCCGCTCCCTCCAGTCTGTGACGGAACGCGA
>JANLOX010000212.1:0-8684 GCA_031366795.1 Candidatus Eiseniibacteriota bacterium | reverse complement strand
CACCTCGATCGAGTTGGCGCGGCCCTGCGCTTCGATCACCTTGCGCTCGGCTTCCTTCTGCTCCTTCTCGAGCGTGTACTTCATCTGCTCCGCCGACTGTTGCGCGATCTGCTTGGCCTCGATCGCCTTGGAGAATTCCGGCGTGAAGCGCACGTCGCGCAGCACGACCTCGTCGATAATGAAGCCGTCCTTCTCGACGAGCGTCCTGATCTTGCGATTGATCTCGTCCTGGATCTGGGCGCGCTTGGACGAGTACACGTCCATCACCGCGTATTCCGAGATCACGAGCCGGATCACCGAGCGCACGGCCGGGCGGATGATCTTCTCTTCATAGTCCGGCCCGATCTTCTGGTGGATCGCGATGATCTTGAGCGGATCGACGTGGTGCCACACTGTGATGTCGATGCCGACCTGAAGCCCCTCCTGCGTCGGCGACCACAGCGAGTCATCAATGTCGGCCTTGCGGCCCTCGCCGTTGTTGCCCGACATCGTGTACTCGAGGCGGCGCAGGTCGTAGTCGTGCGTGTCGCTGACGAACGGCGTGACGAACGTCAGCCCCTGCCCGGCGACGTGGAAGGACTTGGTGACCGTGTTGAACACCACCAGCGCGTGACCGACGGGCACCGAGCGGACCGAGGTCACCAGCACAATGAACAGGAGGAAGGCGAGGATCGCCGCGGCGATACCTCCGGCGATGGCAACCGGGTTCCCCGCGAGAATAGCGCGGCCTGCGGCGTCGTGAACCTTGGGGCCCCCGTGCGCCATCAAGTTGCGCCACACAGCCAAGCCGGCAGCGGCCAGCACGATGAACAACACGAATCCGATCATGACGCGACCTCCCCTGGGAACGGCGTGAACGCGGACGATGGCGTTCAATCTAGCACGCGCCCCGGACCCGCTGGCGCTGGCGGCACCCCGCGGCCCTTGCAGGACCCGGCCGGAACTATCGCCTCAGCCGCTCCAGCGCAGCCGCGAGCGGCGCCCCCGCCGCCCCACGAGGTCGCGCATTCGCCAGGCGCACCTCATGCGGCAGCGTGCCCGCGCGGGTGACGAGGTGGATATGGGCGCCCAGGCCTGAGGGCATGGCGAGGTCCAGTTCGAAGATGTCGCCGATCACGAGGGTCTGCTGCGGCGAGGTTCCGGTGGCTTCCCAGATCGAGCGCAACACCTCAAAGTACTTGCCGCGCCGCAGCAGGATGGGGCGACCACCCTCCCACCATTCGGCGGTTTCGGGCAGCGCCAGGAAACGCACGTCAGGCACCGTCGCCTCGCACACCGAGAACTTGCCGGCCTCGCCGCACACCAGCACGCGCTCCCGCCCGTCGATTGCGAGCGCATCCAGCATCTGCTCGATCGCCTGTGTCCGCGAGTTGGACACCACGCGGACGGGGTAGCCTTCCGCGAGCAGCGTCTCGAGCACCAGCCGGGCGTCCGGCCGGAATGCCGGCGTCACCTGCTGGTAGGCGGCGTGGTGAACTTCGAGCACGCGGGTCACACGTGCGGCCGGCGAGAGTTCGGGGCGATGTTCGCCCAGCAGCAGGTGCGTCACGCTGTTCGCGATCATGTAGGGGTCGGCGGTCGCAGGGCAGACCTCACGGCCATCCACGATCCATGCGGCCGTGGGCGGCAGCTGCGTGATGGCGTCGAAGGCGCGCGACCATTGCCGCTGCTGCGTCGCCTCATCCCAACCCATCAGCTTCCCCAGCGCTTGCCGTGAAGCGGCGTAAAACGCCGGAGCGTGGGAATCGACATCGGTCAGAGTGCCGTCGAAATCGACGACGACGAGGGCGATCGGCGGTGCATGGGCGGGCATTGCGGCACCATACGCGAGCCGCGTGCCCAATTCACGCAGGCGCCCCACGACTGCCACGACGCGGCACGGACTTCAAGTCCGCGCCGCGCGTGACCATCGGGATGCCTTTTACTGCTCCTAGTGCATGCGGGCGCGGGCTCGATCGAACGAAGCGTCGAGCGAATCCAGCGCGGAGACCGCGCCACTCTTCGCATCGTCCCACTTGTCCGCCGAGGCAGAACCCAACTCGCCTAGCTTCTCCTTCGCCCGCTCCCGCTGCTCCTTGAGCTTTTCGAGGTCCTCATGGATGCGGTCCTTCAGGGTATCGCCCGCCATCTCGCCCTGCGCCTTGAGCGAGTCCATCTGTGCATCGAGACTCGCGAGCCTCGCATTCAGCGTCTGCGTGTAGGCGGTGTGCTCCGGGGAGGCATCGCCCGCCTCCTTCTTCTCGCATCCTGTCAATACCAGCGCCGAGAGCAGGCCCAGCGCAAGGATCTTGCGTGTCATGTCGTTGCTCCTCCGGTCCAGCGTCCACTTCATGGCGATCGGGTCGCGTTACTTCGTCAGCGTACGACGGCGCTCCCGCTCCTTCTTGAGTTCTTCCGTATTGAGCACCTTGAACTCGACGCGGCGGTTCATCGCCATGCCTTCGACGGTGGAGTTGGAACCCACCGGCTGGGACTCGCCATAGCCCACGGCAGTGTACTGCTCGCGGGTGATCTGCGGAAACTTGCCCGTAAGGTACTCCAGCACGGCATTGGCGCGCTGCTCCGACAACTTCTGGTTGTAGGCGTTCGACCCGCGGCCATCCGTGTGCCCGCCGATTTCGATGCGCAGTCGCGGCCACTGAATGAGGATGTTGCCCAGCTCATTGAGGATCGGCTCCGACTCGGGACTAATGTCCCACTTGGCGGTGACGAAGTGGATGTTGCGCTCGGTGATGCGACCCTTGTCGAGCAACTGCGTCTCGCGCTCACTCAGCTCGATCGGGCAGCCGTCCTTGTCGACCTTCACGTTGGCCGGGGTGAACGGGCAGAGGTCCTTGTCATCGGGCACGCCATCGCCATCGGCGTCCGTGACGACGGTGCAGCCGCGCGCATCCACCTTGGCGCCCGCGGGAGTATCGGCGCACTGGTCGATGCCGTCCCAGACGCCGTCCTTATCCGCGTCCTTCGGGCAGCCGTGCGTATCGACGATGGCGCCAGCCGGCGTGTCGGCGCACTGGTCGACGCCATTGGGGACGCCGTCCTTGTCGTCATCGCCAGGGCAGCCGTGCGCATCCACGGTGGCACCTGCCGGCGTGTTGGGGCACTGGTCGATGCCGTCCCACACACCATCGCCGTCCGAATCCATCGGGCAGCCGGTGGCATCCACCTTCGCGCCCACCGGAGTATCCGGGCACTTGTCGCGCTTGTTGGGGACGCCATCATTGTCGGCGTCCTTCGAGGGGGAAGCCCCCGTCACGCCACCGAGCGTGAATTCGAGGCCGGCCGTCATGAACAGGTTGTCGGTTGCGTCTTCGCCGGCGGGCGGCGGCGTGCCTTTGGCGAACTTCCACATCGCGTCGCGGACTTCAGCGCGTAGTGCGACGCGCGGACCGAAGCGCACTTTGACGCCGGCGCCCGCCTCGATACCGTTGAGGAAGCGCGGCTTGGGAACTGAGTCCGCATTCGCGTACTTGATGCGCGCCTCCTGCCAGCCCGCAAGCAAATAGGGCGCGACATAGGCGGACGGCCGGAAGTTCACCATGAGGTCCGCGCCGTAGTGCAACATGTGCAGCTCACGCTCAGCCGGCACGAGGGCCACGGGAACGGCGTAGGGCGTGAAGCCGTTGACGGTTTTGGTCGAGCCGTAGCCCACGTGACCTTCGAAGCCGAAATAGCGGTACGGAATCAACCCGAAAGTCGCGCCTCCGACGGGGGTATTCTTGATGTTCACGTTCTTGGCGAACTTCGCGTAGCCGCCCCATGGTTCGAACGTGAAGTAGGGGCCGTTCACCTGCGCCATGGACGCCTGGCCCTGCAGCCCCAAGACCAGCACCGCGGCGAGTGTCCACAGGACTCTTCGTGTTGGGTTCATCGCTGTTCGCTCCTCCAGAATCGGCCCGCGCCGGTAAGGCCAGCGCGGAGCCTGGTTCATGAGGCCGCCCTGTGGTCGTGACCGAACGCCACGACCGGGCGCGGCGAAAATAACGCCGCGACCCACGAGGAGCAGACCCTTCTGCTGCGCGATCGCAAGGCGCAACAGGCGTGCCGCCCGGACGAGAAACACTAAGTTGCAACTGGGCAGTGCGTTGGCGTGAAGGACGCCGCCGGTGTGCGGCGGCGGGTTGTAACTTGGGGAGCGAATTCTTGAAACCGCATGTAGCGACATTGTGCGGCGGGCCTGGGCGCGGGTTCAGGGCACCCGCTGGCAATTCGGCAACTCGAATGCAATGATTGCTGCTGATCCAACCTAAACTCAAGGATTCCCATGCGCCGACACCTCGCCTTCCCCCTCCGGTTCCTCGCCGCCGCGCTGGTCGCAGCCCTGTCTTCCGCTCCCGCGCGCGCCGCCGTTCCCGCCGCCGACCACGTTGTGGTGGTGGTGATGGAGAACAAGTCATTCGCGGAGGTCCGCAGCCAGCCCTACATCGCGAGCCTGATGAGTGCCGGCGCGTGGTTCGCGGGTGCCTCCGCCATCACCCACCCCTCGCAGCCCAACTACATCGCGCTCTGGTCGGGTAGCACGCAGGGCGTCACCAACGACGTCTGCCCGGCTCCCGGCTCACCCTTCGGCACCGCGAACTTGGGACAGGCCGTCGAGGCGGCGGGCAAGACCTGGCGCGCCTATAGTGAGAATCTCGCGGTTGCTGGCGCCACCGACTGCTCCTTCGATGGCAATACTTACACTGGGCTCTACACGCGCAAGCACGACCCGTGGACCTATTTCTCGAATGTCGACCATTCGAACGAGCGCCCTTACGCGGATCTTGCCGCGGATCTGGCGGGCGGCACGTTGCCTAACCTGTCGTTCATCATCCCGAACAACTGCGACAACACCCACAACTCCGCCTCCGACGTGAACTGCAACATCGCCCACGGCGATGCCTGGCTGGCCGCGAACGTGCCGCAGATCCTGGCGGCGTTCGGTCCCAACGACTTCCTCGTGCTGACATGGGATGAAGACGACAACAGCGCCGGCAACAACGTGCTCACCTTGTTCGTCGGCCCGCTGGTCATGCCCGGCGTCATTTCGACGCAGTTCACCACGCACTACACGGTCTTGCGCACCATCGCCGATGCGCTGGGTATCCCGGCCCCGGGTACGGCCGCGACGACATTCCCCATCAACGGGGTGTGGAACCTGTTGACGCCCACGATTCCTTCGTCCTGGGGACGGTTGAAGATGCTTTACCGGTAGGTCCGGCGCCGTTCCGAAGCCCGTCCTCGTGAGCGGGCCGGCGAAAGTGATCCGGGCGCGATAGATTCGAGCCGTGGCGGCGTCCTCCTCCCAAGGAGGAACACCCCATGGCTCGACTCACAGGCTCATCCCGCCCCCACTTCCCGCTCGCCCTCGTTTCCATCCTCGGATTGGCGCTCGTCCCGCTTCACGCCTCCCCCGTTACCGCGGCCTCGCACTTCCACGCGTGTTTCCGTGACGCCGCGGGCAATACCTCGAGCGCCTCCGATGCCTTCAGCACCATGGTCGCCCTGACCTACAGCGCCGGGCTGTCGGGAACCACGCCGGGAACGGGTGCGACCACCTCGCTGTATTTGTACGGCGCCAACGGCAACCCCCTGCTCTCGGCGACCGGCGCCGTGGTGTGCGCACCCTGCGTGTTCGAGAGCGGCAGCGGCACGTCGGCACCGCGCCGGCGCGTCATTCGCATTGGCGACCTGGTCGCCGCGCGCGGCGGCTATGGACCGGGGCTCCAGAATCGCAGCGGGTTCATCGCGCTCGACGCGACGGGCGACACGGATCACCTGTCGGCTGCTATCGAGTCGCGCGTAGCCCTGCCCCCGCCGGTCGACACCTTGAAGTCGCCGAAGATCTCCCGGAACATCCTCAAGGGTTACCTCGGTCCCGCCGGCGTGGCGAAGACCTATGTGCTCGAGAACACAGGCGGGCCCTCGGAATGGGACCAGCATGACTGGGTGGTGCTCAGCGCGACCTACGCGGGTGGGATCGGATCGGTGCCCACGGGGGGCGGCGCCACGGTTGAGCTCTACTTGTTCGACGAGAGCGGCGCACCGCGTGGGGGACTCGCGGCACCCGTGTGCGCCCCATGCACCTACGCGCTGGGGACGGGCGGTACTTCGGGAGCACCGCGCCTGAGCGAGATCCGGCTGCCCGCTGCTGACTCCCCTACCAGCGGTGGCTTCGGCATAGTGCGAGTCTCGGGCGCGTCACCGGAAGCGGTCGTGCTGGAAGAGACGGACATGGACTCCATCCCGGGGACGACACCGATGGTGATTGCGCGGCTCAGCCGCCAGCTCGAAGCGCTCGACCTCCCGGCGGGCGCCCTCGCGGTCGCCGAGCCGGATCTGCCAGGCGCCGCATTGATGCTGCGCGGCAGCCCCAATCCTGCGAGCGAGGGCATGACGCTCGCGTTCGACCTGGCGCAGGCGGCCGTGGCCGACGTCGAAGTGTTCGATGCGGCAGGACGGCGTGTCGCAACCGTGGCGTCGGGCATGCGCGTGGCCGGTCACCACGAACTCCGCTGGAACCGCAAGGACGACGCAGGGCACCCGCTCGCGGCGGGGATCTACTACGGGCGGCTTCGCGCGAGCGATGGTTCACGCGTGACCAAGCTCGTGCTGCTCGCGCCCTGAGCGAACGGCCAGCCCCTCCAGGGCGGAACAATGAGCCCGTGTAAATCCTCACGCGGCGCCGGTGAACCCACCAGGCGCGGCGATTTCTGGAGCGGCGTGCGCACGCGCTAGGATGCCGCAATGTCACGCATGCGCAGCGCCCGTTCCCGCGACCGCCGCCACGGCCGGCGGCCCGTCCCATTGCCCAAAAGGGTACGCGGGAGGTGTGGCAGAATTTTGCCACAAGGATGGAACTTCCCGCTGTTTGTGGGAGCGCCGACCAGGCCCGGACAGTACTAAAAGCCGCAATGAGCACTGGAATCGAGCTGTGGCAGCATCGTACACTGGAGGTTTACCCCATCAATTTCTGCGGTCACCTCCCAGGAGTACTCATGATCGGCTTGCTCTCGAAGGTGGACAGCCACCTCGTTCGATCTTTGCGCCGCTCAGCGCGCCGGCGGTTGGCGGTGGCTGTCGTGCTCGGCGTCATGCTCGCATGCGGCGGCTCGGCCGCGCGCGCGACGTCGCTTTACACGGAAGACTTCAGCTACACGAACGGCTCGTTGCTGGTGGGCCAGGGCGGATGGGCCGCCCACAGCGGCGCCGGCACCAACCCTGTCGCGATCGCCTCGCCCGGCCTGAGCTATGCGGGTTTCGCGGGCTCGGGCATCGGCGGCATGATCGGCACGACTGCCTCCAGCGGTGAGGACGTGAACCACACCTTCACAGCCCAGACGAGCGGCAGCATCTACACGTCGTTGATGCTGAACGTGCAGTCGGCGTCAACGGGCGGCGATTACTGCATGCACCTCATGTCGATCCCCACCTCGACGTTGTTCTACGGCCGCCTCTACATCAAGAAAGACGCGACCAACAACGCGTTCGGGCTGGGCGTCCGCTACAGCAGCGGTGGCACGCTCATTTACACGCCGACCAATCTCGTGTTCGGCCAGACCTATCTCGTCGTGTTCAAGTACACCTTCATCGCGGGCACCGCCAATGACGTCGTGGCGCTCTACCTGAACCCGATCGTCGGCGCGCCGGAACCCGCCGCGACGCTCACCCACTCGGCGAGCGACGGCGCCATCACCGATGCGACCTCGCTCGGCACGCTCGGCATTCGCCAGGGCAGCGCGTCCACCTCACCGACGTTCCAGCTCGATGGCATTCGCCTGGGCACGACGTGGGCCGACGTTTTGGGCGCCACGATCACGCACACCATCACCGCCTCGGCGGGAGCCGGCGGTTCTATCGCGCCAAGCGGCGCGGTGGTCGTGGTGGATGGCGCGAACTCGAGCTACACCATCACGCCGAACGGCTGCTTCTCGATCGCCGACGTGCTCGTCGACGGAGTCTCAGTCGGGGCCGTGGCGAGCTACTCATTTACGAATGTCACGGTGAACCACACGATCGCCGCCTCGTTCAGCGCCAATGGCCCTTCGACGATCGCCGCCTCCGCTGGCACGGGGGGCTCGATCAGCCCCGCGGGCAATAGCGCAGTCAGCTGCGGCGGCGGCCAGGGCTACACGATCGCCCCCGATGCCTGCCACACGATCGCGAATGTCCTCGTCGACGGAGCGTCTGTCGGCGCCGTCGCCAGCTACTCCTTCAGCAACGTGACCGCGAACCATACGATCGTGGCCTCGTTCACGGCGATCCCGTTCACCATCACGGCGACGCCGGGCACGGGCGGTACGATCACTCCCAACGGCGCAGTGGTCGTCGGCTGCGGCTCAAACCAGGCGTTCGCTATCGCACCGCAGGTCGGCTACACGCTGACGGACGTCGTCGCCGATGGCAACTCGGTCGGTGCGGTCACCTCGTACACCTTCACGAGCGTCACCGCGAACCACACGCTCAGCGCCAGCTTCGCGGCGATCCCGACGGTGATCGCAGTGCAGCCGAGTGCCACCACAATCTGCCTATCGCAAACGTGCGTCACGCTGCCGGTGACGTTCTCGCGCGGCGTGCCGGTGCCGGTGCTCGGCTTCAGCATCACGATCCAGTTGTCCGCGAACCTTGCGCTGTGCGCGGGCACCTCCAGCCTGACCGAGGGCACGTTCTTGACGAATGCCGGCCCGACGCTGTTCAAGGTGACG
>JANLOX010000211.1:0-14044 GCA_031366795.1 Candidatus Eiseniibacteriota bacterium | reverse complement strand
CAGGTGGTCGGGCGTCGCGAGCTGCCGCACCACGTTGCGGATCACCATGCTCACGGTGTCCGCCGCGCCCGCGAGTGCGAGGCACGTAAAGGTGAGCGCGAAGTTTCGCGAAATCCCGAAGATCACCGTCGCGAGCCCGTAGGCGGCGACCGCCCAGAGCAGCACCACACCGCGCCTGCGGATCCGGTCGATGAGCCGCACCATCACCAGGCTGCCGGCGATCGCGCCGACCGCGGTGGCCGCCGAGAGCACGCCGTAGCCGTGGGCCCCGACGTGCAGGATGTCCTGCGCGAAGATGGGCAGCAGCGCGGTGGCCGACGCGAACAAGGTCGCGAAGAAGTCCAGCAGCATGGTCGAGCGGATGAGCGGCGAGCGGAACACGAAGCGCAGCCCCTCCCACGCGGCGCCAAAGCTCACCGGCGAGGCCGTGCCGGGTTCGCGCAAGGGGAGGTCGCGCATCGCGAGCAGCGCGCCGATCACGAACAGGAACGAGGCGGCATTGAGCGCGTAGGCCCAGCCCACGCCCAGCTCGCCGATCACGATCCCTCCCAGGGCGGGGCCGAGCACAGCGGCCGACTGGAACATGATGGTGTTGAGGCTGATCGCGTTGGGCAGGTGATCGCGGGGCACCAGGTTGGGGATCAGTGACTGCCGCGCCGGACCATCGAAGGAACCGAACGCCGCCCCGAGGCTGGCGAGCACATAGACGGGCCACAGGGCGTGGACGCCCTTGAACGTCACCCATGCGAGAATCGCGGCGGACAACGCCATGCCGCTCTGCGTCACGATCAGCAGGCGCCGCCGATCGACCGCATCGGCGACGACGCCGGCGATGAGCGACAGCACGATGATCGGGACGACGCGCACCAGCCCGACCATCCCGAGCGCCATGCCGCGGTGTGACGGCGGCACCAGCAGCGAGACATGCCACAGGATCGCCGCGCTCTGCATCATGGAGCCGGCCATCGAGACCAGCTGGCTGCTCCACAGCAGCCGAAAATTTCGGTGCTTCAGCGAGGCGAACGGCTCGCGCGCGATGCGTTCAGGAATGGCGAGCCTCGCTCAGTAATCGCGCCGGATGGCGAAGCGCGCGGTGTCGGCGCGAAATACGTCGAACGTGGAGTCGGTGGTGAAGAAGTAGGGCCCATCCACCATCGCCATCCGTCGCGAAAGCCGGTTGGGACGGAAGCGCACACCCGACACCGGGTCGCGCAGCACTCCGCACCAGCGCAGGGGGTTGCGGCGAAAGCGCGCGAGCGTCAGCGGCCCCGCGAAGCGGTAGATCTCGCCATTGACGCGCGCGCGCAACGAATGCGACAGCGAGGCGACCTGCGTCGTGTCGACCGGGTCGTATAGGCTGTTGCTCATGTGCTCGAGCAGGAAGTCCGCGGCCGGCACGGGCCGCGACGGCAGGCAGCCGGCGCCCGCTCACGTGAATCCGCCGGTGGAGATTGAGCCGAGCGCCCCTGGTCCCCCGGGCGCGCCAGTCGTTCCGGCCAGTAGCTGCATTCCCAGCGCCAATGCGAGCAGCATGGCCGTTCCCCCCCAGCATCTTTCCATCGAACTCCCACGACTCGCGAACCCGCGCGCAGGATACCAACAAAAACGGCGGCGCCGGTGAAGGCGCCGCCCAAGTTTTTGTGAAGCGTCGAAACGCGACTAGACCTTGTGGACGTTGGCAGCCTGCAGGCCCTTCGGCCCACGGGTCACCTCGAACTCCACAGCTTCATTTTCCGCGAGCGACTTGAAGCCATCGCCCTGAATCGCCGAGAAGTGAACGAACACGTCTTCGCCACCCTCCTGCGAGATGAAACCAAAGCCCTTCGCGTCGTTGAACCACTTCACAGTGCCACGAGCCACGTGCAACTCCTTGAAACTGGGGGGTACCCCCACATCACCGCCAAACGCGGCGGTTGCGTCAGGCCTTATTGGCCAGCGCTTCGATCGGTGATGGCCCCGCAAACAACAAACGCCAGAGAGTCATCCTCTGGCGGAATTGAGCGCAATCAGCACATCCACAGCCAACCGAAGACCCTTTAAGTATCGGCCAGCGCCCCGAAAAAGTCCAGTGGGGCCTGCACAAGTGCGGCCTTCTCCAGGCGCTTTTAATCCGGGCTGGCAGCTCCTCCCAAAGCCGGAATCCACCTTCCGGGCTTGCCTCAACCCGGGGGCTAGTAGATATTCCGTCACCGCAACTTAGCGGATCCCGGACCGGGAGCCTGGATGTTCGGAGCCAGCGCGTTTTGCCATGCGTGCCCGTTCGCCGTTTTCTGTGAGGAGTCGACTCGTGAGCTACCCCGAAGACAAGATGACTTCGAAGCCGCCCGGTGATGAACCTTCATCCGGCTCTCCCATCCCGAAGCGCCGCGGCAAGTACGACGACGAAGTCGAGGAAAGCGGCGGCTCCAATGCCGCGAACATCATCGGCATCGTGATGCTGGTGGGAATCGTGGTGCTGGGTGGGCTGTTCTGGACCTCGCTGCAGAGGAGCAAGGTCGAGGAGAAGCAGAAGACCGACGCCGCCGCGAAGGTTGCCGCCGAGACGGCGCGCGCGGACTCAATTTCCAAGGCGGAGCAGGAGCGGATCTACGCTGCGCGCGCGGATTCGCTCAAGGCGGAAGAGGCGAAGCATCCCAAGCCCAAGACGGCCGCCACTACCGCGACGCCGACGGCACAGGCGCAGCCGGGTGGCCAGCAGGCGACCCCGCCTCCCCCGGCGACCAAGTACGGAATCGATGCGGGGTCCTTCCTGTCCCAGGACCGCGCCGCTGCCGAGTTGACCAAATTGCAGGGCAGCACGAGCCTCTCCGGCCGCGTGGTGCCCAAATCGGAAGATGGCGGCACGTCGTATCACGTGGTGATCGGCGAGTTCACCTCGCGTAAGGACGCCGACAAGAAGGCGGGCGAGTTGATTGTTGCCGCCACAATCCACGAAGCGACGGTCACCAAGCTCAAGTAGCCGACACCGGCGTTAGCCGGCCCAACAAACGGGGCGGCGGTCCACTGGACCGTCGCCCTTGTTGTTGTTGATGAGAGAAACGTGGACGGGTCGTTCGTCAACGTTTACCGGCCGTGGCCTCCGCCTTCGTTGTAGCAGCCTTTCTTACACTGCTTGCGTGCATCCGAAATCCCGTCCTGGTTCCTGTCGTTGAGGCGGTCCTCGTCGGACTTGCAGCGGGAATCGTGGCCGCACGAGCGCAGTGCCGCGCGGTGCCGGGCTTCTTCCGCGCGAATGGCGGCTTCGAAGCGGTCGTTGCACTGGCGTGCGCAATTAGATCGTCCCGACAGGGTTCCTGCCCCTGCCTTCACGCCGGTGACCGTGTCCGACACCATGCGGCACTGGGACAACGCGATGGTGCTGATGCCGAGCAACGCCGCGAGGGTGATGAGCCGGAGCGAGTGGCGGGCCTTGTTGTGGCGGACGCGGTGTTGCATGACGGCGAACCTCCTGAAGGGTGGAGTTGATGAGGGACTCGACGGATATTCGCTAGCGCATCCAACGTGCCAGCGCGAGCGCCGGCCTAAGTCGTTCATTTTCAATGGGCGGTTCCCACGGCATCTGCCGGGGAGGCGGCGGCTGCGGGGAATTCCCCACGAGGGGGTGCGCGGAATTCCCCTTTATGCCCAGGTCCCGGCGGGCCGATAACTCGTTTCGTTGCCAGTCGCGCCACAAGCGGGCATGCTCGTGGGTCCAATCCCGCGATCCGGCTCTATCGAACCGGGTCCGCGGCCACCGGCAACCCCATGACCCATCGCGAGACCATGCCCGACAACGATCCTCGAATGAATTGCCCCCCGGCCGGGTTCCGGCCCGACCGCGACTTGCCGCGCGGCTTCCTCGACTTCTACCTGCCGCTGCACCGGGCCTTCACGCTCCGTCAGCAGGGTTTGGGCCTGCACCGGCAGGAGGTTCTGGAAGCCGCGCACGAGGGCCAGCTGCCCGGGCATCTCCCCGCCTCCGACGCGACACGGCTCGAGTGGCGCATCGAGCTGCCGACGTGGTGCCTCGACCAACGCAACCAGATGACGGGGCCCGCCGACGACGCCGAGCTTGTGGTCAAGATGCTCAATTCGGGCGCGCCCGGTGTGATGCTAGATCTCGAAGACTCGATGGCGAACGCCTGGCCCAACCTGATGACGGGCATTGCCAACATTCGCGCGGCACTCCGCGGCGAACTGGGCTATGACGACCTCAAGCGCGGCCGCCGGGTCACGATCGCGCCGAGCGCCACGGTGATCTGGAGCCGCGTGCGCGGGCTCCATCTCGCTCAGGTGGGAATCGTCAGCGAGGGGCTCACCTCGGCGTCGCTGTTCGACCTGGCGATGATCGTCCATGACCTGGACTGGGAAGCGCTGCGGCACCCGCTGTGCATCTATATCCCCAAGTCGGAGTCCGCCGAGGAAGCGTTGTGGTGGCGCGACGTGTTCCAGTCGATGGCGCGGGCGCGCGGCTGGGACGAGCGCGCCATTCGCTGCATGGCGCTCATCGAATCGCACCCGCTGGCCTACCAGATGGAAGAGTTCCTCTACCACCTGCGCGACCACATCGTGGGGCTCAACCTCGGCCGCTGGGACTACATGGCGAGCCTCATTCACTTCACCCTCGCGGACCCGCGCTGGGTGTTCCCCGACCGCAACACCATTCCGCACGACGTGCCATTCTTCCAGAACCTGCGCCACCTGCTGGTCGACATCTGCCACCGCCGCGGCGCCCTGGCCATCGGTGGCATGACCGCGCTGTTCCCGAGCCGCGAAGAAGAGGCCCTCAATGCACGCGCGCTCGAATCGCTTGCACAAGACAAGCGCAACGAGTCGGCTTGCCTGATGGATGGGGCCTGGACCGGGCATCCCGACCAGAACGCCATCGCGGTAGCGCAGTTCCCCGCACCCAACCAGGGCATGCAGCGGCCGGCGGGCGCCGAGCGCTACCCCGACCTTCGGCCCCGCCCCGAAGGCGTGGGTCAACGCACGCTGGCGGGGACTCGCGCCGCCGTGCGCACGGTGATTCGCTACCGCAACGGCGTCCTCAATGGACGCGGGGCCAGCCTGCTCGACGGGTACATGGAAGACCTGGCCACCGACCGCATCTACCGCTTGATGCTGGCGCAACGCCTGCGGCACTCCGGCAGCACGCCGGTGACTGGCGCGGACGGCAAGCCGGTTCCCCATGACGAAAAGCTGTTGAACGATGTATTTGATGAAGAGCTCGCGCGCCTGCTGGGCGAGCGCGGCCAATTGCGCGACGCCGGGGACGAACGCACGTTCAAGGAAGCGCGCGTGCTCAGCGAAGCGATGATCCTCGGTGGAGTCTTCAATCCCGTTTGAACCCACGGACGGGCGGCACGATGTCGCCCGCTAAAAGGAGCACGACATGGCCACACCGCGCAGCGCCGAAGAGCTCAAGACGTCCTGGATGAAGGACGCCCGCTGGCAGGGCATCGCGCGCCCCTATGGCGTCGACGACGTGGTCAAGCTTCGCGGCACCATGCAAGTCGAACACACGCTGGCACGCGAGGGCGCCATGCGGCTGTGGAACGCCATGCGCAATCGCGGCCCCGTCCGCGCCCTGGGCGCAGTCACCGGCAACCAGGCAGTGCAGCAGGTGGCGGCAGGCCTGCAGGCGATCTATTGCAGCGGCTGGCAGGTGGCGGCGGATGCGAACACCTCCGGGCAGATGTACCCCGACCAGAGTCTCTACCCCTGCGACAGCGTTCCGGCACTGGTGCGCCGCATCAACCAGGCCCTGCAGCGCGCCGACCAGATCGCGCACATGAGCGGGAACAAGAAGGTGACGGACTGGTTCGCGCCGATCGTCGCGGACGCCGAGGCCGGCTTCGGCGGCGACCTCAATGCTTTCGAATTGATGAAGGCGATGATCGAAGCGGGTGCTGCCGGCGTGCACTTCGAGGACCAGCTTGCCTCCGCCAAGAAGTGCGGCCACATGGGCGGCAAGGTGCTCGTGCCGACGCGTGAGTTCGTGCAGAAACTGGCGGCCGCGCGGCTGGCGGCGGATGTGCTCGACGTGCCCACGGTGCTGATTGCGCGCACGGACGCCAACAGCGCCAAGCTGCTGACCTCCGACGTCGACACGCGCGACCATGCATTCCTGACGGGCAACCGCACCGCGGAAGGCTTCTTCGAACTGCGCGGCGGCATCGAGGCGGCGATCGCCCGCGGGCTCGCCTACGCGCCCTACGCCGACGTGGTGTGGTGCGAGACGGGCACGCCTGACCTGGACGAAGCGTTCCAGTTCGCCGAGGCGATGCAGGCGCGCTTCCCCGGCAAGCTGCTGGCCTACAACTGTTCGCCCTCATTCAACTGGTCCAAGCATCTCGATGCGGCGACACTCGCCCGCTTCCAGCAGGCACTGGGCAGCTACGGCTATGCGTTCCAGTTCGTCACGCTGGCGGGATTCCATGCGCTGAACCACAGCATGTTCGAACTTGCCCAGGGTTACCACGAACACGCCATGACGGCCTACGCGGCGCTGCAGGACC
The DNA here is from genome assembly GCA_031366795.1 of Candidatus Eiseniibacteriota bacterium. GTDB lineage: Bacteria > Eisenbacteria > RBG-16-71-46 > RBG-16-71-46 > RBG-16-71-46 > JANLWK01. The sequence continues at coordinate 7,547 of JANLOX010000211.1, read as the reverse complement.
GCGAGTTCAACTCGCAGGCGACGCACGGCTACTCGGCCGTCAAGCACCAGGCGTTCGTGGGCACTGGCTACTTCGATGAGGTATCGCAGGTGATCAGCGGCGGCAAGAGCTCGACCACAGCACTCAAGGACTCGACCGAGCAGCACCAGTTCTAGATTCGGCCGGCACATCGTAGCGCCCGCAGGGAGATCCCGGCGGGCGCTATTGCATGGGCGGCGCTTGCTGTCGAGTGACCGGCGCTGGCGTCCCGCGCTCGCATCATTCGGCGCGGCTCAGGCTGTCGCAAGGCCCCCGCCTCCGCTATCTTGGGCGGTCATGTCCCGTCCTCGCACACGCCCTGTAATCGCGGCGGCACCCGCGCGCGACGCACACACCACGCCGCTGTTCGACACGCTGTGGATGCTGCTCGCGATCGCTGCGGCATGGATCGTCTTCCGCGGGGCGCTCCCCTACTTCTTCGCGCAGGACGATTTCTCGGGGCTGGCGAGGGCACGTGGCCTGTTGCCGCCGGTGGCCTTCCCGTGGCGCTGGCTGTCGGGACAGGTTTACTTTGAGGCGATGCGCGAGGTGGCCGGGCTCGAGCCCTTGCCCTACCACCTCGTGTCGCTCGCGACGCACGCCGCCAGCGTCGCGCTGGTCTACCGCCTGTGTCGCAGGTTCAGTCCTCCGGCCGCCGCGGCCGTGGGTGCGGTGTTCTTCGGCACGCATCCGGCGTTGTTCACCGCGCTCTACTCGATCTCAGGCATCGGCGAATTGCTCGCCGCGGCCTGCGCACTCGCGAGCCTGCTGCTCATCACGCGCCCCGGCAGACGCGCGTGGCTCGCCGTCCCGCTGTTCGCGGCGTCACTCCTTGCCAAGGAGTCCACGCTGCTGTTGCCGCTCGTCGCGCTGCTCCCCGCCCTGCGTGGCGCCGCGGCGTCTGCGCCTAGCCCCAGGCCGATGCGCGGGGCCGCGCCCGCAACCATTGCGCGCACGGGGCCGCCCGCGATCCCCGCCGCGTTGTGGGCGATGATCGCGTTGTCCGTCGTGTACACCTGCGCGTTCCTCGCGCGCGACGTGTTCGGGGTGCGTGCTTCGCTCGCCGCCTCTTCGGCCTATGCGCTCAGCTTCGATCGCGCCCTGTTCGATAACCTGTTCACCTACATGGGTTGGACCGTGAAGATCGCGCTGCCATGGATGCATTCCTTCACCGACGCGATCGACCCGCAGGTATGGGCGGTGGGCGACGTCTTGGGCCTCGTATGCGCCATCGGTTTCGGCGCCGGTGCCCTGCGCCGGCGTGGCTGGAGCGTCGGTGTCGCGTGGTTCGCGCTGGCGCTCTTGCCGGTGCTGCCGCTGGGACATCATACGTACCACTATTACCTGTACACGCCCCTGGCCGGCACTGCAGTGCTGGTCGCGGCGATGGTTGCCGGCGGCATGGACTGGCTCCAGCGCAGCACGGGTTCGCGTATCCCCTCGGCGCTGGCGGCTGTCGTCGCCCTCGCCCTCACGCTCAACGGCGCGCTGCTCGTGCACAAGATCGAAACCTTCCCGTTCGTCGATCCGCAACTGCGCGCGGACGCGTCGGTCGACCGCGCGCGCATCGCGGCCAACGCAGTCGCGGACTTGCGCGCGGTCACCTTCGCGCCAGGCACGCAGCTGTGGTTTTGGTCGCCCGCCTCCGTCGCGCGCCAGCAGGCGGAGGGCAAGGACCAGGCGTTCGAGAGCTACTGGGAGTCCAACGTCCGCAGCGCCCTCTACGACGGTCTCGCCGTGCGATTATTCGTGCCGCAGCTGACACGCACGCGTTTCGTTCGCGAGTTCGAATCCGCGGGCGACTCGGTCCGCTATGCGGTGTACCTTCCCAACGGACACCTGAGAGTGGGCACTGCCGCCGAACTGGATTCCATGCTTCATCGCACACCACCGGGAACGCAATGATTCAGCCGACGTCCCAACATCGCCCGCCCACGCGCCGCTCACGCGCCCGCCGTCCGCGCGCGCTGCCTGGCATCGCCGCCGCAGCGTTGCTGCTGTGCTTCGCCTCCGCCGCTTGCGCGCCCGCGGCGCAACTGCAACTCGAGCTGACGGTCGATGGGCTGGAGCGTCCGGTCGACATGGTCACGGCCCCGGGCGATGCACGGCTGTACATCGTCGAGCAGCCGGGCCGTATTCGCGTGCTCGAGAATGGGACGTTGCGGGCCGAGCCATTCCTCGACATCACGGCACTCACCTCGCGCGGCAATGAGCAGGGTCTGCTCAGCGTCGCGTTCCATCCGCGCTATCGCAGCAACGGCTTCGTGTTCGTGAACTACACCGGCGTGGACGGCAACACCAACGTCGTCCGTTACCGCGCGCTTCCCGGCGGACGCAGGTTGGATCCGGCGACGGCGACCCGCATCCTGTCCGTCGGCCAGCCCTACGCCAACCACAATGGCGGCCACCTGCTGTTCGGCCCCGACTCCATGCTGTACATCCCGCTGGGCGATGGCGGATCGGGCGGCGACCCGAAGGGCAACGGCCAGAACACGCATGCGTGGCTCGGCAAATTATTGCGCATCGACGTCGATCACGGCGCGCCCTACGCGATCCCGCGCGACAACCCGTTCGCCGACGGCAGGCGCGGCCGCCCCGAAGTGTGGGCCTACGGGCTGCGCAATCCCTGGCGCATCGCCTTCGACGCGGGCCAGTTGTACATCGCCGACGTCGGCCAGAACCGCTGGGAGGAAGTCGACGTGGCGCCGGCGAACAAGCCGGGGATCAACTATGGCTGGAACCTGATCGAGGGCACGCACACCTATGACAAGGGTGGCTCCGACAAGGACCGCGGCGCTCCCGCAGGACTGGGGACCTGGCCGCCCGCGATCGAGTACCCGCACTCGGAAGGTTGCTGCGTGATCGGCGGCGGGGTCTATCACGGATCGATCGCTGCGCTGCACGGCCACTACATCTACTCGGACGCCTGCTCGGGCTGGATCGCGAGCTTCCTCTGGCAGAACGGCCGCGCAGAGCAGCTCGTGCGCTGGCGCCCGAGCCGCCACATCACGCCGAATGCCTTCGGCGTCGATGCGCAGGGCGAGATGTATGTGCTCGACATGGGCGGCAAGGTGTACCGCCTCGCAGCGCTCAAATAGCCGCGGCGCTCGCGCGCTCGGGCTCAGCATCCGGTGTGACCGCGGCGGTGTCGAGTGCCCGCAACACGAGAATCGTCACGTCGTCCTGCGGCTCCTCGCCGCTCAAGTGTTCGGCGAGGTCGGCGAGCATGCGTTCGGCGATCTCCCGCGCGCACAGGTCGCGCGGCATGTCGTCGATCAGCGCGTAAAGGCGTTCCTCGCCGTATTGCTCGTTCGAAGGGTTAGCCGCCTCGGTGACGCCGTCGGTGTAGCACACCAGCCGGTCGCCGGGCATCAGCGTAAGCCTGTCCTCCTCGAACTTGGCGCCCTCGAGAATGCCGAGCACCGTGCCGCCGCGCTCGAGCAACGCGCGCCCGCCGCGCGCGTGCGACACCACCGGCCAGTTGTGGCCCGCGTTCGAGAACTCGAGGGTGCGCGTCGCGGGGTTGATGCGCGCAAGGAAGAACGTGGCGAACTGGCGGATCGAGGTGGAGCGGTAGAGCAGCGTGTTGATGCTGCGCAGGATATCGCCGAGCCCGGTCGAGGACGTCGCCTGCGTGCGCAACGAGGCTTGCAGCATCGACGACAACAAGGCGGCGGGGACACCCTTGCCCGACACGTCCGCGATGGCGATCAGGAAGGTGCCATCGCCCGCATCGACGACATCGTAGAAGTCGCCGCCGACGTGCTTCGAGGGACTGAACATCGCGTGCACCTCGAGCCCCGGCAACTCGGGGAACACCGACAGCAACGAGGTGCGTTGGATCTGGCGGGCGAGGTTCATCTCTTCCTCGAAGCGCGCCACGGCGACGCGATCCCGCAGCAGCAGCGCGTTCTGGAGCGACACCGAGAGTTGCCCGGCGAGGTTCGTCAGCAGGGTGACGTCCTCGCTGGTATGCGTCATGCCGGTGAGCTTGTCGCCCAGCAGCAGCGCTCCCACCGTCTCGTTGCGCCAACGCAGCGGCACCAGCAGCGAAACGCCCAGACCATTGCGCAGCTCTTCCTGCTCGGCCTCGTCGAGCCCATCGATCGGGTCGCTCGCGCGCCAGCTCGATTGCTCGTTGCTCACGTGCGGCAGCAGAGTCGCGATGCGGCGCAGCTGGGCCTCATCGAGCCCATGCCCCGCCGTGGTCTGCGCGACCGGCCCCTGCCGCGTAAACGCCACAATGGCCGCGGTCTTGACGAGCAACGCATCGCCCAGCGTGCGGACAGTGCGGTTCAGGAGTTCATCCAGGTCGATCGTGGTCTGCAGCTCGCGCCCGAGCTGGCGAATCACGTTGCGGTAGTCGCTGGGGTCCTTGAGGAACATGCCGTCGAGCAACTGTTCGAGCTGCGCGATCGCCGGCTGGAACAGCGCCAGCGCCACGATCAGGAACACCGGCTCGAATACGCGCGCGTCGGAGCCGAACATCTGGCCAAGAAAACCTTGCAGCCTGCCGACGACGAGCAGGTAGAGACCCACGAGCGCCGCCGAGGAGAGTGCGTAGAGGATGCCTCGCCGCGCCAGCAGGCGCGCATCGAGGAACTTGTAGCGCACCACCGAGTAGGCGATCGATCCAGGCCCCAGTGTCAGCGCCACGATAGTCAGCACCGCCTTCACGCTGGCCGCGAGCTTGTAGTTGAACAACGCGGGCAGCGAGGTGGTGAAGCTGTAGCAGATCAGCGATGCGGTCAACCCGATCGCGACCGTCTGGAGCTGCTGACGCAGCCGCGGCACGGTGGTGCGGCGAATGCTGTCGTACAACAGCACGACGGTGGCCGCGCCGAAGCCCAAGTCGACCAGCGAGAACAATTGCTGGTGCACGAACAGGAACAGCCGCGTCACAACCGCGAACAGGTCGAGCGCGGGATTCAGGTAGTGGAGTGTTCCCAGCTTCGGGATGACGACGGCCGGGTGCCAGTTGGTGATCACCGCCGTCAGCAGGAAGTGGAAGACGTGCGGCGCAAACACCAGGATGCCGAACCCCGTCTGCCATGGCAGGAAGGGAATCGACCAGCTGCGGCGGGCGTAGCCCCGCTCGGTCGGGAAGATGCTCGCGAACATGAACAGCGTCGGGAAGTAGAACTCCCACACATACGCTACGTTCTGCAGCAGGTCCGAAACGGCCTGCCCGCCCACCGCCGAGGAGGCCGAGCGCCCGGCCAGCAAACCGATCGCCGCGATCACGGCGCCGAAACCGCCGCAGAACAGCATCGAGGCGACCAGACGGTTCACCCGCTCGCTCGGGTTCTCGCGGAAGATCACCAGCCCGAGGAGGAATACCAGCCCCCCCAGGCACAGGTTCAGCGTCGCGAGCAGCAGGTTGACGTTCATGGCCTCACGGGCGCAGGCGGGGCAGCGGTGATTCGGGAACGGTCCCGCACACTATACGCGGCGGGCCCGCTTTCGTTGCGCCCCACGGGCTTTAGCTTCGTGACGGGCGATGACGCGCGTCCAGATGCCGCCGCGCACGTTGAACTTGCCGATCACGGTCATGCGCCGCGGGCTCAATGCCTTGACGAGATCATCAAGGATCAGGTTGGTCACCTGCTCGAAGAAGTGGCCCTCATCGCGAAATGACCACAGGTAGAGCTTGAGGGACTTGAGCTCAACGCATAGCCGTTCTGGCACATAGCGCACGATGATCGTGCCGAAGTCGGGCTGCCCCGTGACCGGGCAGAGGGCGGTGTACTCGGGGCATTCGTGGCGGATGACGTACTCCCGCCCCGGGTTGGGGTTGGGGAAGGTCACGAGCTTGCGGTTGGGCGTGGTGGACATCGGAGCCTCCAGTTGGGCGGCGATACTCAAGCTTTGGCGCGCACGCGGTCAAGAAGCCCCCGCTCGGTTGCCCCCGCCCGGTCGCCGCACCGCGAGCCCACATGCTATCGTTTACGGCTATGCGCACAGTGTTCCTCGAGACGTACGGCTGCCAGATGAATGTGGCGGACAGCGAAGTGATGGCCGGCGTGCTCGAGCGTGCCGGCATGTCGCTCGTCGACGACCCTGAGGACGCCGACGCGGTCGTGCTCAACACCTGCGCCATCCGCGAGCATGCCGAGCAGCGCGTGCTGGGCCGGCTGGGCCAGCTCGAGCGACTCAAGCAGGCCAACCCCAGTCTCATCGTCGGAGTCGCCGGGTGCATGGCCCAGCACATGCGCAAGCGCCTGCTCGACGGGCACTCGCGCATCCTGGATCTGGTCGTTGGCCCCGACGGCTATCGCAACTTGCCCGAACTGCTCAAGCGCGCCGCCGGTGAACCGGTGTCCGAGCTGCGGCTCGACCGCGACGAGACCTATGGCGACCTGGAGCCCAAGCGCGAAGCGGGGATTCGCGCATGGGTCACCGTGCAGCGCGGCTGCGACAAGTTCTGCACCTACTGCGTCGTCCCCTACACGCGCGGCCGCGAACGCAGCCTCGCGCTCGTCGACCTTGTGCAGCAGGTGCGCACGGCAGTATCGCAGGGCTACCGCGAGATCGTGTACCTCGGCCAGACCGTCAACTCCTACCGCGATGGCACGCACGACTTCGCCGACCTGCTGCGCGCGACCCAGGACATCGACGGCGTGCTGCGCATCCGCTACACCTCGCCGCACCCATCCGACATGACGCAGCGCGTGATCGACGCGATGGCCGAGTGCAGCAAGGTGTGCCCGCAGGTCCACCTGCCGCTGCAGTCGGCGTCCGACAAGATGCTCAAGGCGATGAATCGCACCTATGACATGGCGCGCTACCGCGATTGTGTGGCCGCCATCCGCGGGACGATTCCGGGCGTGGTGCTGTCGACCGACGTCATCGTGGGCTTCCCCGGCGAGACCGACGCGGACTACGCGCTGACCATGGACTACATGCGCGAGGAACGCTTCGACACCGCCTTCTTGTTCAAGTACTCGGCGCGGCCCGACACCAAGGCGTTCGCCTGGCCAGAGACCGTGAGCGAACCCGAGAAGAGCTACCGGCTGGCGCGCCTGATCGAGCTGCAACAGGACTGCGCCGCCCAGCGCAACGACGAATGGCTCGGGCGCGACGTCGAGGTGCTCGTCGAAGGCACAGCGCGCAAACGCCCCGACCAGCTCTACGGCCGCACGCCGCAGTTCAAGGCGGTGGTCTTCCCCGATGATGGGAGTGCTGCGGGGACGCTGCGCACCGTGCGAGTCGTGGGCACGACGACCAACACGCTGATCGCGGCCGCGGTGCCGGCGACGCGAGTTGCCGCCGCTGCGCCCGGACTGCTCTCGATCGGCTGACCCAATCCGCGGGCGCTCGTCGACCTTCCTCAACTGCGGCGACAGAGCAGATTCGACATCTCAACTCGTCCCAGAACGAGTTGAGGTTTAGTAGAGTCGAGATGTGGCGCGGTGCGTAGGCGTAGCCTATCCGTTGACCGGCCCTTTCGGTTGCCGGTGCCTCAATAGCGCCGCCGTCCCCGTTTCCACATCCCGCTCGTCGAACCGGACATGCGGATTTCCCGCATC
>JANLOX010000210.1:0-7073 GCA_031366795.1 Candidatus Eiseniibacteriota bacterium | reverse complement strand
AATTCCGAGAACTCGTTGAGTATGCGCTTGAGCGACTCGACTTCCTCGGCCACGGTGCGCGCGGCCTGCTCGAGGATCTGGGGGAATTCGGGGCGCCCGAGCTCGTAGCTGCGCTTGAGGTCCGCGATCGAGATGGCGATCGGCGTCAGCGGGTTCTTCACCTCATGCGCCACCTTGCGCGCCATCAGGCTCCACGCTTCGTGGCGCTCGCTGACGATGAGGCGGTCGCGGTAACGGGTGAGCTCGGTGCGCATGTGATTGAGCGAGGCGACGAGCGCTTCGAGTTCGTGCACGCTCTTGAGCTCGAGCGGTAGATCCCATTCGCCACGCGCCAGCCGGTCGGAGTAGGTCACAAGGCGCTGCACGGGCTTGGAGACCTGCGAGGACCACACCACGCCGAGCAGCACCGCCAGAAGCAGCCCAAGCACGCCCAACAGCAGCGCGGTCCAGCGCAGCGCGGCGATGGTCGCGTCGGCCGCCGTAGTGGCGACGAATCCACTGATGCGCGCACGTGGCTCGGGGCCGATATCGAGGGTGAGGTCGCGGGTGAGGTAGGGCTTGCCCGCATGCACGATGCGCTGCACGCCGGTCAGCTCGTGTGATGGGACGGGCAGCGAGTCGGCGAACGTCGCCGCCATCGCGCCGCCCAATGAATCGCGCAGCACCAGATCAACGCCGGTCGCATGCTTGAGGCGCGCGAGGAAGGCAGCGTCGAGCGCGCGCCCGCCGCGCAGCATCCCCACGGGCAGGTCCTCGTAGAGGATCGCCGCGCTCGCATCGAGCACCAGCCCCGCGCCACCGCTCAGCGTGTCGATGGCACTGCTCGGCGCATTGTTCACCCCGCGCTGCGCGGAGCCGCCGCGAAACGTCGTCTGTCGCCACGCGTCGTCATCGCCACGCGGGGCGGCCATGCCGGCGTCTGCGATCAAGACACCGCTTGTGTCGACCACCGACAGGAAGTCGAGCCCGAGCAGGAAGCGCTGCTGCGCCAGGTACTCGGGCAAGTCGCGATCGCCCGCGGGCCGCAGCAGCGTATAACGCTTGAGCACCGCGTCGCGGCTGATGATCTCGAGCTGCCCCGTCATGCGCTCGCCATCGCTCGCGAGCTGGTTGCGCAGCGTGCCGAGCGTGGCATCAAGCCGCGTCGCCGCGTCCTCACGCACGGCGTGCTCGATGCGCTGCGACTGCAGCACCATCACGATCGCCAGCGGCACGATGGCCGCGAGCGCGATGCCGAGTGTGAGGCGCGAGCGGAGGGAGTTCACGGTTTGGTCGCGGGCGGGAACGCGCCCATAAGATTCAATAGCGCTTCAACATCGAACGCTGTGGCCGAATCATGACGACCGGGTTGAACGGGCTGCGGCGCCTGGAATAGCACGGGGCAGAGAATGTGGAACACGCCCACGACGCCGGGTGTGGCGAACGCCGGTGTGGGGTTGGCGGCCTCGACGTACTTCACGACCAGTCCCGGTCCCGCTTGCCGCCGGTTGGCGGGTGTTGTCGCACGCTGCCAGAAAGGCGCTTCGGCGGTGCACCCAGGGTCAGTCTCGAAACCGAGGATGCGAGAACGCAGCGCCTTTCGCGGCGGCGGTGCGAACACTAATTCCACGAGCGGGGCGCTGGATCCCGGCGGCGGAATGGCGGCGAGCTCCTGGCGGAAGCGATTCGCGCACAGATCCGCGAGTGCCGCAGTGTCCGCGGCCGTCGGATTGCGCGCGACATCGTAGCGCGGGGGCAGACCGGTGACGGCGCGAGCCACCAGCAGCCCGCTCAGCCTGATTCCCTGCGCGTGGGACTGCCAGCGCGTCTGCTCACGCATATGAGTCGAAAGTTCGCCTGGCCAGAACGCCGCAGCATCGAGTTCGCCGCGCTCGAGGGCGATCTCCTGGTCCGCGACATGATCGAACCACACGACCACCAGCGTATCGGGGCCCAACTGCCCGTTGCACAGCGAGTCGCGAACCAGCGTGAAGCGCTTCCTTCCGCTGCTGGCGATGCGGTAGCACAACGGCAGTGTCGCTACTCGCGAGGCGCCGGATCCGCATGCGAACAGCGGGCTGCTCCGGGTGGGAGAGGGCAGTCCCACAACGAGCGATGCGACGTGCCTCATGATCACGTGCGAAACGGCGACCGAGATCATCGCATCCGCCGCGCGCTCGAGTGGAAGCGCGCCCTCGAACAACTCCGCTTCCACGAGTCTGCCCGGGTCCGACCGAACCACCGTGCCGCGGGCAAGTGGTTCGCCGGGAAGCGCGAAGGCCAGCGAATCGCCGGGGCCAAGGGCGTAGGAGTCGGGAACCTCGAGGTACACGAGCGAGCCGCGCGACCAGACCACTCGTAACGGAGCGGCGGTCGCGATCCTCGCGCCGCCGAGCAGCAGCGCGGCGAGGGCCGCGGCTAGCAGACGCATCCTGTGTCTTCGACTCATGCCGCGTGTCTGTTTGGACACAGCGCTGGGATCCCATGTGGGACATCGAGTTGCACGACTCAGCGAGAGTGGGCCGTTCGGTGAAGTGTGTCAAGAGTGACACGCATCGAGCCCGCAGCGATGGGAACGTTCTACGTAAACTACTGCCATACATAACTTTAGCAACCCGGCACGCCGCTTGAGATAGCACGGGTTCGAAGGCGGACTCGAACGAGGCCCGCCACGATCCGCGGCACGTTGCCGGCACACGGCCCGAATCGCTTCAAGCCCCACGCCGGTCGGGAGCAGGACCATGAACCGCACGATCACCGGATCCACGCACTCCACGTCCGCTATCGGGCTGCGCGCCGCCCTTGCTGTATCAGCGCTCGCGGTGACGATGACGCTCGCAAGCTGCGGCAGCCAGCACAGCAGCCTCGCTTCGAACGATGGCGCGAACTCGCAGGTTGAGGCTTCATCGCAGCAGAGTGGACCGGTGACCGCCATGCCGGCGATGTCGACGACGCCCGCGGGGAACTCCCAGGGCAGCCGCGTGATTTCGCTCGGGGATTCGCTTCCGCCGGAGGTCACGGCTTCGGTCGAGGACTCGGTGGTGCGCGCAGGTGAGGTCGTCGAGATCGTCGCCCAGGGCTCGGACGATGTGTCGCAGGTCGGCCTCTCGGACGGCCTCGGTCGCATGCAGTTGTTCACGCACGACCCGGCCTCAAACGTGTGGCATGTGCTCTATCGCGTGCCGCTCAAGACGAAGAAGGACAGGCTCGCGCTGTCGGTCACCGCACTCAACGACGTCAACCGCTGGCGCCGCGTGTGGGTATTCGTGCAACTCAACCAAGACAAGCAGAATCCCGAGCTGCATGACGACAGCGCGATCGATGATCACGAAGACACGGACGATGGCAAGTAACGACGCAGTAGCGCGTCGCGGATCGCAAGCTCGAGCAACGATCCGTCGCGAAGTGATCCGGGGGCCACGGTTCGAAGGGACCGTGGCCTCCCTAGCTGTTCGACGCCGAGCTACCGCGTCACTTCGTCGAACAGCGTGCGGCCGAGCAGCGTGCCGTCCCAGTGTTCGTTGTGCGCGAGCAGCGGGGTCGTGGCCTCGGGATCGATGAGGTTCTCGATACGCTTTCCATCACCCGAGCCGTTCGTGTCGTTGTAGTACGCGAGTGACGAGCCGACCCAGTCATTCGGGCTCCACAGATTGATCCAGCGGCGCGGCCGGAATGCGTAGTCGCGGATTAACGGCTGCACCGCCGCCGCCAGCGCCTCGCGCACGTCGGACGCTTCGTCGCGCTGGTTGCGGAACAGGAATGCGGTCTTGTCGAGCGGGCTGCCGAAGGTGACGAACATCGAAGTGCGCCTCGCGACGTCGAGCGCGCCCGCGTCCAGTTCGTCCTCGCGCAGCATGGCATCGAGGGCGTCGTAGGCGATCACCGAGCCGAGCGAGTGCCCGGCGATGATGACGCGGTCGTAATGCGGTGCGGACTCGCCGGGCTCGATCCACTCGTAGACGCAGCGGGCCACTTTGAGCGCGGCGGCCTGGATCTCCTCGCGTGTCTGGCGGAAACGATTGACGCGGTGCGACGAAACGTAGATCGCGACATCACCCGCGAACTGGATGATCAACGCTCGCGCGAGCAAGGCGACCGCAAGCAAGGAAGCCCACAGCCCCAGCGCGAGCGCCGTCATCAGCCATGCCGGGCAGGCATTCGCGAGCATCTCGGCCGCTGTGCTGAACGGGCGCCAAGCGCACCACAGTGGGTGCTCGACCCCTGGACAGCGATGCGCGAACACTTGCCACGCGGCCAGCGCGCCGCAACCGAGCACCAGCGGGAATGCTGTCCACACGAGCGTCCAGCCGAGCGCCGTGACGGCGGCGGGTGGAATGCGCAGGGCGCCGTCAGGGGATCGTCGCCGCCCGAATGCCGCGAGTCCGACACCGGCGCCCGCGAGTGCGAGGGAGGCGAAGAACACGAGCACGTCCATGGTGAGATCGACGAACAACCGCGGCTCGGGCCAGGCGTTGGGGCCACTGTGGACGAGTCGGGCGATCATTACCGCGCCGACGTCGATCGTCAGCGCGGTCAGTGCCAGCATGACGGCGAGTGTCGCGAAGAACGCCAGCCCCGCGATGGGGCCGACCGGCAGTCGTTGCTCGCGGCCGAACATGAAGCGGTGGAAGCAGCGCTTGAACGAGCGCACCATGCCCGCCCAGCCGGACTCGGCGAGAAACACGAGTGTCTGGCGCGCGCTGATCTGCCCTTCGGTGAGCGGCGCCCAGTAGGCTTCGTAGCAATGCAGCTCGCGCTCACCGCCCTGCGCATCGCGCAGCGTCAACTCGGCGCGGGCGATCGAGTCGTCATCGAAACGCACCAAGCGCACGGCGATGCCGGGTTCCGCATCGCCGCGGCTCCGGGCCTCGCGACGCAGCGCGGTGGTCAACAGGTCGAGCGTCTCGAACTTCACCTGCTGGCCCATGCCGTGCGCGACGAGGATGGCTACACGCGGTATGGTGCGGCCCGGCGCAGCAGGGGAGGCGGGTCCTGGCGGGGCAGGCGCGTGGGCCGGCGGCGCCTCGTGTGCTCCGGCATCGCCCGCGGCGCGGCGTTTGCGCGAATACCCCCGGACTTCGGGGGCGACCGAGCTGTGTGCGGACGGCGCGGCATTCTGCGGTTTTCGGCGCATGCGGCTCATGCCTCCGATGGAGATGCAATCGCGGGGACCCGCGTCGATTCGCGAGCCCCCGCTCGTTCATACCGATGCGATGTGCGGTGCCCTACTTCTTCTTGCGCGCGCCGCTCTTCTTTTTCACGGCTTTCTTCACGGGCTTCGCCTTGCGCGTGGGCTTCGCCTGCTTCACGGGCTTCGCCTTGCGCGTGGGCATCGCCTGCTTCACGGGCTTCGCCATGCGGGAGGGCTTCGTCTTCTTCATGGGCTTCGTCATGCGGGAGGGCTTCGTCTTCTTCGCAGGCTTCGCCTTGCGTGCGGGTTTGGCCTTCTTCATCGGCTTCGCTTTGCGAACAGCCTTCGCCTTCCTCATGGGCTTCGCTTTGACCGCGGCTTTCCGCGCGGGCGCCGCCGCCTTCTTCGCGGGCGCCTTCGCCGCAGGAGGTGCCGCCGCGACCGGCGCTGCTGCCTTCACCGAATGCACCGAGAACACTGCCCCCTGCGGGTCGATCCCCTGCGTGATCCAATCGCCGCCGGGGACTTCCATCGGCCCGTTGATGACCTGGCCGCTCGCCTTCGTAATCACGTTGGCTGCCAGCTTGGCATCCGGGATCTTCGCGTAGGGCATCCAGTACGACGGCCCGGGAATGCTCGCGGGCTTGTTGAACATGCCTCCGATCGTGCGCCCCTTCCAGCCGTACATCTGGTACACGCCGAGTCCCGGTCCCATGTCCATCGATTCGGTCTTCACCCAACCGAACAGGTCACTGTAGAAGTCGAAGGCCGTCTCCCAGTCCGACGTCGCCAGTTCGTGCCACGAGAAGTCGCCGAGTTCGATGTGCGGCGAATCCGGGGACGGGTTCTCGAGCGCCATGACGCCGAAGGCCGCGCCGTGCGGATCCGCGAGCACGGCGAAGCGCCCAACACCGGGAACGTCGTCGGGCGCACGCAGGATTTCGCCGCCGAGTTGCGCGGCGAGTTGCGCGGTGGCGTCCACGTCGGGAGTGCCGATGTAGGACATCCAATTCGGCGGCACGTTCATCGCCTTCGCCTCTTCGGGCAGCACCATCAGGCCTGCCATGGGGCCCGTGGGCGTGACGAACAAGGTGTAGTCCGAATCGGGCGACCAGCGGTGCGTCGACCAGCCGACCACCTTGGCGTAAAAGTCCGCTGCGGCTTCAGTGTCGGTCGTCATGAGTTCATGCCAGACAAACCGGCCGCGGATGTTCACGTCGGACATGCGTCCCTCCTGGGATGGCTGAGGCTTTCGGGCCGGAAGTATATATACCGCTCCGGCTTCGCCCGCTACCTTACAGCGATTCGGGAGTCCAGACGAGGGCGGGAACGGGGCGTAGCGGCACCCCCATAAATTGCGGCTTTGGCTCCCAAACACCACTTGCCTTCGCCGCCCTGCCCGTTGATACTGCGCCGTCTTCGGTCGACTGGTGATTGGGCTGATTACGGTCATTTCCGCCAGGGACTTTCCCTGGCGATTTCTGTTTCAGCTCATGCCCACCGATCAGGACTCCGGTCACTGCGACCGGGCGGAGCCGCCGCGTTCAGGTGGCAAGAAACAAGGGCGATCGCGCCCTGTTAGCAAGGAGCTGCACGTGGCACGTGGCACCGTGAAGTGGTTCAACGAGGCGAAGGGTTTCGGTTTCATCTCGCAGCAGGACGGCGAGGATGTGTTCGTGCATTTTTCCGCGATTCAGGGCGAAGGCTTCAAGACGCTCGCCGAGGGAGAAACGCTCGAGTTCGACGTGACGCGTGGGCCGAAGGGCCTGCAGGCAGCGAACGTCCGCAAGGTCTAGTTCGCCAGAGCAACCACACCACGCGATGCTGGCGGCGCCTACCCAGGTGCCGCCACTTGCGTATGGGGCGCGAGGGGAGCGCCAGCGCGACGGCGGCCGCAGTGGCGTGGCCCTCCACTCCCCGCTTACTCGGCGTTGATCCAGCCCGGCAGTGCGTGGCGCACCTG
>JANLOX010000180.1:0-11949 GCA_031366795.1 Candidatus Eiseniibacteriota bacterium | reverse complement strand
GAGGTGCCCGTACAGGTCACGTGGGCCAGCGCAGAGACTCTGGAGATCGTCGTAAAGAACGAACAACAGGAACTGCGCGGCGGCGTGGTCCATGGTCACCGAAGTTACGGGATCACTACGCGAACCCTCGTAGAAACCGAGCGTGGTTTGGAGCCTTACGATCTACTTCGACCGTAGGCACGACCGCAGCCAGCGCGGTCGATAGTCAGTCGGTGCTGATCCCCGCAATCCCGACGAAGCGAAGTTCGTAGTTACTCTTCGAGACTCCCAGAACTCGCCACGATGACGATCCAGATTGAGCACTGGAGCAAGCACTGTCTGGGGGCTGCGATGAAGAGCCTTCACTCTCTCAAGGTTATCCGTCGGATAGTGAGGGCGATCCATACGTTCCTCAAACGGTCACGCCAGCCCGAACTCAATGACGGCGTTTCACGACTTGCCCCGGGGCAAGTTGGCAATCGCCAACTGTCCGCGCGCGAGTAAAGTTAAGCGACCTCAACAGAACTCGTCCCAGGACGACTACTGTTGAGTGAGCTCAACATTTCTCGTGATGCAGCGTGGCGCAGACTCCGACACGCTACTCGCTCGGACGATCGCCCACCCTCGGCCGCCGCACATACACAACCGTCACGTCGTCCTCGAACGCCTCGCCCTTGCTGTGCTGCCTGAGCCGCGTGAGCAGGTCGGCGACCGCGGCATCCGCCGGCCCCTCGCGCCACACACGCAGCCACTCGCCGAGCCGCTCCTCGCCGAAGGCGTCGCCCGCAGTGGTGCCGTGTTCGAGGACGCCGTCGGTCACCATCACGAGTGCTGCGCCGCGATCGAGGTGCGCGAAGCCCTGCTTGTAGCGCGCGGTCGCGTCGGGACCCAGCACCATGCCGCTGACGCCCAGCGCATGCACGCCGTGATCGTCACACAGTAGCGGCGGCGGATGCCCGGCGTTGACGTAGGTGAAGTTGCCGTTGCGTTCGAGCTCGCCGAACACCAGCGAGACGAAGCGCGACACGAGCCCGCTGGCGTGGATCACGCGATTGAGCTTCTCGATCATGCGCGTGATCTTCATGTCGCGCTCGACGCCCATGCGCAGGCCGACCACGACATCGCGCGCTTGCAACGCGGCCGGCAATCCGTGGCCCGAGGCGTCGGCGACGGCGATCGCCAGCGTGTCCTCATCGAGCGGGATGAAATCGTGCGCGTCGCCACCGACGATTCGCGCCGGAATGCTCGCGGCGGCGAGTTCGTAACCGCCAAAGCGCGGCGGCGTCGCGGGCAGCAGGCTGGTCTGGATGACGCGCGATTGCTCGACCACGTTCTCGAGTTCATGGCGCTGCAGGCGCTCGCCGAAGGCATGCTGCAGCGCCGACAGCCACAGCAGGCGCTGGGGCGAAAGTGCGGGAGAGGGATCGGCGAAGCGCAAAGCAAGCAATCGCCCGTCGGCCGCGATCAGCCCCCATTCAGCGAGCTGCGCCGGCAACTCGGGGAGTGACCGCGCAGGATCGAGCGCCTCAGCGAGAGCCGGCGGCAAGGGCGATGCGGCATCCGTACCGCCGCTGCGTTTCAGGACCCACACCCCATCGCGGGGCTCGAGCAGCAGCACGGCGGTGATCCCCAGCGGCCCGCCGAGTTCCTCGAGCAGGGCAGCGGGCATCAGCTGGGCGAGGGAGCGGGCGCCGGTTCCGCCGCTGGCGCGGTCGAGCAGCGCCTCGACGCGCCGGTAGAACAATTTGGGAGTCAGCACGGTCACAACGCTATCGGCTGCCACAATCCCAGCGCAACCCGCCGCGCCGCCGCGCCGCCGCGCCGTCGCACTGCCCTGTCGCCCGGCCACCGAAACACTCGCCGCGAAATACGCAAGTGCGCACCCTTCGCACAACCCCCGCCAGCCTTGACCCCATCGCACCTGACCCCTAAATTCCGCGGCATCCTGCGGGCCCTTGGAGCCACGACGGCCTGCCTACTACCGCGGGGGTACCTTGGCGCTGATCCGCCTCGAAGGACTTTCGGTCTTCGGCCATCACGGCGCACGTCCTTATGAAAAAGAAGCCGGGCAACGGCTCGAGGTCGACCTCGAGTTGGACCCCGTCGACGACCGTGCCGAAATGAGCGACCGGCTGGGCGATGCGGTGGACTACGACCTGCTCTACCAGACGGTGCGCGAGGTCGTCGAGACCAAGAGTTTCCACTTGCTCGAAGCGCTGGCGGCGTGCATGGCCGAGACGATTCTCGAGCGCTTCAGCATTCGCCGCGTGAAGGTGCGCATCTCCAAGCAGAACCTCGGTTGGACGACCGGTGGCCGCGCCATCATCGAAGTGGTGCGGGAGCGTCACGCGTGATCGCCTATGTCGGCCTGGGCTCGAATGTTGGCGACCGTGAGGCGATGCTGCGCGCGGCACTCGACCTGCTCGCGGACATGCCGAGCACCGCGTTGGCGCGCGTCTCCTCGTTCTACGACACCGAGCCGATGGGCGACGTTGAGCAGCCGTGGTTCCTGAACGCCGTCGCCGAGCTCGATAGCGATCTATCGCCAGGGCAGGTGATGTGGAACCTGCAGCGCATCGAGCGCGGCCTCGGCCGCGTGCGCAACGAACGCTGGGGACCGCGGACCATCGACCTGGACCTGCTGCTCGTGGACTCAGGGCCCGTCGATGAGCCGGGGCTCACCGTGCCGCATGCCGAGTTGCTCAACCGCCCGTTCGCGCTGATCCCGCTGCTGGAGATTGATCCGCAGCTCAAGGACCCGCGCACCGGCGAATCGCTGGCGCAGCATCTCAAAAAGCTGGATGACCGCCACGTCGTCAACCGCGTCCCCGCCGAGCCGCGGACGTGAACGAGCGCGCCGCTCTTTAAGATGCTCGAGAACCGCTACATCGTGGTGGAAGGGGTGATCGGCGCCGGCAAGACCAGCCTGGCGCGGATGATGTCCGATCGCCTCGCGGGCAAGCTGGTGCTCGAGGAAGTCGAGGAGAACCCGTTCCTCAAGGACTTCTACAAGGACCGCGAGCGGTTCGCCTTCCAGACGCAGATGCACTTCCTGTTCAGCCGCTTCCAGCAGCAGCGCAACCTGCGCCAGCTGGAGTTGTTCAGCGAGCGGACGGTGTCTGACTACCTGTTCCAGAAGGACCGCATCTTCGCCGGGCTCAACCTGTCCGAGCGCGAGCTGGCGCTGTACGACCGGCTCGTCGGCTGGCTGGAACTCGAGATAATGCCGCCCGACGTGGTGGTGTACCTGCAGGCCAGCCCCGAAGTGCTGATGCGCCGCATCGCCAAGCGGGGCCGCACGTTCGAGAAGGACATGGATGCCGGTTACATCCGCCAGCTCAACGAGGCGTACAATCATTTCTTCTTCCACTACACGCAGGCGCCGCTGCTCGTGGTCAACACCAATGCCATCGATTTCGTCAACAACCCGGGTGACTACGAAGACCTCTTGAACCGCATCCGCTCGCACCGGCAGGGGACGACGTACTACCAGCCGATCGAACGCGAGGAGACTCCATGACGCAGGATCCCGCGGTGGGCGCGCCGAAGGCGCCGCGCGCCAAGCTGACCGCACCGGCGATCGTCGACCTGAAGCGCAAGGGTGAGATCATCACGGTGGTGACCGCCTACGACTTCCCGACGGCGCGGCTCGCCGACCAGGCGGGCGTCGAAGCGTTGCTGGTAGGGGACAGCCTCGGCACGGTCGTGCTCGGCTACGACAGCACGTTGCCGGTGACGATGGCCGACATGCTGCACCACACACGCGCCGTGACGCGGGCGAAGACTTCGGCGCTGGTGATCGCCGACATGCCCTTCATGTCGTACCAGGTGAGCGTCGAGCAGGCCATCGCCAACGCCGGCCGCCTGATCCAGGAGGGCGGCGCCGACGCGGTGAAGCTCGAAGGCGGCGCGCGCGTCGTGCCCGCAATCCAGGCGATGGTCGCGGCGGGCATTCCGGTGATGGGGCATCTGGGGCTCACGCCCCAATCGGTGCTCGCCTTCGGCGGCTACCGTGTGCAGGCGCGGGGCGAGGCGGACCAGGAGCTCCTGCTGCAGGAAGCCAAGCAGCTCGAGGCCGCGGGTTGTTTCGCCATCGTGCTCGAAGGCATTCCCTCGCGGCTCGGCGGGCAGGTCAGCCGCGAGCTGGCGATCCCGACGATCGGCATCGGCGCGGGTGTCAATTGCGACGGTCAGGTGCTGGTGTCGCACGACATGCTCGGGCTCTACCACGGCCGCACCGCGAAGTTCGTGCGCCGCTACGCCGAACTCGGCGATGCGACGCGCCAGGCGTTCGCGCAATTTGTGGCGGACGTGAAGGCGAAGCGCTTCCCCGCGGATGCGGAGTCGTATTGAAGGCGAAGGCCCTGCGGCGCGTCCAGACCATCGCCGAACTGCGCCGTGTCGTGGCGGGCTGGCGGCGGCGCGGCGATCGTATCGGCTTCGTGCCGACGATGGGCGCGATCCACGCCGGGCACGTGAGCCTCGTCGATCGCGCGAAGGCGAGCGCCGACCGCGTCGTGGCGAGCGTGTTCGTCAACCCCCTGCAATTCGGGCCGCACGAGGACTATCGCCGCTACCCGCGGCCGCTGGCGCGTGACCGCGCGCGGCTCGCCGCTGCCGGGGTCGACCTGCTGTGGGAACCCACCGTCGCGGATCTCTACCCGGCCGGCGAGCACACGCGCGTGAATGTCTCCGGGCTCGACGCCGTGCTCGAGGGCGCCAGCAGGCCGGGGCACTTCACGGGTGTCGCGACTGTTGTGCTCAAGCTGCTCAACGCGGTGCAGCCCGACGAGCTGTGGCTCGGCCAGAAAGATGCGCAACAGGCGCGCATCATCGAGCAGATGTGCGCTGACCTGTTCGTGCCGGTGCGTGTGCGCCGCGGCGCCACGCTGCGCGAGCAGGATGGCCTCGCGCGTTCCTCGCGCAACGAATACCTTACGGCCGCGGGCCGCCGCGATGCGGTGGCCCTGTCGCAGGGCCTCACCGCCGCGCGCGTTGCGCTCGATCGCGGGGAGCGTTTGGCGGCAACACTCAAGCGGCTGGTGCGCTCGGCGTTTCGCCGCCATGAGACGGTGGAAGAGGATTACGTCGCGGTGGTGGATGCCGGCACTTTCGAGCCGGTGCGCACGGTGCGGGGCAGGGTGCTGGTCGCCGTGGCCGCCCGCGTGGGCAAGGCGCGGCTGATCGATAACTTCGAATGGGAGCCGAAATGACACGCTTCAGGCACGCGGATACCGCCGCGTTGGTGCTGGCCGCGGGCCAGGGCACGCGCATGAACAGCGATCTCGCCAAGGTGCTGCACCCGATGGCGGGGACGCCGCTGCTGGGACACGTGCTGCACACGCTCGACCAGCTCGGGGTGGGGCGCGTGATCGTCGTGATCGGCCACCAGCGTGAACGCGTGCGCCAGATGTTCGCTGATTCCGAGGCCGAGTGGGTGGTGCAGGCCGAACAGCGCGGCACCGGTCACGCCGTGCTGATGGCGGGTCCGGCGCTCGAGAACTTCGAAGGCACCCTGCTGGTGGTGTGTGGCGATACACCGTTGCTGCGCGCTTCCACCTTGCACGCGCTGCTCGAGGGCCACGCCGCTTCGGGGGCCGCCGTGACGGTGCTGTCGATGCGGCTGCCCGATCCCACGGGCTACGGACGCATCGTGCGCCGGGCGGACCAGTCGATCGACACCATCGTCGAGCACCGTGACGCCACGGTGGATCAGCGCGCGCTCGACGAGGTGAATTCGGGGATCTATGCGTTCGACTACACGGCGCTCGTCAACGCGCTGTCGAACCTGACGGCGCACAACTCGCAGGGCGAGTACTACCTGACCGACACGGTGTCGCTGCTGCAGCGCGCCGGGCTCAAGGCCGCGGTGGTGTGCGCGCAGGACCATCGCGAATTGCTCGGCATCAACACCGTCGACCAACTTACCGAGGCCGAGCACATCTATCGCGAGATCGGTCCCACGACGTGAGGCGGCGATGAGCGCATCGCACGGACTCGAGCGGCTGTGGTCCCCGTGGCGCATGGCCTACATCGCCAAGGCGTCGGGGCAGACTGCGCGCACCGCAGCAAAGCGACCCGCGGCGTCCGGTTCCACGCCCGCCAGCAAAGCGAAGGAGCGCAAGGAGTGCCTGTTCTGCCGCGTGGCGGCCGACTCGGCGGACCGCGAGCACCTGGTGCTGCGCCGCACGCCCCATGCGCTGCTCATGCTCAACCGCTATCCCTACAACCCGGCGCATCTTATGGTCGCCGTGCGGCCGCACATGGCGCGGTTTGCCGAGCTGGGCCCCGGCGAGCGCGCTGACCTGCTCGAGTTGACCGCCCTTGCAGAGAGGGCGCTCGAGGCGGAGTATCAGCCGCATGGCATCAACGCGGGCGTCAATCTGGGCCGGGTGGCGGGGGCCGGGTTTCCGGGGCACCTTCACCTGCACCTGGTGCCGCGCTGGGATGGGGACACGAATTTCATGCCGGTGATCGGCAGGACCAGGGTGCTGCCCGAATCCCTCTTACAGACTTGGACTCGCATGCGGCGCGCGCTCGCGGCACTCGAACCCAAGCCGCGCACGGCAGCTCGCCGTGGCTAAGAAGGGTGGCGGGGGGGGGCTGCGCGTCCTGACGATCGTCATGGCGGTGGTCGTCGTGGCCCTGATCGTGTCATCATTGGCGAAAGGCTGGCGGCCGAACCTGCCGCGGGTCTGGCGCCCGGCGGGTTCCAGTGTGATCCGCGTCGAAGTGGTCAATGGTTCAGGAGAGAGCGGCGTCGCGGCACGCGCCGCGTCGTTCCTGCGCGATGGCGGTTTCCAGGTGGTGGATGTACGCACGGCCGAGCGATCGGATTATTTCGCCACGTTCATTGTGGCGCGCCGCGAGAACACGGATGGGGCACGAACGGTTTCACGGTACCTGGGTGGAGCGCCGGTGATCCGGCAGGCATGGGGCCCCGATCTGGCGGACGTCTCGCTCGTCATCGGCAGCGACCGCAGCCATCTCAAGTTGGCCGACTAGAAGAGTGCAGCACTAACGAGGAGGAGAACGTGTTCGGAATGGGTGGAACCGAGTTGATGATCGTGTTCGTCGTCATCCTGCTGGTGTTCGGGCCGAGCCAAATTCCCAAAATGGCCAAGGGCCTCGGGCAGGCCATGCGTGAGTTCCGCAAGGCCCAGAACGAGCTGACGGACGAGATTCACTCCGACACGCCGAAGAATAACCGGCCGCCCGAGAACGAGCCGCTGAATTAGGGGGCATCGCGGGCTGGTGCGACGCGCGGACCAAACACAATCGCCGGCGCCCGGTTGCTCTAAGGCGCCGGCGATTCTGTTTGGGGCGTGCGCTTCACAACGCCCGCCCGCTATAACTTCTTGCGGGGAGTGCGGGACGTCGCTAGTTGACCGCGTCGCTGCGCAGGTCCTTGACCTTGGCCGCGGTCCGCAGCGAGGACGTGTAGCGTTCGACGAACGAACGCTGCCGGGTCTCCAGCAACTGCTGCGCGAACTGGCTCTTCGCCGCATCGAACGCCGTCCAGTCAGGCTCGGTGCGTGACTCGAGCCGCGCCACGGCGTAGCCGCCGAGGCCGCGCATGGGACCCACGACCCGTCCGGGGGAGGCAGCGAAGAGCTGGCCGATCAAGTCAGCCTGCCCGAACAGCCGCTGGTCCTGGCCACCACGCACGAGGCCATCGATCTTCTGGACGGTGGCGCCCACCGAGGCCGCGGCCTGCTCGAGCGTCTGGCCGGACTTGAGTGCGGCAGCGAGCGCATCGGCCTTGGGGCTCAGCTTGTCGATCGCGGCTTCGAGCTCGCCCAACTGGCGCAGCTGGTCGGCGATCGCCTCGCGCGGCGCCGGTCCTTCGGGCTTGAGCGCCAGCAGCTGCACGATGGCGAAGAAGTCGAGCGACTCGATCACCGGGCTCAGCTCATTGGCCTGCGCGCCGAACGCCCAATCCGCGGCGGAGGGGACGGAGGCCAGCTCGTTCGGGGTGTTGGCGAGGTCGAAAAAGCCCGTCTTGGTCGTGGTCAGCGCCATGGCGGTCGCGGCGCGCCCGAGGCCATCATGCTGGGCCTGCGCGCGTAACTTGTTGAGGTCCGCGAGTTGCTTCTTGAGCGCTTCGTCGTCCGGCTTGATGCGCACGAGGAACTGCGCGACGCGCACGCCCGGCATGCCGTTCGCGCCGGCCGGTTCCTTCTTGACCAACTTGAAGAACATGAAGCGCCCGCCGTCGCGCACCGGCTCGGTGACCTGGCCGGTGTCCATCACCGCGATCTGCGGCCCCAGCTGCGCACCGAAGTCGGTCGGGGTCAGCACGCGGTCGATTACGCCGCCGCGATCCGCTCCCGGCGCGTCCGAGTACTCGCGCGACAGCGCTTCGAAGCGTTCGCCTGTGCGGATCCGCTTGACCAGGCTGCCGGCAAGGTCGGAGCCGGTCTTCACCGCGGCATCGCCGAGGTTCTTCGGCACCATCAGCACTTCGAGCCGCCGCTGCGGCCCGCTGACGAAGCGGTTCTTGTACTTCTCGTACACCTTGGCGAGGTCAGCGTCGCTGAGCTTGGGCGCCGGGGCGCTGCGGTCGGGCGCCAATGTGGCGACCGTGGCGCTGACCTTCTCGTTGCGGTTCCGCCATTCCTGGCGAAGCTCGCCGTCCGTCATCTTGATGGAGGTGAACAACTGCTCCTGCAGCTTGCGCACCGGCATGCTGGCGCGGACTTCCTGCTCGAATGGCGCCCAATTGTTGTTGGGGTCCTTCATCGCCGCCATGTACTTCTGGGGATCGAACTGGCCGTTGGTCTGGAATGCCGGCGCCTGCATCAGCGCCTGCGGCGGGTTCGTTTGCAGCTGCAGCAGCACTTCGTGGTCGGTGGCCTTCAGGCCCATCGACTTGGCCTGCGCCTCGAGCAGCCGGTTCATCACCAGGCCGCGGTACGCCTGCGACTCGATCGTCTGCATCTCGCGCTCGCCCGGCTCGTCGCCATAGCGCGCGGCGAACGACTGGCGCTGGCTGTTCAGGGCGTTCTGGTAGTCCACCCGGCTGATCTCATGGCCGTCCACCGTGGCGATGGCGCCGTTGACCTTGGCCGACCTGCTGCCGCTGAGACCCGAGCCGAAGATGAAGACGAAGCCACCGAGAAAGGTGACCACGGTGATGACGATCAGGATCCACCAGATCGTCTTCGTGCGCTTACCGCCGCCGCGAAGAGAGCTAAGCATTGAGGACTCCAACCGGCGCGAATCCGCCGGGATGAGGGTAGTTGAGCCGAACGAACGCGCGATGATATCAGCGGGCAGGACGCGGCACAACGGGCTCCCCGGGCCCCGATTTCCGTGGGCCCTGGCGGCGTTCCGTCATTGCGGCTGCCCGGTCCATGTGGTTTTCTCCATTCGAGCAGTTGCGAGTCCACTGGAATGGAGTGATGTGCAATGCGCAGTGAAGCGCTGACGCGACCCGCCGAGGGCGAGACCCCCCTCAAGACCCCGCCGTGGCCCACCCAGATACTCGACACCCTCGAGCAGGCGGTCGTGGGGCTCGATCGCGAGCGCCGGGTGGTCTACAACAACCGTCGCTTCGAGGAGTTGCTCGGGGTCGAGGCCGGCACGCTGCTCGGCCAGCCCGGCTCGCGCCTGTTTCCCGGCGCCGACGCGCGCTGGCTCAAGGGCGGCTCGCGCGAGCCGCGCGAGTTCAAGCTCGAGGCCGAGGGGCGCGAGTTCACGCTCAAGGCCGAGGCGCTGCCGATGCGTGACGAAGAGGGCGACCCGATCGGTTCCGTGATCCTGGGCGAAGCGATCTCGGAATCCGAGGATGGTGAATTCCAGAAGAAGATCGACCGGCTCGTCTCGCTCGGGGAACTGAGCGCCTACGTCGCGCACGAGATCCGCAACCCGCTGACGGGCATTCGCACGACGGTGCAGTTCGTCGGCTCCAAGTTCAAGCCCCAGGACCCGCGCCGCGAAGACCTCGATGACGTGATCCGCGAGCTCGACCGCATCGAGCAGATCATCACTGGCCTGCTGATGTTCGCGCGGCCGCCCGCGGCGCAACCGCAGCCGTGCGACCTTCATGAGGTGCTGGGCAAGACGCTCGATCTGCTCGACGCCCAGTTCAGCGACGCACAAGTCGTCATCCTGCGGGAGTTCTCCGACGACCTGCCGCAGGTGATCGCGGATCCCGACCTCGCCCAGCAGGTGTTCCTCAATCTTGCGCTCAATGCCGTGCAGGCGATGCCCGAAGGGGGACAGCTTAAGGTGACGACGGGCATCCGCCGCTACCGCACGCGCCGCTCGGTGGCCGATGTGTCGTTCAGCGACACCGGCGTCGGCATCCCCAAGGAGCTGATGGAGCGCATTTTCGACCCGTTTTTCACCACGCGCTCGATGGGCACCGGCCTGGGACTCTCGATTTCAGTGCAGATCGTGCGCGATGCCGGCGGGGTCATCACCGCCAAGAACAATCCCGGAGGTGGCGCCACGCTGCGTGTGTCGTTCCCGGTCCCGGCCGAACTGCTGAACCGCGCCGAGGAGGCCACCGCTTGAAGCCCTCATTGTTGATCGTCGACGACGAACTACTGATCCGGAAGTCGCTGTCCAAGGTGTTCCGCTCGAGCGGCTACTCGGTCGAGACCGCGAGCACCGGGGCGGAGGGCATCGAAAAGGTCTCGAGCGTGCGCCCGCAGGTCATGATCCTCGACATGCGGCTGCCGGACACTGACGGACTTTCGGTCCTCAAGCAGGCGCGCGCCCTGGACCCCTTGCTCCAGGTCATCGTGATCACCGCCTACGGCGACGTGCAGTCGGCCGTGAACGCCATGAAGCTTGGCGCCTGCGACTTCCTGCGCAAGCCCTACGAGATGGAAGACATCGTGCTCGCCACGGACTCCGCCGGCCGCAATTTCCGCCAGGCCAGCGAACTCGATCTCTACCGGCGCCGCGCCTACGACGCCTACTCGGACGCCGAGATCATCGGTGACTCGATGCCGATCCGGCATGTGCGCGAACTGATCGAGAAGGTCGTGCCCAGTCAGGCCACCTCGGTTTTGATCACCGGTGAGAGCGGAACCGGCAAGGAATTGGTCGCGCGGGCCATCCACTACCTCAGCGAGCGTGCCGAGCACCCGCTGATGGAAGTGAATTGTTCCTCGTTCCACGAGAGCCTGCTCGAGAATGAGCTGTTCGGCCACGAGCGCGGCGCCTTCACCGACGCCCACAGCACCAAGAAGGGGCTGGTCGAGTTGTGCGACGGCGGCACGCTGTTCCTCGACGAAGTCGCCGACATGCCGCTGCCGACGCAGGCCAAGCTGCTGCGCTTCATCGATCACCGTAATTTCAAGCGGGTCGGTGGGGCAGAGGACATCTCGGTCGATATCCGCATCGTGGCGGCCACCAACAAGGACGTCGAGGCCGAGGTGCGCGCGGGCCGCTTTCGCAGCGATCTCTACTTCCGCCTCAAGGTAGTGAGCGTGCCGCTGCCGCCGCTGCGCGACCGCGACGATGACGTCCTCTTGTTGGCGCGCCACTTCGTCCGCGACTTCGCCCGCCGCTTCCAGAAGCCGTTCACCGACTTGAGTCCCGAGGCCGAGGATGCATTCCGCGGCTACGCGTGGCCAGGCAATGTCCGCGAGCTGCGCAACCTGATCGAGCGCGTGGTGCTGCTGGAGGACGGGCCGCTGGTGCGGCTCGAGCACATGCCGAGTGAATTGCTCGGTCGCGGCTCGGGACTTCCCGTCTCGACGGCGGAGTCGCGCCAGTTCGGCGTGGCGACGCTCGCGCAGATGGAAGCCGAGCATATCGCGGAGGTTTTGCGCCTCACGGACGGCAACAAGAGCCAGGCCGCGCGCGTGCTTGGAATTTCTCGACAGGGTTTGATCGAGAAGTTGCGCCGCCTTCGTCTCGAAGAGCCTGCGGGTCGTCAAGTATCTTGACACTCACAACTTTCTAGACACTGCTCTTCATCTGTTGCGTTCACAGTGAGTTGCATCGCGTGAT
>JANLOX010000140.1:0-3000 GCA_031366795.1 Candidatus Eiseniibacteriota bacterium | reverse complement strand
GGCCTGCGCGAGCCCATCTCCGGATGACAACACCAGGACAAGCAACTGACACAAGGAAAACAGGAACCACCCTACAACGTTGGCTGTCACCATATGTACTGTTCTTCCAATCTTGTACTCCTGGAGAAACTGCATACGCTTCCCTTACACGCGTCCCGCAATGGAGACCGCAGTCAGCGGGCGCTGTTCAGGCACAAGGCCTGCTCAGCCCCTTCAGCTCACGCGACTTTGTGCAACTTCATAAAGTTGGTCTCCCCAGGTTGACCGATCCTGGTCCCTGACAGAATCACGATCCGTTGCCCCGTTGTCGCCAGCCCCTCGGTCTTCAGGCGGCGTTCCGCTTCATCGATCCGCTCATCAGTTTGAGCGATCTGCCGCATCGTATGCGGAATCACACCCCAGTACAGCGCCATCCGCTGCCGTACGGCCTCAAATGGAGTCAGTGAAATGATTGACGCGTCGGGTCGCTGCTTCGACAGCAAGCGCGCAGTCGTACCCCGTTCGCTAAATGCTACGATGGCGCTCGCCCCGATGGTTGAGGCTGCCGAAGAGGCCGAATGGCAAATGGCTTCCGGGAATGAGCCTTCCCCCTCTGGCGCGTCGGAGGAGCGTCTACGCCACGATCGAGGCCCTTCTTCTGCAGCGCGAACGATTCTGTCCATCACACGGACTGTTTCAACCGGATACTGCCCAATCGCCGTTTCTGCGGATAGCATGACGGCATCAGTCCCATCGAACACGGCGTTGGCCACATCCGATGCTTCAGCCCTTGTCGGACGCGTGTGGTGCGTCATGGACTCCAACATCTGAGTGGCCGTGATCACGAGGCGACGACGACGGTTGGCTTCGGCGATGATGCGCTTCTGGAGGAGCGGGACCGCCTCCGGCCCCATCTCCACACCAAGATCTCCGCGCGCGATCATGACCCCATCGGCTTCTTCCAACAACGAGTCCAGCGCAGCGATGGCTTCGGCCCGTTCGATCTTGGCGATGATCGGCTGGTCTCCACCGCATTCCGCCACCAGCTGCCTCGCCGCTTGGACGTCTTCAGGTCCTCGCACAAACGAGAGTGCGATATAATCCACCCCTTCTGCGATGCCGAAACGAATATCCTTCCGATCTTTTTCCGTGAGTGTTGGAGCGCTGACCTTGGTGCCGGGCAGATTGATCCCCTTGTGAGACATGATCCGCCCACCGGTCTTGACCCTGCATTCGACCGCACCACCACTCACCGCAGTCACGAGCAGTTCGATCAGTCCGTCGTCGATCAAGATTCTGGCCCCTGGCCGCACATCGAGAGCCAGCTGTGGATAGGCCACCGGGATCTCCGTAAGCTTTGAGGGAACGATGGTCTGGCTGCCGATCTGGCCGCCCGACCGGCGCATGCCTCCGACAAGCCTGACCCGCTGTTCAGCCATCACCTCGATTCCTGCTTCTTCGAGATCGCCGACTCGGATTCGAGGCCCCTGCAAGTCCTGCACAATCGCAACCGCTACGTGGCGACGACTCGCTGCTTCGCGAATAGCCTTGATTGCACGCGCATGCGACTCGTGGGTCCCATGAGAAAAATTGAGTCGCGCCGCGTCCATGCCACTTTCAATTAACTGATCCAGTAGGGTGGGCGAATCACTGGCGGGACCAATCGTGCACACGATTTTGGCTTTACGCATAGACAATGCTGTCACTGGATAGATATTAGTCAATCGGAATGCGCGCTGCGTGAGACAGACAAGACGGGCGGGACATGAGATTCCAACTATCCCGCATTTCGCGCACGCCCTGCTTTTCCCATTCTGCTCGCGATGATGTCTAGAAATGCCATTCTAGCAAACGACCACCAAGCCCACAACGCAACCGCCATTTCAGACACAGGCCGCCTCGTTTATTCATGATGGAGTCGCCCTGTGACGATGAGGAGAGACGAACTTAGGGCACAACCTTTACGGTGAGACGCTATACTCCTTACATGTCGCTACAGTAGCTCACTTCCATGCATTCGGGCGAAGATCTCCCAGTCGAACTGCTTCGGTGCCACAGCGTGGAGTGGAATCGCCTCGATGGTGCCTGGTCCGCGATAGGCCAACATGCACCCGACCACCCGCTCCGGTTCCTTGACGAGTCGGCGAATCGCTTCATAGGCCAGATCTTGTCCGATGGTCTTGTCCTCGGGGGTCGGGGGCGCCCCCCGTAACGTGTGCCCAAGGATCGTGGCTTTTGTCGTAGGGGCAAGGCGATATTCACCAGGGTGTGCCTGAAACTGTGGCCACGTGGCGAGTGTGCTGGCGACATACTCGACAAGGCCACGCACGCCGCCGTCCGGGTGATGGCGATGGGGCGTCTGTTCCGCCACCACGAACAGATGGCTTTTGTTCGGGACGCCAAAGGTGCGGTTGAGCGTGCCCAAGATAAAGTCGTCGATATAGGCATCAGGATCGGGATGCTCGTTGACCAAAAGGCCTTCAGCTCTGGCCTGATACGCGCAGGCGAGGGCGAGATGGCCGGACCCCGCCCCCATAATCTCAACGAAAAAGACGCTGCCCATGGCGGAGCTGGTGGCTTTCAGCGACTCGATGGATTGATTCGCCAGAGACACGGCCGAATGAAAACCCAAGGAGGTCGTCCCCGCGAGATTATTGTCGATCGTGCCAGGAATCCCTACGGCCTGGACCCCAAATCCTTCGTAAAGCGCCCGCGCGCCTCGCAGACTCCCGTCCCCACCAATGACCACCAAGGCGCCGTCTTCCATATAGGGCTGAAGATGCCGCATGGTGGCCTGTTGCACCTGTTCGTCCTTAAAGTCTTCGAATCGGCTGCTCCCAATCGGACTGCTCGCATGGCTGCCCATCCCGCGGGTATCGTGCTCGGTCACGGCTTCGATCCAGTTATTGGCCAGACCTAAGAACCCGTGACGGACGAAATGGACTTCCAGGCCAAACCGGTGTCCTGCTACGCGCAACTCTTTCAACGCGGCGCCGGCACCGGCGAAATCGCCACCCGAGA
>JANLOX010000126.1:0-15365 GCA_031366795.1 Candidatus Eiseniibacteriota bacterium | reverse complement strand
ATCAAAGCCAAGCTGCGCGAAGTCCTGGGGCGTTGAGTCTCCCCATGTTCCTCTCGCTCGCCGCGACTTCGTCCCGCGTGGTCAGTTCCGCACCGACCTTCTGGGAATGGGGCGTTGTTCTCGTCTCGATCGTGCTCGGGCTGATCGTCCTCGCACTGGCCTGGCGATGGAGCGAAGGGGCCTGGGTCGCGGCGCTCTCGTCCTGGTACTGCTCATCGGCGTCGCATGCCGCCTGGCCGTCATGAGCTCGAGTTGGGAACTGTCGGACGACGCTGCGCGCTATCACTGGGATGGCAAGGTGCTCGCCCACGCGGTGAATCCTTACCTCTACGCGCCAGTCGATCCCCGACTGGACCGACTACGCGAGCACGCCCTGGACCGGCAGGTCAATCATCCCGAGCTTCACACGGTGTATCCGCCACTGGCGCAGTGCCTGTTCACGATCGCCTACCGCCTGAGCCCGGGCGGCCTCGGGGGCTTCCATGTCCTTACGCTGCTGGCCGAGATCGTCACCTGGCTCGTACTCGCCGTGGCGCTCGAGCGACGCGGGCTGCCCCACTCGCGCCTCGTGCTCCTGGCGTGGCTCCCGCTGCTCATCTTCGAGGGCTACCTGCCCGGGCATCTGGACCTGCTCGGGTTGCCGTTCGTGGCGTTGTTCGTTCTAAATGTGCAGGGTGCGCGACCGAAGTGGGCCGGGGTATTCCTCGCGCTGGCATGCCTCATCAAACCGCTGCCCCTGATCTTCCTGCCGGCAGCGATGAGGCAACTCGGACCCCGACGGGGCACGCTGCTTCTCCTGACGGCGATGTCGACCGTGGCCCTCTTCTATGTTCCGTTCCTCGGCGCGGGACACTGGCTTTTCGACTCCATGTGGGTGATGGCGACGCGCTGGTCGTTCAATGGCAGCCTGGCCGCGCTCGTGGAGACCGTGATGCCGGCGGGGCTCGCTCACCTCACGCTGGCAATATTGCTCGCGGTGCTTGTGTTCGTCGCCACCTTCCGAGGCACCGACCTCCTGAATCGGTGCCTCCTGGCCTTTGCCGCGTTTGTCGTGTGCACATCGACGCTCTATCCATGGTACCTCGTATGGATACTGCCGCTTCTGGTCCTTCGTCCCGAGCCAGCACTTCTAGCGCTGGTGCTGATGGCCCCGCTGGCTGATCTGGTCCTCGTCGAGTTCCAGGCCACCGGATTCTGGAGACTTCCGCTCTGGGTAAGCCTGATGGAGTACGTACCCTTTTACGCCCTGCTGATCGTCGGGGCCGTGAGGGGGCGCGGAACGTTCGGAAGGGTCACTGAGCGATGACGCGGCCACTCATTAGATCCGGGTCGGCAGTCATCGTGTTTCTCAAGGCACCGGTGCCAGGCACGGTCAAGACACGCCTGATGCCACGGTTCAGCGCCGACGAGGCAGTCGACCTCTATCGCGCCATGGTCGAGGATCTGCTCGCGCGGCTCGATCGGTTCGAGGGTGTAGCGGTGCGGGTGTGCTTCGCGCCTCCGAGAGCCGGCAGGAGCATCCGGGCCTGGCTCGGGAGGCATGTTGGGCTCGAGCCGCAGCGAGGCGGGGATCTGGGGGCGAGGATGTCGGCGGCCTTCAAATCGGCGTTCCGTGCGGGATTCGACCGTGTCGTACTGGTCGGCAGCGATGTCCCCGGACTCACGCCAAGGGTGCTGTCGAAGGCCCTTGCGGCTCTCCACGACAACGACGTGGTGCTCGGCCCCTCGCCGGACGGAGGCTACTATCTAATCGGGATGACCCAGGCGCGGATCCGGTTGTTCTCCGAAATGCCGTGGAGCACGCGGCGGGTATTGCGGGAGACTCTCCGCAGGGCGTCGACCCTTGGGGTGTCCGTCGAGGTGCTTGCTCCGCTGGAGGACATCGACACCGCCGCGGACGCTCGTCGCCTGTGGAGGGACATGCAATCTGGAAGGGTTCGCTCCTCCTCAGCTCCGCGTGTGGCAAACGTGCTCCGAAAGATCCTCGGCGCACGTTTGCCTCGCGCGGGCGCGGCGAGCGGGGACAGCCCACGACGCCGACGCCCGAGGACCTGACCCCACTTGCGCTATTTCACTCCTGGTCCGAGCCCGAGCCGTTCGAGGTACTTCTCGTCCCCCGGGTCGTGAGTCTTCCAATACTCGAGCCGCGTGCTGCCGGCGAGTTCTGCCGCGTCGGTGCCTCCCAGCGGACTCCCCGACGGGGCCGGCTTCCACACCCACCTGACGATGCGATGCGGATACGCGCGCTCGACGTGAAATCGACCCTCGCGACCATCCGAGGGCCTAACGATGAAGACGTTTGTCGTGAATGACCCGGCCGGCACGGTAATGGTCTCGGGGCTCGGGAGGCGCTCGATTGTGGCGTTGGCCCATACCGTCGGGCGGTGCGCCAGGCGCCGGTAGAATGGACTCGCCAGGAAAGGCACGGTGCGCTTTGCGCCTGGCCCCAGATACGCCCCTCGCAGACCGCGGAGGAGGATGAACAGGTCGTCCTCCTGGACGCCATCCCTGGGGAGCTCAAGTTCCCGCTCGGACGATTCTCCCTCGAAGTAGCTGGAAACACGCTGCGAGAGTTTGGAGCTAGTGAAGTTCAGCTCCTCGTACACCTGTCCACACCATTCCGAGCTGCTGAAGGCGATCTTTATCGGTGCGAAATCCGCGCTGCCGACGAAGAGCGACACCACCGTGTGGTAGTCGTAGATGCCGGTCTGGAAGTCCCGCACCAGGTTGAGCTTCAATACGTCGATCGCATCGCCCGGGGACTTCGCAGGGTCGTCGAGCTTGACGTGATTGGTCCGGCTGAAGGGCTCGGTAACATAGATCGCGACGGCCCGGCCGTGCCGTGTGTGACCGTATCGCTCCACCGTGAGTCGGTAGCCATCGAGTTCCGCCTTGCCGTCGTGCCAGTAGGCTGCGAACTCCGGATCAGACGCCGCGACGGCGGCGGCCGAAATGCCGTACAGGAGCACCATCGCTACGAGAGCCAGCAAGAGTGTCGTCTTCATGCGCGATCCTCTGCCCGGCGGGCGAGAGCGACCCTTCCGAGAATGAATTCCATGTTCCCAGGCCGCCAGACCGATTGGACGCCGACTGTGCCAAGCCCAACCGCGAGCAACAGCAGGAATGGGAGCGAGCGAAATAGGCCTTCATGAAGGGCGAACGCCGCGGCCCCCGAGAAGAACGCCGCGAGCAGGATCTCAATCACCGCGCCCGGATCGCGGCGGGAAGCGTACGTGCGCCGACCGGCCGCACCTGCTGTCTCACCGGTCTTCGGCGTCCGCTCCCAATCACCCAGCGGCTTTCTCAATCCACCCAGCACGGCCACGCTGTTGTTGAGGGTCAGCCCTGCACCCACCACGAGCGTGCACAGGATATCGCGGGGCCGGCTTGCCGCCTTCCGTCCCGCAGCCACCTGGCCTGCGTAGAGAAATGCCACGACGGGCAGGACTCCGCAGACAATCGCGCCCGCGTCGAGGAGCACCGCAATTCGCCACGGGAGTGAGTTCGGAATCGCGAGAACCGCAGGAAGCAAGATTCCCGAGATCAGGAGTAGCGGATACGTGACGTTGGCCGTGAGATGGACCACGGCCTCAATCTTCACGCGAGCGGGCAGGGCGCTACTCATCAGCGCGGGCAGGACCTTTCGCGCGGTCTGGATCGAGCCCTTGGCCCAGCGCCGCTGCTGCGACTTGAGTGCCAGGACGTCCGCCGGCAGCTCAGCAGGGGCCTCGATGTCGTTGGCCGCGAGGAACCGCCAGCCTTTCAGCTGCGCTCGGTAGCTCAAGTCGAGGTCTTCGGTCAGCGTGTCATGCGCCCACCCCCCGGCGTCCTCGATGCAGGTTCGGCGCCATGCTCCCGCCGTGCCGTTGAAGTTGAAGAACAGGCCGGATGTCATCCGGGCTGCGTGCTCGAGCAGGAAGTGGGCGTCCAGCATCGTGGCCTGCGCGATGGTCAGGGCGGACCGCTCGCGATTCAGGTGACCCCATCTGGCCTGAACCATCCCGACGCATGGATCACTGAAGCGCGGGACGATTCGGCGCAGGAAGTCGGACGCGGGAACGAAGTCGGCATCGAACACGACGATGATCGAGCCACTCGCACGCTTCAGGCCCGCGGCGAGCGCACCGGCCTTGTAACCCGCGCGGTCGTCACGATGCAGCAAATCGATCGCGACCCCCCGTTGGCGCCAATACCCGACGCGCTCGCGGGCGCGGGCGAATGTGTCGTCGGTGGAATCATCCAGCACCTGGATCTGCAGCCGATGCGCCGGGTAGTCCAGGGCAGCCGTGGCATCGATCAGGCGATGCACCACCGCCCTCTCGTTGAAGACGGGCAACTGGACCGTGACCGGCGGCCACTCGGCGGGTTCCACCAGGGGGAGTTGGGGCCGATGCCGGGCACGCGCCCAACGCCGCAATGTGAGCAGTCGGTGGGCGGAATAGAGGAACAGCAGCACCTGGACGGTGGCGAAGACCAGCACCGCTGCCGTCCAGGGCCAGGGAAGCACGACCGATGACTGGACCATTTGCTATAGCTTTCCTTCCCTCGCGATGACCGGGGACGATATGAGGGAATCCAACCGGATCAGTTGGCCGCCACGGCCCACCTCGCCGAACTGCAGCACACCGGTCGGGCAGCTCTGCACGCATGCTGAGCAGCGCACGCATTCCGGGTCCTGCATGGGCAGGCCGCGATTGGCAAACGCCATCACATCGATGCCCTGGTGGCAGACCGACGTGCACACATTGCATGAGATGCACTTCTTCTTCTCAGGAACGATCGCGAATCGACTGAAGCGGGCGTAGATGTGCATCAGAGCCGCGAGCGGGCAGGCGAACCTGCACCAGACGCGGCCCGAGTACTTGAAGTAGAACCCTACGCCGATCACGCCGCCGAACAGGATGTCGACGAACCACTTGTAGCTGAGTGGATTGACCACGCGGTGGTCCGCGTTCTTGCCCTCGAGAAGCAGGTCGAAGAGCGTTCCCAGTCCCGAGGAGGGCAGCGCCCAGGCCGCAATCCGCAGCGCCAGTAGGGCGAAGGCGAAGGCGAGGAAGACCTGCCCGATCATGTTCAGCCGATTCCAGCCCGTCCCGTGCGGCATCTTGGTGCGCTGAGTGTCGCCGAGCGTCTCCGCGAGAGCGCCGCACGAACAGATCCAACCGCAGTACACGCCCTTGCCCCAGCGATAGATCGCGAGCGGCAATAGCACGAACGTCTGGACGAACCCGATGGCAATCCACGTCCAGAGGGGTTGATGCGTGAAGATGTTGTAGACATTGAGCGGCCACGCGAGGATGAACCCATAGGCGCGCCAGTAGGCTCGCGGATGCCCCCAATCCGGCCAGTGGCGGGACGCGTAGTCCGCGGCGGGGATGGTGCTCTCAAACAGATGGTCTGCGATGGTCTTGCCCGCGCCATGGTCGAAGGCGCCGTTGTAGCCGAGCCACGGCAGCACGATCTCCGGGAGAATGAACAACGGTACTGCCTGAACTAGGAACAGGCTGAGCGTCTGCCGGGCGACGTAAGGCGTCGACTGCCGGCGCGCGCGCTGGATGCCGAACCAGCCGACGAGTGAGGTGTAGAGCAGCGTGTAGTAGAAGGCGCGGCTCTTCATCGACACTGCAACCGTGCCGACGAACGTGCTGCGGTCCGCCACCTGGTCCGCCCACCACGAACCGAGCGACGACAGGAGCTGGGGCACGTTCGAGGGCCACCCCCACTTGGACCAGAGGCCGGTCTCCAGGAAGCCCGAGGACTTCCAGTCGTAGAGGAACGCGAGTGTGACGATAAACAGCACCAGCGCGATCCGGCCGCTCCAAGTGGTGTCCCCGCTGATGCGGACGCCAGCGCGCCGAAGAAACGCGAGGGGAGCCTCGCGACCGATGAGGCTGAAGACAACTTCGTTCGGGAGGGTCTCCGGCTCGACCCCTTCGCCGAGCAGCACGACCTCGCCGGCTCGGATTTCCTTCAGCCGTGTTCCAAGTCGCAGCGAGAGCCGGCCCGCGCGAGAGAGTTCTTCGGCCCGGGCGACATTCTCGCTCTTGGCGCGGGACAACTCCTTGCCTCGGTAGGAGAGAGTCGCCCGCGCGCCGGCCTCGCTCAACGCAACCGCTGCCTCGAGCGCCGAGTCGCCACCACCGACGACGAGGACGTCTCGTCCCCGAAAGTCGGCGGGGTCGTGCAACCGGTTGTAGACTTTCTCGAGCTTCTCACCGGGAACGTCGAGCTTACGGAAATCACCGCTCCGCCCGATCGCGACCAGGACGCTCCGTGCGTCAAGCGTCCCGCCTCCCTGGACATGGATGCTCAGCACGTCGCCGCGCCGCTCGATGCGTTCTGCTCGCCCGGAGGTAACTACTATCCCGGCACGCGCGACCTGTCCCTTCAGTTCCTCGAGCAGCGCTTCCTTGATTGATGCGTTGACCTGTAATTCCCCCTCAGGGTGCATCTCCTTGGGGTAGGTGAAGATCGGTTTGCCCTTCGGGAAGTTGACGAGCGTCGAGAACGGCTCTGCTGTTTCGAAGACTTTGAATGCCAGTCCCTGGCGCTTCGCCTCGATCGCGGCTGCCATCCCCGCGACGCCAGCGCCGATGATGATCAGGTCCTGCTGGTTATCCTTGTTTCGCTGGGGGGAACCCAGTTCCTCCTTGATCGCGCGTACCGCTCGTACGCCCGAGTCCAGGGCGAACTTCAGCAGGGGGATGCCAGCGAGATCTCCGCAGATATAGAGCCCTGCGACGTTGGTGCGCCCATCGGTGCCGACGATCGGCTGCTTCTCGACGCGCCCGGCGGGCCACCCGGTGTGGAGCCATCTCGTGTAGCGCGTGAGCAGTCCCGGCACGTGATCATTCTCCTGCGAGCTTGGAGCAGAACGCGGGTGGCTACCGATTGGGCGCTCGCCATCGGAGTCGGATGGTGGAGGAATACGTTTCCGCCCATGAAGCGGGGTCGCAGGACACGTGAAGGGTGGCGCCGGCAACAATTATACGCTCACCACCCGGGAGGTGATGAGCGTCGAAGCAGCCCTTGTCGAAACTCGGTACGAGGTAAGGGTGCGAATCAGCGGACGCGAATGACGCGCGTCGTCGAGCGGCCCAGCGGAGACGAGAACAGCAAGAAGTAGAGCCCCGCACCGAGATCCCGCCCATCGTCGCCCCGACCGTCCCAAGTCAGCGTCGTGCTGCCGTGCGCGAGCGGGCCGTCATGCAGGACACGAACCGTGCGGCCCTGGACATCCAGGACGCGAGCGTTCGCTTGTACTGGAGTCTCACGCACGCTCCCGGGAAGCGAAAGGGTGACACGTGTGGCGCCGTATGAGGGGTTCGGGGATAGAGCGGCTCGGACCGGGTTCACTGGAATCAGGACCGCGTATGGCCCGAAGCTCACAGGGTTTCCCTGCGGCGGCGTGAGGTCGAATCGGTAGTAATAGGTGTGCCCCGGAATTGCCTGGGAATCCTGCGCGAAGCAGCTGCCCAGACAGAGCACGTGATCGTTCGTTATGAGCTGGTAACCAAAATTCGGCGTGTCTCCGCGGTAGACGACGTAGTAGCTGCCCGCGTAGGAGCCTTCAAGCTGGACCTGCGGACTGCCATCGACGTAGGTCACGCGAACGGCAGGATCGGCGAAAGCTGCGGCGCAGGTCAGGGCAAGCATGCCGAGGGACAGGGCGAAGGCGCGATGCATTTGAATTCCTCCCGATGGCGGCACTTGCTTGAAATCCCTTGGGTGCTCGGTACCCGGCGGTTTCGAGTCCCCCGGGTCAGGAAGCAGGACCTGACTGTTCAGTTCCCCCGGATCCCTCACTGTTACACCGGATACCCGGGGTTTGCCACTTCTTGACAAGCAGGCGATGCCTACATCTCATCCACCGCTCGACTCGACCCGTCCCGTCGTTCCCGCATATCTGCCTAGCAGCATCCCCCGCCGGCGTAGTGCCAAGTCGGGGGCGTGACCAGGATATCGCCGCGTCCAAGCGCCGCGAATCTCGCCGCCGTCTTCCTGCACACGGAGAGCGGGACGTCCCTCAAGACCACGTGCCCCCGATCGTCGTCGAGGGCTTCGTGCTCGCCCGTATAGATCACAGTCTCGCCGGCGAAAACGCACGCACCATCCTCGGCAACGGGGTGCTTGAATGCGACGGCCTCCACGGTTTCGAGGAGGATATCCCGCTCGACGCCGTACCGCCGCCGGTCAAGAACCCGGTACGGCCGACGCCCCCGAATCTCGACCGTGCCGAAGCCTGCGGCTACGACCCTCTGGAGGTAGGTCTCGAGCGTTAGCGCTCCCGAAAGGCAGTCCGCCCTGAGACGCTCGTCTGCCCGGAGCCGATCGGGGATGGGTTGCTCGCACACCGGATCGGAGAGGACGAGGCGCCCGCCCGGCTTGAGTACCCGGGCTGCCTCGCTCAACGCACGATCAAGGTCGGTGCTGGTGAAGATGTTGAATAGGCAATTCTGCGCCACGAGGTCGACGCGAGAATCGGGCAGCGGGATGTCGAGAGCATCCCCGTCCATGACCTCCACGAACTCGGATCGAAACCAGGGGTTCGAAGCCTCGGCCAGTCGCAGGTTCGCGCCAGCCTTCGCTCGCATCTCCGGGACGGGATCCAGCGCGATGACTGATCCCGGCCGCCGCGTGAAGTACGCGAACTGCAGCGCCTCGAGTCCGCCGCCCACCCCCAAATAGAGGATCTCCAGGCCGGGCGAGAGATCCTGCATGTGAACGGTTGTCCCACACCCGTAGTTCATCTCGGACATCTGGACCGGGACTTCGAGACCGGGCAACCGGAACACGGGTCCCGCTGCGCAGCAGAGCGATGCCTGAGGGGTGAGTGCGGCCTCGCGATAGCGCGCGCGGGTTGTGTCGTGATAGCTCATGGTTCTCCTGTATTCTCTCCGGGACGGGACGTGGGTGTGGTCTTGCGCGGCCGGCTCGAACGCCAGATCGAAAACGAAAAGCGATCGCCCGCCAGGGTGTTCCTGCCGGCGAGCGCGCGTTCACCCTCGATGGCAAAATCCAGGGGATCTCCTCGCAGTACCACCCCAAGACTTGCCGTGAGATCACGCGAGTTCGAGCGAGCCGGGTCAAAGGCCGCCTGACCCCCCGGTCTCGCCTCCAATGCGAGCGCGCTGCGCAATCCGGCCCGGGCGACGAGATCACTCCTGATCGACCAGCCAGCTTCTGCGGAAAGCGGTACCTGATCGGCGAGGCGTCCGCCGCGCACGAAGTACCCCACCTCCGAGCTCACGTACAGCGATCTCAGGGCCGCGCCGGCCGCAATTCCACCTCCGTAATCGATGGCACCGCTGCCCAGTGCGGGCGACTGTGGACGGCGCGAACCGATGGGCAACTTCACGTCCCCGAACATCGAAACGGCGACCGGACCCTCGAAGATCCTCTGCTTGACCTGAAAGCGAGGGTCCGAGAGGCCTGAGCTGAGCTCGACCGCCCCGTCGCCTATCGACCGCAACCACTCGTAACCCCCGCTCGCGCTCACGGTCGTAACCGGGGTGAGCCCGTACTCCGTGTAGACACGCAGTGCACGGGAGCGGAACTCGTCCAAGAATAACGGGGGCGCGGGGTCCCGGTAGGGCACACGTGTTCCCGAGGAATCGAATCGTTGGCTCGTGACCCATTGGTCATACCCGATCTTGAAGAACCAGGCGCCCGCGTTCTGGTTCCACGCGCCGGCATCGGCCGTACTCACGAATCCGGCTCCGCCTGCCGCCACGGCTGCCAGGAGCAGGACACCGCGCATGGCGCCTCGCGCAATCACTCCATTCCGCATCAGTGCCTCGCAAGCCCCAGCCAGAGAAGCGCGCTGCACGCAGCCGCGATGGGGATTGTCGCGATCCACGCGAATACGATCCGCCCGATCACGCTCCACCGGGCTCCCCGCGTCACCGCACCGAGCCCGAACAGGGATCCGGTCGAAACGTGCGTCGTCGAGACCGGGAGCCCGAACCGCGAAGCCACGAGCACGAGGCTTGAGGTCACGAGGTTCGCCGCGAGGCCCTGATCGGGCGTCATGGCTGTAATGCGATGGCTCATGGTCTGTGCGACCCGTCGAGCCCCGAAAATCCCTCCCAGAGCGATCGTGCCCGCCACGATGGGTAGCTCCCATCTCAGGCCCAGCACCTGGAGCGGGAGCAGCAACGCGACCAGCTTGGGGGTGTCATTCACGCCGCGAGCGAATCCGACCGCACCCGCACTGATGTAGTGGGCAACATCCACGGTTCGCGGCAATGTAAGCGTAGGAGTGAGGCCGTGAACGGCGCATTCTCGCGTGGAACTCACGATCGTGATGGGCACGCTCGATGCTGAAATAAGGCCGCTGGCCGCCGCCGGAGCGATGGCTTGAACCTCGGTCGTGCAGACGCAGAGCCCGGAGTTGTTCCCCGCACGACGGCCGACGAGCCGCGTCAGGGGATAGACGAGCGTCACCAATCCGACCGCGAGCAGCGGTGAGATCAGCAGCGGAGCCAGGAAGGTCGTGGTCAACCCCGTCATCCTGAGGGCGCCGCTGGACGCAACGAATCCCGCGCCGACAAGGGCGCCAAGAAGTGCGTGGGTAGTTGAGACCGGGGCACCGAGAAACGACGCCAGCAGCACCGTGATGGCTGCGCCGCCTGCGACCGAGGCAAGAAATACGGGGTCCGACGTGAGGGCGTCCGGCACCAGCCCCTTCCCAGTGAAGCGGGCGAGCAGGGAGCCGGCCAGTGCCACCGCCACAAGGCTGCCCGCCGCTGTCGTCAGTGTGGCCCAGCCCAGGGCTCGCCGATAATCCGCAGTCCCGGAGCCGTAGAGGGTCGCGACCCCCTTGAAATTGTCATTGGCGCCGTTCGCGAAGGCGATGGCGATTACGGAGAAGATCAGTATCCAAGCCATGGTTCTCCCATTGCCCAACGAGCGTCGAATAGAACCGGGTGGGGGAAGACGGAGGCCAGACCCGACTGTCCCGAGCACTGCGACGGAAGCATGCCCCGGGGCAACTCGGTTCGTTTGGCTCAGCTGTCCTTGCGTCTGATCTCGTCGCGATAGCGATCGAGCAGCGATTCCATTTCCGGCCCCGCCCCCAGCGGCTTGTTCAGGGAGCGCAGGCCGAGAATCGTCAAGCGCATCTGCTCCACATAGGCGCGACAGCCCCGGCACATCGCAATGTGCATGAGGATCGCCATCCGATCGCGGAGCTTTAGCTTGCGCTCGAGGAAGTCGCCGGCGGCGCGAGTCACTTGTTCGCAGTTCATCATGTCGATCGGG
This sequence comes from Candidatus Eiseniibacteriota bacterium, assembly GCA_031366795.1. Classification (GTDB taxonomy): domain Bacteria; phylum Eisenbacteria; class RBG-16-71-46; order RBG-16-71-46; family RBG-16-71-46; genus JANLWK01. Next base: position 4,103 of record JANLOX010000126.1, on the reverse strand, counting down.
TCCTCAGATGTCGCGTGGGAGTCGGGCTGCTACCGCCCTCTTTCAAATAGACATCGAGTGCTCGACGCACCCTGGCCCGCCCCCGATGAAGTAGTACCCGCTCGTTTGTTCCAGAAACCCCGAGGATGTTACACGCCTCTTCCGCGGTCATTCCCTCGACATCCCGTAGCAGCACCACGCGCCGCTGGGCTTCGGGCATGTCCTCGAGTGCCTGTTCGATGACTCGGAGGGTCTCCTGGCTCAGGAGGACCGACTCGGGGTTCTCCAACCCCCAGGGTGCCGGGGGGGTCTCCCACATGCCCCGTGGACCCATGCCCGGCTCCCGTTCGTCGGCGCCGCCGGGGTCAGCGCTTTCGACAGGGTCCTCGTGCGGTTCTCCGGCGGGGGACATTCCCTGGGCTGCCCGAGAATGCTTCTGTTCACGGACCGCGAGCTTGCGCGCGTGGTTGACCAGAATGCTGAAGAGCCAGGACTGGAGGGGCGCCCGGCCCTCGAACGCATGGATACCCTTGATCACCGCGAGCCAGGTCTCCTGGACCGCCTCCTCGATCACAGAATCATTCCGGCAGAAGGAACGGGCCAGCCGGGTCAGACGCCCCTGATACTTGACGACGAGCTCTCGGAACGCTGCCTCGTCGCCGCCTCGGAGGCGGGTGACCAACTCCTGATCATGCATGCTTGGAACTCCGGTGCTCAAGTCTCATCATCGCTCGCGAGCTCGTCCGTGGGACGTCTGCCCGCCCCGGGTTCCCTAATGGGCCGGAGGCCCCTTCGTGCGGCCCATTCCGACTGTAACACCGGCGACCTCCAATGCACCCACTGGAGGGAGCCGCAACCCGAGCCCCCGCGGGAGGATTACGTGGAGAGCTATTACAAGCCTGAGGATCTTGGCCACTTCTCGGACATGGGTCGCAATCGGCCCGAGTTGTGGGCCAAGTTCAAGGAGTACTACGACGCTGTCTTCGAGGACGGCGCTCTCACCGAACGCGAGAAGAGCCTGATCGCCCTCGCGGTCGCCCACGCCGTTCAGTGCCCGTATTGCATCGACGCCTACACGCACTCGTGCCTTCAGCAGGGCTCTGATCTTGACCAGATGACAGAAGCGGTTCACGTCGCGAACGCCATCCGTGGCGGAGCGAGCATGGTTCACGGCGTACAGATGCGAAATGTCGCCGCCAAGCTGAGCATGTGAGCCCGGGAGACCAGAACTGATGCAAAGCCTCGCCAGCAGCGCCCATCCACTCGCGAGCCCAGAACGGCAGCTCAGGATCCTCGGCGACGCTGGAGTGCCGAGTTTCGACGATGTGCTTCGGCAGCATCAACTGCCACTGCTCGAGGTCGACGGCGTCCAGGTCCTGCAGGTCAACGTCGGGAAACTCTGCAACCAGACTTGCGTCCACTGCCATGTGGACGCGGGGCCTGATCGGCGCGAGGTGATGACGCGCGAGACGGCCGAGCAGGTGATCGAGGTGCTGCGCCGGCATCCGATTCCGACACTCGACCTCACTGGGGGCGCGCCGGAGCTCAACCCGCAGTTCCGTTGGCTGGTGCAGGAAGCACGGGCACTGGGCCGCCACGTGATCGATCGGTGCAACCTGACCATCCTCCTGACGGCGCCACAGGCTGACCTCGTGGAATTCTTGGCGGAGCATCGAGTCGAAGTGATCGCGTCATTGCCTTCATTCAGGAGTGCGGGAACCGATGCGCAGCGCGGCAGCGGGGTATTCGCCAAGAGCATCGAGGCGTTGCGCCGGCTCAACGCTGCTGGCTACGCCCGGGGTGGAGGGCTGTTGTTGAATCTGGTCCACAATCCCGTGGGAGCATTCCTGCCGGGCAACCAGATCTCGCTCGAGCGCGACTACAAGCTGGAGCTCGAGTCCCGACATGGCGTCTCTTTCGATCGTCTCTACACGATCACGAACATGCCGATCAGTCGCTATCTCGAATGGCTCGAGCGCACCGGAAACCTCAAATCCTATCTGGATCTACTGGTGCAGTCGTTCAATCCCGCCGCGGCTGGCGGCGTCATGTGTCGGACGTACCTCTCAGTCGGTTGGGACGGGAGGCTCTACGACTGCGACTTCAACCAGATGCTCGATATGCCGGTGGACCATGGCGCCCCGGACACGCTGACCGGCCTGCTGGCCACAGGCGAAATCCGGCGCCGGGTGCGAACCGGGCCACACTGCTTCGGATGCACGGCGGGAACAGGCTCGTCATGCGGCGGCGCGCTGGCAGAGTGAGACGCATCTTCTGGAGGTTGCGATGGAACGATTCTTGGACCCGCGAGCGCGGGCAGGCGACGAGTGTGCATGCCACGAAGTGGTGCGCGTTGCTGGGATCCTGCTGTCGCTCGTTCTCCTCACGTGGGCTCCCATCGTGAGCGCAGAGACCTTTTCGCAGGCGGCATTCGACACCGTGCTGGGAGCACATCTGCACGATGGCCGCGTCGACTATGGGGCGCTTGCCGCCGATCCGGGCCCCCTCGAACGCTATCTGGCCACGACCCGGGAAGCGAACCCGGATGGTTGGCCGCGTGAGGAGCAAATCGCGTTCTGGGTAAACGTCTACAACGCCCGGGTGCTCGACGGCGTCATCCACCACCCGAAACTCCGAAGCGTACTGGATGTCGGGAAGACGCTAGGGGTGCCGACACTGGGCTTCTTTCGCGAGACATTCATCGTGGCCGGAAAGAAACTGTCCTTGAACGATATCGAGCACGGGATCCTGCGTGCCCGCTTCCATGAGCCCCGCGTTCACTTCGTTCTCAACTGCGCCTCGGCGAGTTGCCCTGTATTACCCGAGCACCCTCTGACGGCCGCTGCCCTCGATGCGACCCTGGAACAGGCAACCGTGCGTTTCCTCATCGACCCCGCGCGAAATCACATCGATCCTGCCCATCGGCTCGAGGTCTCGTCGATCTTCAAGTGGTACGGCGACGACTTCAAGACGGCGGCGGGAAGCGTCCAGGCGTTCATCGAGAAGCACTGGCCCCGGAAAGACAAGTTCGCCCCCAAGCTGCCCGTGCGGTTTCTCGACTACGACTGGTCCCTCAACGGGTCATGGTGACGCGCGGACGCCGTTCCTCCGATGTCGCCGGGAGTACTGTGACGTGATCTCGATCATCATTCCCTCCCGGAACGAGGGCGAGACGCTGCTTGCGTGCCTCGCGGCCCTCTCCTCGCTCGAGCTTGCGGGGGAGGTCGTCGTGGCAGCACACGGCGAGGCGATGGAAATCTGCCGTGAGGTGAAACGCCGACACCCGGATGTGATCTGGGTCGACTGTCCGAGAAGTTCGCGGGGTGACCAGATGAATCGTGGCGCCGCCGCGAGTCGGGGAGGGGTCCTGCTGTTCCTGCACGCGGACACCCGCCTCCCCGGTGAGACAACGCTCGCCATTGAGCGGGCGTTCGCACGCCCTGGCGTCGTGGGTGGGGCGTTTAGACTGCAGTTCGACGTGAATCACCCGGTGCTCCAGATACTCTCGGCGCTGAGTTGGATCCCGTGGCGTACGGCGTTCTTCGGAGATCAGGCCATCTTTTGTGCACGATCCGCGTTCGAGGCCGTGGGTGGGTTCCGCGACGAACCCATTCTTGAAGACGTGGAGTTTGCACTCGCGCTCGCTCGGCAGGGCAAGCTCATTCGCGTCAACGCCTCCGTCACAACGTCCGCGCGGCGCTTCGTCGCGACGGGGCCAGGGCCACAGCTCGCTCGAAACGCAGCACTCCTGAGCATGCACTACGTGGGCGTTCCGGCACGTGTGCTCGCGAGAAGCTACTCGTCGTGAAGTCGTCACTGGCGCTCGCCACCGTGATTCTGCTCGGCTGGAACTCGACGCTCGCGTTGGACCGCGAGTGGAAGGAACTCTGCTACAGAGGACACACGCGCTACACCGTGCAGCGGGATTCCGCCGGCACGTGGATTCACGCCGAGGCAATCGGACAGAACTCGGCCCTCGTCTGTTCGACGAAGCCGGTCCTGCGCGGCGCAAAGCTCGAGTGGCGATGGCGCGTCCTCCGCCATCCCGCAGGCGCCGATACGGATGTTCGATCCGGGGATGACCGCGCAGCCGCCGTATTCGTGCTTGTGCATCGCAGCGTTCT
>JANLOX010000062.1:0-2747 GCA_031366795.1 Candidatus Eiseniibacteriota bacterium | reverse complement strand
GCCTACCGCGCCTATACGGTGGTGGCGAGCAGCATCGCCGACCGCAGCTGCTACGCGAACCTGCAACCGCAGACCAGCGCCGCGTTCCAGGGCTTGCCTGTTGCGGTCGATGGACGGGAGCGCGGCTTAGCACTCGCCCTGCGCTCGATCGTACCGAACCCGAGTATGGGGGGCGCGTTGATCTCGTACGCGGTCCCTGCGGGCGGCGCCGCCATCGGCCTCGACCTCTACGACCTGAGCGGGCGCGTGGTGCGCAATCTCGCGCATGGGCAGCAGGCGGCGGGGCAGCACACGACAGCGTTCGATGGCCACGACTCGCGCGGGGCGCGGCTTGCTCCGGGTCTCTATTTCGTGCGACTCTCGCGCGGTCCTGAAGTTCAGGTAAAGCGTTTTATCGTCGTGCCCTGACGTCGGTCGGGATGTGAGCGAGCCCCGCGGCCGGTCCGGCAGCGGGGCTCGCTTTTTGGCCGTCCTTGAGTCGCGCGTTCTGGAGACCGCTCCCATGTCGAGAATCCCCCGCTGGCTGATGCTTGGACTCAGTGCCTTGGCACTGCTGCTGTCGTTGTCGTCGTGTGCGCCCAAGGCAAAGGCCGGCAAGCTCAAAATCGTGAACTGGGAACAGATGGACCCGGAAGAGCGCAAGCGCTTCGAGACCAACATCGCCGAGTACCAGCAGCAAGACACGACAGTCGTGATCCAGCACGTGCCCTACGACACCGAGCAGTTGCGCTCGCAGTTCCAGACCGCCGCCTCCGCGGGCGGCGGGCCGCAACTCGTGTTCGGTCCCTCCGACCAGGTCGGGCCGTTGTCGCTGCTCAAGCTGATCCGCCCACTCGAGACCACGCTGCCGGCCGGCTTCTTCGACCGCTTCGTTCCCGCCTCGCTCGACACGCTCGACGGCCACCTCTACGCCGCACCCGACCAGATCGGCAACCACCTGGTGCTCTGCTACAACAAGAAGATGGTGCCCAAGGCCCCGGTGACCGCCGACGAATTCTTGAGCATCGCCAAGGCGAACACGAAGGTCTCGAGCGATCCCAAGCTGACGCGTTACGGCTTCGTGATGAACAACACCGAGCCCTACTGGCTGGTGCCGTTCTACGCCGGCTACGGCGGCTGGGTCATGGACGCGGCCAACGCGCCGACACTCGACAACCCGGCGATGGTCAAGTCGCTGGCGTTCCTGCGCTCGCTGCGCGACCAGTACAAGGTGAGCCCCAAGGAGTCCGACTACCAGGGCGCCGAGACGCTGTTCAAGGAAGGCAAGGCGGCCATGCTGGTGAACGGACCGTGGTCGTGGAAGGGCTATCGCGACGCCGGCATCGATCTCGGTATTGCGCCGATCCCGCCGCTGCCCGGTGGCGATTGGGCCAAGCCGATGGTGGCGAGCAAGGGTTACTCGATCAGCGTGAACGTGAAGGAAGCCGAGCTGCCGGCGGTGATCAAGCTGCTCACCTTCCTCACCTCGCCCGCCGCGGAACTGCGCGACGCCAAGTCGCTCGGCATCCTGCCCAGCTCGCAGGAGGCGTACGACAACGCCGACCTCTCGGCCGACCCGCTGCTGCAGGCGTCCAAGCTGGCTATCGAGAAGGGACGGCGCATGCCGGTGGTACCCGAGATGCGCGTGCTGTGGGACGTCATGCGCCCCGAAATGCAGAACGTCATGAACGGCGTGAAGTCGCCGGAGCAGGCCGCGCACGACATGCAGGCGGCGGCGGTGAAGCAGATCGCGGCGATGAAGAACTAGTCGCCATGCTCCGGGCTCCGGGCCGCTTCATCGCGATGCTCGTGCTGCCCGCCCTGATCGTCATGATCGGGGTGGTGTTGTTCCCGTTGCTCTACAACTTCTGGCTCGCCTTCCGGAACATGAACCTGTACCACTTCACGGACCACAAGTTCGTGGGGCTGACGCAGTTCTGGAAGGTGCTGTCGGAGCCCATCTTTTACACGATGCTGGGCAAGTCGCTGGTGTGGACGGCGCTCAACATCATCTTCCACGTCGGCATTGGCCTGCTGCTCGCGATGGTGCTGACGGGGCCGGTCAAGGGCCGCGCCATCTACCGCACGATCCTGATCCTGCCGTGGGCGATGCCGCAGTACATCTCGGCGCTGACCTGGCGCGGCATGTTCAGCTACGAGTATGGCGCGGTGAACCAGATCCTCTCGCGCTGGCTCCACCTGCCCGCCGTGCCCTGGCAATCCGATCCGTTCTGGGCATTCCTCGCCCCCATCATCGCCAACATCTGGCTCGGCTTCCCGTTCATGATGATCGTGTGCCTGGGCGGCCTGACGGCGATCCCCAAGGAACTCTACGAAGCCGCCGACCTCGACGGCGCGAGCGCGTGGATGAAGTTTCGCTCGATTACCATTCCCCAGCTGATGCCCGTGCTGACGCCGGCGGTACTGCTCGTCACCATCTGGACCTTCAACAACATGCTGGTGATCTGGCTCGTCTCGCGCGGCGGCCAGCCGGCGGATTCCACGCACTTTCTGGTGACCTACGTCTACAAGATCGCCTTTACCTACTACCAGTACTCCTACGCCGCGGCGTTCTCGGTGGTGGTGTTCCTGCTGTTGTTCGGCTTCGTGGTGTTCACGCTGCGCCGGACCAAGATGGTGGAGGCCCGGTAAATGAGCCGCGACCGCACACGCCGCCAGATCCTCTCGGTCATCACGCACGCCTTCCTGCTGCTGTGCTGCGTCATGACTGTTTACCCGATCCTGCAAATCATCACCGTCTCGCTGCG